>JBFGLJ010000018.1:0-23437 GCA_041576235.1 Gemmatimonadales bacterium | reverse complement strand
GGCACGGCCTTCGAACGCGCGTGTGAATCGGCCTTCCGGGACCTCTCAGGCATCGACCGCCGGCTTGCCTATGAGCTCTCCGCTGGCGTGCTCCGCAACGGCAGGCAGCTCGACCGCTGGCTGGCACCGCACGTCACGGGCGGGTGGAACACTGTCGCCGTGCCGCTCAAGGACACCTTGCGAATCGGGGCCTACCAACTGCTGCTCCTCGACCGCGTCCCGGCACACGCCGCGGTCAGCACGTCGGTGTCCCTTGCCCGGGCGATTCGAGGATCCAAGGCGGCGGGATTCGTAAACGCCGTGTTGCGACACCTGGCACAAGCCCCACCAGCAATCGATGACCTCCAAGCGACCGGAAGCCTCGCCTCGAGAACCTCCCATCCCGGGTGGCTCGTGGATCGTTGGGTCGGGCGCTTCGGTCAAGACCAGGCACGACGACTGCTCGAGTGGAACAACACCAAACCACACCTCGTCCTTCAAGCAGCCCGCCGAGATCTCGACGCCATTGCGACCCGACTCAGCGAGGCGGGAGTGCGGCACGAATCTGCTCCCTTCGGAGCGGGACTCATTGTCCATGCTGGGCGCCCGCAGGACCTGCCCGGGTATCTCTCCGGTGACTTCCAGGTTCAGGATCCGTCTCAGGCCCTGGTTGTCCGGTTTGTCGAGCCACCCCAGGACGGGTGGGTGTTCGATGCATGCGCGGCGCCCGGCGGCAAGACGCTCGCCTTGGCTGGGCCCGCCCGCACGGTGGTGGCAGCCGATCTGCACCGCCAGCGGCTCGCTCGTCTGAGGGAAAATGTGGCCCGGGCGAGACGTGGGCGGACGTTTCTCGTCCAGGCCGATGCGGCTGCACCGCCGGTCCGCCCCGTCTCTGTTGTCCTCCTCGACGCCCCCTGCATGGCCACGGGAACGATGGCTCGGCACCCGGACGCGCGACTGCGAGTCTCCGCCGAGGGATTGAAGCGGATGGTGGGTCGGCAAGCTCGGCTCCTCGAAGGAGTGGCCGCCACCGTCGAGGAGGGAGGCCTGCTGGTGTACGCGACCTGCTCGCTCGAGCCCGAGGAGAACGAAGAACGGGTCGAACAATTTCTCAAGGACCATCCGCAGTTCCGCCGCGATCCCCCGACGGCTATGCCTGATGGGGTGCTCTCGCCCGCAGGCGACTTGGTGTTGCTCCCCCACGTGCACGGGACCGACGGAGCCTTCGCCGCCCGCCTCCGGCGAGACCGGGCATGAAGGTTCGCCGACACATCACGCCGAAGAGACCCCAGCGACCGCGTCGACGCTCCCTCCGTTGGGGATGGCTGTTCGTCCTGCTCGCCGCCGCACTTGGGTACTTGGTCACCGTTGTTTGGCTCTATCCGGCCCCAGTCGTCGCGACGGACCGACCCGCACCCAGCGTGTTGGGCCACTCTCGCACGGATGCGCTGCAGCGACTCACCGCTCAGGGCTTCCGAGGACGCGTGATCGAGACCGAGACCCACCCCACGCTCGAGCCAGGCGCCGTCGTTTGGCAGGACCCTCCTCCGGGGGTCTCGCTGGTGCCGGGCGCGGTGGTTCGGCTCACGCTGAGCACCGGCCCCCCATCCAATCCGGTACCGGACGTGGTGGGTCTCGAGGCCTCGCTGGCCCGGGCCGTCCTCGAAGGGGTCGGGTTTCGGGTGGGGTCGCTCGATTCCATCGCGGCCCACGCCGACCCAGGGACGGTCGTGGCCACCCGGCCTCAGGCGGGAGTCGCGAGGCCCCCTGGTACCCGGCTCACATTGGTCGTCAGCCGTGGACCCGCTAATATCCCGGTGCCAAATCTGGTGGGGCTTACCCACCGGGATGCCTGGGAGTTGGTGGAGGCTGCTGGCCTCCGGGTTGGCCGGGTGACGAGGCGTGCGGTGGCGGAGGGCGAGGACGGCCGCATCATCGACCAGCGGCCGGCTCCCGGCACGCTGGCTCCACTGGGAGGTCGAGTGAACATCGTATTTCCGAGGACCGGGCGTCCATGAAGTGCTGCATTGCGCCGAGTGTGCTGAGCGCCGACCTGGCGCGGCTCCGGGAGGTCGTCGAGCAGGCGGAGGCCGGCGGGGCGGATTGGTTTCACGTTGACGTAATGGATGGCCACTTTGCGCCGGACCTCACGTTCGGAGCACCGGTGGTCCGAGCGCTTCGCACGCTGACGGACCGACCGGTCGACACCCACCTCATGGTCGAACAGCCGGAACGATATATTGAGGCGTTCGCCGCGGAAGGGGCCAGCGTCTTCACCCTGCATCCAGAGGCAACGGTCCACCTCCAGCGCCACCTCGCTTCGATTCGGAACCACGGCATGCTTGCGGGCGTTGCGTTAAATCCAGGCACCCCGCTGGCGGCCGTTGAAGAAGTCCTCGCCGAAATCGATCTGGTGCTGGTCATGACCGTGAACCCTGGGTTCGGGGGTCAGGAATACCTCCCGTCGTCGACCGACAAGATTCGGCGAGTCCGCGCCTTACTGGACAGGCAGCGGTCAAAGGCACGGCTCGAGGTGGACGGAGGGATCACCCCGACGACGATCCGAGCCGCTTGGGATGCGGGGGCCGATACCTTCGTGGCCGGGACAGCGGTCTTTGGAGCACGCGATCCTGCCCAGGCGGTCCGGGATCTCAAACACGCATGTGCGATTGAGGTGTAGTGAGCAACGTGTCGAAGCAATGGATGATTGTCGGGGTGCTGGTGGTCGGCCTCGCGGTGGGTGCCGGCGCCTTGGTGCGCATTGGAACCGGAATCGATCAGATTCGACCGGGGGTCCGGGCGCCGGACTTTCAGGTCACGGATCTTGCGACGGGAGAGCGGGTTTTTTTGCGAGATCGCTACGCTGGTCACGTGACCCTCATCAACATCTGGGCCACGTGGTGCGTCCCATGCCGTACCGAGATGCCGGATATGCAGGCCGTCTACGCCGACCTGGCGCCCCGTGGCTTCAAGATCGCCGCGGTGAGTATCGACGAAGGAAGCAGCGGGCCGGTGCTTGCTTTTGCCGAAGAGCTTGGGCTCGAGTTCGACATCCTCCACGACCCGTCCACCACCATCCAACAACGGTTCCAGACCACCGGCGTTCCAGAGAGCTTTCTGCTCAACAGGGAAGGGATCATCACTCGCCGGGTGATTGGCCGTGAAGACTGGAATTCCGCAGTGAACCGCGACCGTATTGAGCGCTTGCTCGCCGACGCGGGCGCGGCCGGGGTCACCGAATCCGCGGCGGCCCCCTGAGCATTTCCCGCCCGTCGTCAGCCGTGACCGAGCTCTCGCCGATCCTGGGCGTGGAAACGTCCTGCGATGAAACGTCTGCCTCGGTCCTCGAGTTCCGCGATGGCTCCCCATCGCTTCGGAGCTTGATCATTCTGTCCCAGGACATCCACCGCGTCTTCGGCGGCGTGGTACCAGAGTTGGCGAGCCGAGAACACATGAAGACGTTGGGCCGGGTGATCGACCAGGCCCTGGTCGAAGCCCGCGTCGAGTTGAGCGATCTTCGAGCTGTGGCGGTGACGGCCGGACCAGGCTTGGTCGGTGCGTTGCTCGTGGGCGTGATGTACGCGAAGACCTTGGCCTACAGTCTGGATATTCCGATCGTCGGGGTGAACCATCTGGAAGGACACATCTTCGCCCCGACGCTCGAATCCCCCGACCTCGAGCCCCCGTTCGTGTGCCTCCTGGTCAGCGGCGGCCACACCATGCTGCTGGACGTTCGTGACTGGGGGGTGTACCACTTGCTCGGCGAGACGCGCGACGACGCGGCCGGCGAGGCTTTCGACAAAGTGGCCACCCTCCTCGGCCTCGGTTACCCAGGAGGTCCACCGATCGAGCGGGCAGCCGGAGCAGGACGACCGGACCGGTTCACCTTTCCGCGCCCGATGCTTCGAGGGCCGGCATACGATTTTTCCTTTAGCGGTCTGAAGACGGCCGTTCGCCGCGCGGTGATCTCCAGCCCATCTCTGGAGGACGATCGTGCGGATATCGCCCGAGCGTTTCAGGATGCGGTCGTGGAGGTGCTGGTGGAAAAGACGGCGCGCGCCTCCGACATCCTTGGGCGGCAGCAGGTGGTGATCGGCGGAGGCGTGGCATGCAACCGCCGCCTCGCAGAGTGCATGCGCGAGCGTTTGACTGGGAGGGCGACGGTCACCGTCGCTTCCCCCCGTCTCAACACCGATAACGCCGCGATGATCGCCGCCGCCGGCGCCTGGCGCCTCGCGCGGGGCGACCGGAGCGGCGTGGACCTGGTCGCTAGGGACGATCTCCCCATTCCCGGGCTCACGCTCTCACCGACTCTTTCGTCTCAGTCGCCATGACCGTCTACCCGTTCGTCCTCCATCTCGGGCCTCTCACCATCACCGGCTACGGCATCATGATGATGATCGGGTTCCTCATTGGGGGATGGCTCATCAGCCTCGAACTAAAGCGGAGAGGCTGGAACGAGGAGTACGCCGCCGACATTACCGTGGCGGCGGTGGTCGGGGGGATCCTCGGCGCCAAGCTGTGGTACGTGGCCGTGACCCAGGATCTCGATGCGTTGCTCTCGCGAGGCGGACTCGTGTGGTACGGTGGATTCGTCGGCGGTGCCGCGGCTGTGCTGCTCAACGGCTGGCGGCTCCGGGTACCGGCGCGCTGGACCATGCAGTTCGCGGCTCCAGCGCTCGCCGCAGCATATGCCTTGGGCAGGGTCGGGTGTTTCTTAGTCAACGACGACTACGGGCGTCCCACCGATGTCGCCTGGGCAATCCGTTTCCCGGAGGGCCTGCCGCCGTCGACGGCAGGCAACATGGAGACCCTCTTTGGGATCAGCGCTCCCCCGGGAACCGATCCAACGACGGTGCTCGCCGTTCACCCTACGCAGCTGTATGAAGTCGCGATTATGCTGGTGTTCTTCGCGGTGTTGTGGAAGCTCCGCCTCGAGAGCCGGGGGGCCGGGTGGCTGTTCGGCCTCTATCTGACGCTGGCCGGCCTCGAGCGCTTCTTCATCGAGTTCCTGCGGGCAAAGGATGACCGGGTCCTCGGCTCGCTGACCATCGCGCAGGTCGTCAGTGTGCTCCTGGTTTTCACCGGAGCCTATCTCCTGGCCAATTGGAAGACGGGAACCCCGGACCCGGGACCCTATCTCACCGAGAAGAAACCCTAGGGCGCGGCGGACTCCACGGATAGCTGGTCTTTGATCCTGGCGATTTCGGCCCGCAATTCTGCCAGGTCGGCGTCCATCCGAGAGAGCGACCGGAGAAGATCAACGTGCTCCGAGGGGCGGGCGAGGACGGAACCGACCTCTCTGGGCTGGGGGTCGGGGACAAGGACCCGGGTCGCCGTGAGGCGGCGCGGCTCCAACACGAACGTCCACGCCAGCGCGGCAACGATCAACGTTAACAGGACACCCTGGAGCACCAGGGACTCGAGCGTCGGATACACGCCCAGCACCGGGATCCGTGGCGCCCACGACACGATGGTCGAGCCAATGAGCCCTGACCCCTGAAGCTCGGCGACACCCTTCCCAGCAAAGACGAACGCCATGTAGAGGAGGAACGCGCTCGTAATGGCGAAGAACGGCTTGAGGGGTATCCGTACCCCATAGCGATTCATCCCGATATACACCGCGACGAGCGCTAACGACCCAACCAGAATACCGGCAGTCACCGGCACCAGGGCCGAGACGCCGGACTCGGCCGAGACCATCAGCGCCTTGTAGAAGAGGACGGTCTCGAACCCCTCTCGGTAGACGGCGAGAAAGGCAACGGAAGGGAGCGCAAGCAGCGACCCCCCCACCAACGCCTCCTGCACTTTGCCCTTCACAAACCGGTTCCACTTCGCCACCTCGAGCTTCGAGAGCAACCAATAGCTCACGTAGAACAGCACCACCATCGCGGCCAACATGGTAAAGCCTTCGAGCATTTCCTGGTGAGCCATCGAGAGCTGAAAGACCGTCTCGAGGGCCACCGCCGTCAGTGCGCTGGCCACGAGGGCGGCCCCGACCCCGATATGCACCTCGCGGCGGCGGTGGGGCGCCCCCGTCTTGAGCAGAAATGTGACCAACGCTCCGACGATCAGAATGGCCTCGAGGCCTTCTCGTAGCATGATCACCAGCGATTGAACAAACAGATTCACCGATGAAAGACCGCCGCCAAGGGCTCCGCTCACGCGCTCGAGGCCGTTCATGAGGTCCGCGCGGAGCGCCTCTCGCTCGGTGGGTGTCGCGCCGGCTAGCCGCCCGCGAAAGGCAGCGAACGCGGCCTCCAGCTCGCCGACGAGGCCGGGATCGCGGGGGCGGAGGGCGCGCTCGATCTCTTCGAACGCCATGTACGCATCCAGTGCCGCAGTCTGGGCAGACCCGATCTGACCGCCTTGAGCCAAGGCCATGGCGGAATCGATGCGAGCCCGGGCGGTTTCGAGCGCCACCGTCGTCGCATCGGGAGAGGCATCGTGTTGGATGCTGCGAACCGCGGCGAGGCGCGCCAAGTCGGTGTGGGACGGTGCGGCCTCGATGCCCAGAGCAGCGAGGACCTCGGCGTCGCTCATTCGGGCCGAGGTCGAGAACGCTCCGAGTGCGAGTGGCACGTCCCCGGCCGGCGGCGGGAGACGCAGTACCGAGGCATACACCGAGACCGCCCATCGCTCCCGCGGCGTGAGGGTGGACTCGAATGAAGGCATGGCCGTACCGGCCACGCCGAGGGTCACCCGGCGATAGAAATCCAGCGGTGCGCGATCCAACAGCGCAGCCCAGTCCGTGAGGTCCGCCGGGGGCGGGTCAAGCCGAGGCACCCCGGAGCCAAGCCCTCGCCCGGTCGTTCCATGGCACCCCGTGCATTCGGCCTGATAGACACGGGCTCCTTCCGCAAGCGAGGGCGCGGAGGCGGGGACTTCCGCCAAGTCGACCCCAAGATCACGCGACAACTGCATCGTGAGCCGCTGCACCCGGGCGGTCACCGAATCGGGCTCGCCGGTCGCGCGCACCCAGGTCAACACCGCATCTAGGGCCTCGATGCTCTGGCGCTGGTGCTCCGGCGGAAGGAGGTCCGCCGTGCGGCGAGCCTCTTCGAGAAAGAGAATGGCCTCGTCGACCTCAGGCCTCGCCACGATGCGACCGCCAGCCACGCCGAGGCGGTATTCCTGGGCGGCGAGTAGGGCCGTGGCGGCGATCCTGCGCACGACTGGTGCTGGGTCTGGGGTGTCCTGGGCGAACGGAAGAACCGCGCTGAGGGACAGGAGGAGGCTACTGAGAATCATTCTCAATCCGTTTGCGGAGGTGGGCTCAAACTAGAGTCATCCGCTCGGATTTGGAAGAGAGTCGCTCAACGCCCAGGCTCGGCCACCTCGAGGACGGCGACTGCCCCGGCGGCGCCATCGGAGTGGCTCAAAGCCAGGTGGATGGTGTAGCTGCCAGCGGCTTGGGCGACGCGGCTGGCCAGGCCGTGGAGCCGCACACCGGGCCGGCCGGCCGAACCCCGCACGACTTCGATGTCTCGCCACCCGACCCCGCGAGCGCCAGGCAGGGTCTGGAGCGCCTTGTACACTGCTTCCTTGGCCGCCAGCCGCGAGGCGAAATGCTGGACGAATGACGGCCGACCTTCAATGGACGCTCGTTCCGCCGGGGTGAGTAACCGCTCGAGCGCGCGATCGCCTTTTCGGGTCAAGAGTCGTTCGGCTCGGGAGATGTCGATCAGATCGAGACCCAGCCCACGAATACTCATGCCAGGCTCCACCACCATTCCACCACCGGCTGCAGCCACTCGGGCGCCGGCCGATAGCCCCCCAACACCAAGCCGAGATAACCCGCGAGGGCCACGACGACGATGGAGATGGCCCAGAGGGGCCATCGCGGCCGCCGCCACCGGCGGACCGACTCGATCTCAGCGGACCATCGGTCGAGCTCTCGTTCCACCGCCGACTCCAGGGCGACCCACGCGGCCTCCATCCTCCGGGCGACTCGCATCACTGCGTCCCGCCAGGGAAGCATGTCTCCGTGGGTTTCAACGGTGTGGGAGGCCGAGTCGAGCGCGTCGAGCGCTCGAAGCAGCTCGCCGCCCCCGGCTCCAAGCCGGGCCGCGATTCCCTGGGCCTCCCTTGTCGTCACCCCGAGCGCGTTGGCGCGCCGATCGGGCATGCGGGAGACGGTGGCGGCCTCGCGAATCTGCGCCTGGAGGTCGTCACGAAGGTGCTGGCTGGCCGCGGCGCAGGCGTCTTCCCACGCCCGGACCCACATCTCCCGCCCGAGATGTCGGGTGGCCTCGGCGGGGCGCGAGTGCGCCAGCTCGCTTCGCGCCTGAGCCGCCGCCTCGAAGAGCGTGCCCGCCAAGGCAAGACGCACCGCTCGCAGGTGGCGCCACAGCGCGACAGGCTGTCTGCCGTCCGGGAGCGGCGAGACGATGCGCCCGAGCGAGGGGGCCAGCTCGGGCAACGAGACGGAACGATACCGGTTGGTCGATGTCATTGCTGCCGGGGCGAGCGGGCCCGCGGGGTCGGATAGCACGTGACGCTGCGGGCCGTCCACCTCACGAGAAGATGACGTCCATCACCCGTTCGGTGTCACGCAAATCGTCGAAGACGGCATAGGGACCGGCTTGCGCGAGCGCCTCGAGGGAGTAGCTCCCGGTGGCGACGGCGATGGCGCGCGCTCCGACGGCCTCACCGCACGTCACATCGGCGGGCGTATCGCCGATGATCACGATTTCTTCCCCCGTGGGCATTCGGCCGAACAGCGACGTGGCTCGCTCGACGGCAATGGCCGGAAGGTCTGAGCGATGGGGAGAGTCGGACCCAAAGGCGCCCACCCGGAATTGGTCTGGATCGAGCTTGGCCGATCGAAGTTTCAACTCGGCGCCGGCCGCGAGATTCCCGGTGAGGAGTCCGAGAACCACGGGGGGATGCGCGTGGAGTCTGGCAAGCAGTTCGACGATGCCGGGTAGCACCAGGGTTTGCCCGTGGGTCGCGACGAGCTCCTGCTCGAGCAGGGCGAGGTACCGGGCGCACAGCGCATCCAGCTGGCCTTGGGAATGCGGCCCGAGGTCGCCGGCGACGCTGAGCAACTCGATGATGATTTGCGGATCGGTCTTGCCGTCGAATCGCAATTGTCCAAAATCCGTTGCGGCACCCAGGTGCTCCCTGAGCGCCAGCGTGATGGCGCGCCGCCCCGCGCCCGCGGTCAGGAGAATGGTACCATCGATGTCGAACAGCACGAGTTTGTATTTCATGAATGAGATGAGATCTACGCGGCAGGCGAGTACCTCGAATGGTCGCCGGCGCCGTAACCGCCGCTCCGGGGTCTGGACGCCGGCGGGGCTGCGCTGAGCCGATCAGCCGCTGGGCGTCCCCTCAGCCTTGGCCTCGCACTTGGCACAGCGTTCGACCCCTCGAAAATAACAGATGAGACAAATGAACGTTCCGCATTCGGTGCAAGGGTAGCCTTCGGAAGCTCGTTCCTCTCGGCCGCACGCGCGGCAAATCATTGCATCGTGTTCATGAATCTCAGCCATGACTATGCCTCACGCGCTGATGTTGTACCGCTTGATCTTGTTGATCAGCGTTGCACGCGAGATCCCAAGCTCCCGGGCTGATCGCGTGCGATTTCCATCGTGAGTCCGGAGGGTGCGTTCGATTTGCACCCGCTCGAGCTCATCGAGAGTCATCGGCGTGTGCCGCCGGTCACCCAGTCCCGCCCGCGCGCGGAGTTCGCCGGCAAGATCGGCGATCTCGATCACCTCGTGCCCCCTATCGAGGGCAAGCATCATGGCGCGCTCGATGGCATTGCGCATCTCGGCCGTGTTGCCCGGCTTCCACTCATAAGCATTGAGGCGGTCCAGGGCCTCCGGCGACAGGTCCGACGGGGCGCCCGGGAACCGCGCTCGAGCGGCCTCAAGGAACCGAGATACCAAGGCGGCGCGATCCTCGTCCGATCGGTCCCGCAATGGCGGGACGCGCAACTCCATGACGCTTAGCCGATAGTAAAGATCCTTCCGAAAGGCTCCCGTGTCGACCTCCGGGCGGATGTCCCGGGAGGTCGCGGCGATGAGTCGCACGTCGACTGCGATGTCCTTGGTTCCGCCCATCCGGCGGAAGGTCTTGGTCTCCAGGACTCGAAGCAGTTTGGGCTGCAGGACAGGCACCAGCGACTCGATCCCCTCGAGGAGCACCGTCCCTCCATGAGCGATCTCAAACCATCCGATCCGACGACGGCTGGCCTCGGCGTGGGCGCCCTTCTCGTGACCGAAGAGGGCTGAATCGAGTTCAGAGGCGCTGAGCCCCGTGCACCGGACCGAGATGAACGGCGCGCGGGCCCGATCACTGAGGTCGTGGATCAGCCGGGCAACGTTCTGCATCTCGGTGCCGCGTTCGCCAGTGAGCAGCACCGTTGTCTTGTCACTCTTGGCCAAGACACCGACATCATGCGCGAATCGCTTCATCGAAGCCGACCCGCCCAGGGCGGTGAGCCCCCCGGTCGTGCGGGTGGCGTCCAAGAGGGCGGACGCCAGTCGACGCTGGCGGGTGTAATCGGCGCCCCGTAACGCCGCCGCCACGAGCTGGCGATCGGGTACAGGTCTCACCAGAAGGGCGATGGCGCCTTCTTCCAGGCCGCGCACGGCATTGTCGGAGCGATTGTCCGACGCTGTCAGGAGCACCGTGGCACGCCGCTCGATTAGGTCACGGAGCGGAGAGGCCCCACCCTCCTCGCCGTTGGGCAATTCGAAGTCCAGCATGACGACCTCAGGCTCGAGCCGATCGTAGGTCTCGAGCGCCGCGTCGGCATTCAGTTCGCGCAACACCTCGAACCCGGCCTTTTCGAGCGCCGTTCCCATGGAGCGAAGCCGTTGGACATCGGCATCGATCAATAGCACAGATCCCGCCATATGCTCACCTCGTTGGGGTGTCATCGACTGCCTCGAACTGCTCGTTACACATCTCTCGTTGCCGGTCGCGGGGTCCATCCATGCCGCTTGGGTACGCCGTCGTCACGCAGAGGGAGCGACAACTCGTATGGCCCGCGGGACCACGGTCGCCGTGAACGGCGTCCACCCGCCAGGTTCCCCATCCAGCTGCACGGGCTGCCGGGGGCTCGTTTCCACTCGAATACTCCGTCCGCGCGCATAGCCGACACGTCCCTCGGTCGGTGCTTCAAGACCACCTGGGCCTCGCCCCCGCCCCCGCCCGCGGCCTCCTCGCCGCTCGCGCAGCAGTTCCCACACGGCGCGCAGGCTATCGGTGAAGCTGTCGGCCCGGAGAACAATGACATCCAGTTCTCCATCCTCCGGGGAGATCCCGTGACCAAACTTGATATAGGGAGGAATCACCTCGGCGCAATTCGCGACAAGGACGATAGCGCCGTGCGCCTCGTATTCCCTCCCGTCCACCGTGATGGCGTGGGTGGAGCTGCGCAGGTCCCCCATCAGTCTAAACGTCGTCGCCACATACGCCGCCATCCCCCACTTTTGCTTGAGCTCTGACGGCGTCTCCGCCATGACTCGTGCATCGTACCCCGCCCCGCAGGCCACCGCGAAGTAATGCACGCCGTCGCTTCGCTCCATCCGCCCCAAATCCAATCGCCGCAGACCCCCCTGGACCAGCAGTTCGGCGGCCTTGGCAGGCGAGGTCGGCACCCGAAGGTTGCCGGCCAGGAGATTGCCCGTCCCCCCCGGGATCAGGCCGAGGTTGACGTCCGTCCCCACGAGCGCCGCGGCCGCCTGCATGGTCGTCCCGTCTCCCCCGAAGACGGTGATGCAGTCGACGCCGTCGGCCACGCCCTGGGTAGCGAGACGCCGAGCGTCACCCGGACCGCCGGTCGCCACGACCTCGACCTCCCATCCTGCCGCCCGGATGACGTTGGTCACGGCCCGCACACTCGGCGCTTCCGTTCGCGCCGCGGCGGGATTGGTGATGAGCAGGACCCGCGCCATGATTAGTACTCTCGCTCCCACAGTAGGTCGAAGCCGAACTGATACCGTGCGGGCACACCTAACACGTCGGTCTGCTGGTTCGCCAGGCATGTCTGGACCGGTTCGACGCTGATCTGGGTTCGCCACGCACGCGAGAATCGGTACTCCAGACTCGCCCCCACTCGCCGGTAGCTCAGCAGGTTCTGATTAGGACACACACCGGCGTTGAACGTGAAGAAGGTCGACCGTCCGATCTGCCATCCGGCCGCGAGTTGGGTGGCCTGTGCGCTGGCGCCAAAGGTGGAGGCGCCAACACCGGGGCGAATCTCGATGAAGTCGATAGGCACGCCCAAGTCGGAAATGAGCGCTCGCTCGATCTCGCTCGAGAGCACGCTCGACACGTACAGGAGGGCCACGCTCTCTGTGTTTTCTGGGAGCCGCGTGGCCGGCAGCCCAAACATCAGGTACGAATAGAGGTCGGTCTCCGAGATCGGCGGTCTGACGGACGACTCCAGGCTCAGCCTCGGGACCTCCAGGGTCCCAGTGATCCGCGCCGTGACGGGAATCTCCTCCCCACGATCGAACGGTTGGACCACATGCCGGGCTTCGATGTCCAAGTCCGCGTTGAGATCCGGCGTTCCAAAATACCGGACGGTTCCCCGTTGGACTTCGAAGTCGCGTTGAGGGAGCAACCGGATGCTGAGGGTATACGTACCGCGGACGGCGTCCAGCGTGCCGTCATAGCGGTAGTCCTTGCCAATTTTGTTGACCCGCAGAGCACCCTCGAGCTGGATGTTGGCCTCATTCGACCGGAGCCAGAAATCCTCCCGAACGGCCAGTTCGAGATCGTCGATGCGGAGCGAGTCGAGGAATCGGTTCTGGAAAGCCGTACCCAGGCGGCGTTCTCCGATCACACTGAGATCAATGAGGTCGGCGTTAGACGGATCCTCGAGATCGATGATCTGTTTGGTGACCAGATCCGCAAAGTAGAGAACGCCGTCCGTTGCCGTCGCGTTGCCGGCGAGCCGTGCCTCGAACACCGGCCCCGTGAGCCGCACGTTCCCGCTCGCCGTCATGGTGAGGAACGCGCGGACATCGATGACGCGGAATCGGTTGGCTCGGAGCTCCAAGTTGAGAATCGGCCTGGTGAGATTCTCGAGTTGGAGGCCACCGCCGACGCGGAGCCGGCCGCCACCGCTGCGGAGCAAGAGCGAATCGATCACCACCGAATCGCCCGTCAGGTGCGCCCGCCCGCCGATGGTGGAGTAATTGACCCCCAAGGACGGGATGGCGGCCCGCCCATCCCGGATCTCCACGAATCCTTCCAAGCGCGGCTCATCCCACGAACCCGCGATTTGAGCGTCGGCGGAGAGCATGCCTCTCAAGTTGCGCACGTTGGAGGTAAACGCCTCAAACACGCCGAGGTCCACGCTGTCGGCCAATGCCCGGACGGTCAGCGGGCCAGGGAGTTGCCGGTTAGCAACCCCCTTCAGCGCAAGGTCGAGGGGCAGGACGGCCTCGACCTCGACCACGGGCTCCCCGGTCTTCCAGAGCAACAGATTTGACTCGAGTTTGCCGTCGGCGTAATTGACGAGCGCCTGCGCAAAGGGCCCTCTGAAATCGCCGAGGACCGCATCGGCCAGGGTCACGGTGCCCCGAATCGTGGGAGAGGCTCTGGTGCCGCCAAGCTCGAGGTTGGCACCAAGCGTGCCGGACACGGCCGTCGTGTCTCGTTGGAGCAGGACGTAGATGTCCTGGATTCCGACACCCACGGCCTCCACGCGCATTTCGCCCCCGGCCGGACTCAGCAAGCTCCCCGACGCTTCAATGACGGCCGAGCCGTCCTCGGCACGGAAATCGACGGGCGAGAACACGCCGGAGTCCGGCGTCATGCTGAGCGTGATGGGCGCCATTAGTCCCCAGCGGCGCCGACCCAGACTGGCCCCCAGACTGTCGACGACCCATTGCGTCAGGCTATCGCGCCGGGTGACCCTACCCCCGGTGGCGACCTCTCCCAATGAGCCAAGCCCGGCCTCGCCCGCCCAATGGAGCGAGTCTGCCCGGCCAAACACCTCAGCCCCAATGCGAGACAACTCAAAGCCACCCATCGCCACCGAGTCGGCGGTGAGGTCGATGGCCAAGTCCGGCCGCGCTCCGCCCAGCCAGGTCAGGTTCCCCGTGACTCGCGGCGCTCGAAGCGTCCCGCGCACAACGTCGGTCAGGGCGAATCGGCCACTCACTAACAGGGTATCCAGCGCCCCACTCACGCTGAGGGTTGCCTGCAGGAGCCCATTGAGCGGGTTCGCGACCGCGGCGCTGTCGCGTCGCAACCCGAGCGCCGTCACCAGTGAATCGAACATGGTGAGACTGTCGGCTCCCAACACCAAGCTCAGCGTCCCGGTCTGGGGCCGGCGCCACCCCAACGAGCCCGAACCGGTCAAGCCACCGTGGAGGAAGTCCACATCGAGGGTGTCGAGCCGCAGGACGCCGTCGGTGACATGGGCAAGAGCCACCGCCGTATCGATATCGATCTCTCGAAAACGACTCGGACCGAGGTACACCGTAAAGGACCCGTCGGGCATCCCGGCCGAATCCACCGTCCCGCTGATCAGCGCGTTCCCCCGGACCACGGTCGGTGGCCCTCCGCCACGGACCGCGGCGAGGTCGAGCGAATCGAACCGCAGGGCGAGGGAATCGCCGCCCCACCTTGGAAGCTGCAGGTTGGCCGGGCCTTGGACCCGCAGCCGCCCGATCTCGCCGGTGACATCGGCGCTGACCTGGACCCGGTCCAGGTAGCCCTCTAGTCTCACCGAGCCGCGCAGCGATCCTTCGCTTCTGAGAGAGGGGAATCCGCGCCGGATGCCGTCCAGCGCAAGAGGGGTGAGCGCCACGTCCGTAGAGAGTCCGAGCACCTCTCCTTGGGTATCGAAGCGCACCCGACCCGCGATGGCGCTCATCGGTCCGCCACCGTCCCGGTGCCGCGCGGTCCCGACGAATGTGGTATTGCGCCACGGCCCGCTGAGTCCGCCGGTGGCCTCAAGCCGCCCGTACAAGCGGACGGCAGGGATGAGGAGTCGCACGGTTTCCAGGGCGACATCGGAGCGATGAACGGTGAAGCTGTCGAAGACGACCCCGTTTGGGCCCGCGAGCTGAACCACGCCCTCGCCGGCGATGGTTGTGATCGGCCGGTTGGCAAGCCGGTAGTCTGCGAATGTCCAGTCGAGTTGGACTGCCATGCGATCCTGGTACCCGGAGCCTGCCAGCGCCCCGGACAGGCGCCCTTCGAGGGGCAAGGTGTCCAGATAGGGCCGGACGACATCGAGGTCAAGTTGATCGAGACGGAGGCGCATGTCGCGCACCCCCAGACCGCGCCGGTCGTCTGCCACCACGGTGACGGCCCCACTCAGCTGCCCGGCAGGGCCACTGAGGGCAAGGTCACGCAATACAAATGCGGTCCGGGTCGGCGTCTCGGTTCGCGCACCAAGCAGTGCCCGGCCGGTGAGCGATGGGAAATCGGGTGAGATCCAGCGAATATCTTCGAGGTCGAGCTCGGTCAGGTCGAGCGCGAGATCGTACTCGATGGGCCCCTCAGGCCAGGTGAGCACCCCGCCCCCGGACAGAGTCGAATTGGGGAGTGCGCCTTCTTCCAACGAGAAGACCAGACTGTCGCCGATGACCTGCATCCGGCCGCGCGCGTGTCGTATCTTGGCCGCTGGATCGCTCAGGTCCGCGGCAAGGGTATCGAGGTCGGCCGTGAGGGGACGCCCATCGGGGGAACTGATCCAGAGCACCGGGATCCGCGTCGTGAGGTGCGAGATGGCAATGATCCGTCGAAAGCCGTCGGGGCCCTGCTCCAGCACTCGCCCGGGTTTGGTCCGTTCGCGATCGATCTCTGCTTGGCGCCCCGCTTCGGTGCTCGCCGAAGGCGACCAGGGGATGGAGACCCGCACCGTGCCGTTCGTGATGCGGAGGTCCCGGAACTGAACGAGGGGTGATGGGCCACCGCCCGACCCCTCACCAAGCCGAAGGACCTCCTGATAGTTCATGCGACCGGACAGGCGCTTGGTCACATGAATGGTCGGCTGGCGGGCATGGACGGTTCTGAGCACGATCCGTCCCGCGAGTAGCTGCGGGAGGTTGTAGGTCACGTTGACTTCAGGCAGGTCGGCCAAGAGCGCGCCGGTCGTGTCCCGGATGACCACGTCGGTCAGGGTGAGGCCACGGATGAACGATCCGGTAATGGCCCCGAACTGGAATTCCCCGCGGAGGCTCCGGCCGAGCTGCTCCGAGACGACCCTGGCCAGGAGTGTCCGGCCCGGGGAGGTGGCGGTCATGGCGGTCACGAATCCGAGCAGCAAGGCGAGCGTGCCCAGCAGCGTGACAAACAGGAAATGAGCGACGCGGCGGCGCATCAGAAGGGATGTCCGACGGTGAAGTGAATGCTATAGCGCCGCCGCCGGTCGCGGACGAAATCATTCACGAGCCGCAACAGTTCACCGTCCTGCGTGCTTTCAAACAGGGGCGCACTTGGCAGATCGTAGGAGTTATACGCGACATCCAGGCGCGCTGGGCCGAGGGGAGTGGAGACTCGGACTCCGACGCCTGGTGTAAACCGAATCAATGCGGGTGCCACGTCGGTGGCCCCGCGCTGCCACACCCCGCCCGCGTCGAGGAAGGCAGCGAAACGCAGCCGGCGCGGGAAGATGGGCGAGGGCAGTCGCAACTCCACGTTCCCGACGACCAGAGTATTGCCCCCAATTGCGGAGAAGCGCACGGCGGTTGAGTCGAAGGACACCACGCCGAGCGAGTCTCGGATCACCTCGCTCGAGGGGATGACATATACGACGGGACCGAGTTCGTTCCGATCGTAGCCCCGCACATCGTTGGGTCCGCCGGCGTAGAAGCGCTGCTCAGGGGGCACGAAATTCTGCGATTGCGAGGCGAAATCGACGGCGGGGGCGAAGATGAGCCCGCCCCGAATCCGCCAGCTGAGCACCATGTCACGGGCCACGGGTCGGTACCAGGCGGCGTCGGCGACAATGCGGTTGAATTGTTGCTGGGAAGAGGACCCGATGAATCGGGAACTCGTCGTGTACTCTCCACTGGCCACGAACCCCTGTGAGGGATCCAGAGGGTTATTGGTCCGACTGATGGTGGCCGTCGTCGTGAACGTGGCGAGAATGCGACGCTCTTTGAGTTGCGCGATGTCTTCTATCAAACAGGTGTTGAAGAAGGCGCAGAAGTTAGCATTATTGGCCTCGGTTCGGCCATAGGACAGACGATAGGTGAAGTTGATCGGAATGCGAGGCCGGGTTTCGCGAGTCAAGCCCACGCTGAAGCCAACCTCTTCTCGGCGGTAGACGTTGAAAGCAGACCGGCGCTCCGCGAACAGCGCCAGCGTCACGGTGTTTTGGGGCGACAAGAAGGCTGGTCGCCTGAGTGACACAGTCGTGTTGTAGTTGACCTTCGCCGACCCAATCGAGTCCTCCTCGAGGGCCCCGCAGACCACATTCTCGTCGAATCGCCAGTCGAACGGTGAGCCCACACCGATCTTCGACAGGCGGCCGGACACATCGAGGACCTGGCCACGGCCCAGGAAGTTCCGCGCCGTCCAGCCTGCTCCCAGTCGGATGCAATCGTCCGTGCCATAGCCCGTCCCGGTCCGGACTCGGTGAAATCGTCCTTCGTTCACCTGCACGAGCAGCGGCACGACTGGCAGATCGGGATCGAAGTTGGCGCTATCGATGTCCACAGAGGCAAATCGGAAGAGTTCGGTCTGGTACAGGTTGCGCTGACTCCGAAAGAGGTCGTTGCGTGAGTAGCGTTGGCCCTGCCGGGTCGCGAGCAGCGCCAACACCAGCGAGGAGTCGATGCTCTCGGTGCCAGTCACTCGAACCGTACCGATCGTACTGCGAGGCCCAGGATAGACATCGAGACCGACCCGTGCACGCCGGGCGGTCTTGTCCATATCAAAGCTCACAAACACTTCCGCGGAGGGGTGGCCGCGATCATTCAGGCGGCTGCGAATCGAGTCAGCCGAGGCTTGCATGCGAAATCGATTGAACGGATCGCCCACCCGCAACGGTAGGCTCTCGACGATCTTGGGGGGCTCGGGGGCCGAGTCGAGACCTGTGACCTCGAGCTCGGTCACAACCACCGGCGCGCCCTCCCTGAAACGAAACGTCAGATACACTTCGCGAGGTGTCCGCTGCACCACCGTGTCGACCTGCACGTCCAGAAATCCACTCTTTCGATAGAACAACATCAGACGAAGCACATCGCGCTGGAACTCTCGCGCGTCGAAAAACCGCTTCTCGCCCAGACCGATCCAGCTCACCAACCCGCTCCGCGCAAACCAACTCGAGTTGGTCGTCCCGATGACGATGCTGAGGGTTTCATCGTCGATCGCCGTGTTCCCCTCGAACTTGAGTTGCCGAATGAACAGCGGCGACTCCTGAGCGGTGGCCGAGAGCGGAGCACCCAGCATGGCGGCGCACCCGAGGCCGGCCGCGGCGAACACCGCGCGCATTCGGGTCACACGCGCCTCGCCACGGCAGCGGTGTTGCACAGACCGTGATAGTCCACAAGGAAGTCTCCAACGCCCTCGCCTTCGATGCCCAACGGGCCTGCAATTGACGGCATTCTGTAAGATGGCTAGCTTCATCACCTTACGCTACTACTGTACAGTTTTTGGCCTGCGGGGACCCCCGGAGCCCCTCATGGCCCCCTTTTAGGGCTGACGGACACACCCCCTGAACCCAGGAGCCCCGCGACGTCCACCCCACATGTCGGCCGCCTGCTGTCCTGCCTCGTCGTGCTGCTCAGCGTCGGCGCCGCGCTCCCCCCAGCCACACTCGCCCAACGGGCCCTGGCCCGGCGGCTCAGCCAACGGGTCGACACGCCGCCCTTCGACCGGAACCTCTGGAGCATCGTCGTCACGGATCTCGACGGGACAGTCCTCTACAGCCACAACGCCGAGCGGCTATTCGTTCCGGCCAGCAACACCAAGCTCGTCGTGGCCGCCGCCGCCAGTGCCCTGCTCCCCCCAGGATGGACGGTCCGAACCAGTCTCTACGCCACTGGCCCCGTGGTCGATGGGGTCGTCCGCGGGGACGTGGTGCTCTATGGCCGGGGGGATCCCACCTGGAGCAAGCGGTGCTACGCGGTCGACACCACCGCCGTGGGGATGTGCGTCGACGATCCACTCGGGTCGCTCAGAAGCATCGCCGGCCAGCTGCGAGCACTCGGCATCCACCAAGTCGGAGGAAGCGTGATCGGGGACGGGAGCTACTTCGAGCCGACCACCGTGCATCCGGCCTGGGAAGGGTACGACTTGAACTGGTGGTACGCCGCCCCGGTCTCCGGCCTGGCCGTGAACGACAACAGCATCGACATCGAATACGGGCCGGGCCCCGCCGTCGGAGCACCGGCCACGATCACCTTTACGCCCGACTTTGGGTCGATCACCATAGAAAATCGGACGTGGACCAGCCCGGCCGGGGAACGGCGCACCATCGATTTCTTCCGTCGACCAGCCTCCCTGGCGCTCTGGGCCGAGGGCAGCGTCCCGATCACGAACGGGACGCGAACCGAGTACTTCGCTCTTCCGGATCCGAACCTGTTCGCCGCTCAGGCACTTCGTCAGGTGCTCGCCGATTCCGGCATCAGCGTCACGGGATCGGTGTCCTCGACGACCGATTCACTCCGATACCGCCACGCTCGCCTGACCGTCGCCCTCGCCGAAGTGACGTCACGCCCGCTCGCAGACTGGATCTTTCCGATTCTCAATACCAGCCAAAATCTCTTTGCCGAAATGCTGCTGAAGCAGCTGGGGAAGCAATTCGGTACGACCGGCTCATGGAAGGAGGGCATCGAGGTCGAAACCCGGTTCCTGACCGACTCGGTCGGGATCGATCCGACCCAGTTCAGTCTCCGGGATGGATCCGGGCTCGCCAGTGCCAACCTCATGAGTGCGATGGCCTTCGTACAAATCCTCGGCTACATGAGGCAACATCCGAATTATCCCGCGTTTGCGGCTGGCCTGCCCAGGTCCGGCCAACGAGGATCTCTCAAGAGCCGGTTTCTTCGGACCCCGCTCGAGGGGAAGGTCTATGCGAAGACGGGAAGCATTTCGCGGGTCAACTCGCTGTCCGGCTACGTCGACACACCCGCGGGTCGCACCCTCATCCTCAGTATCATCGCCAACAATCATGCCCAGAACGGCGCGGCTATGTTGCGGCAGATCGATAGCCTCGTCGTCGAGATTGGCCGATAGCCATGCGCCTGCTCCTGATCCGGCACGCGCACGCGGGGAAGCGAAACCCCATCCACTTTCCGGATGACACGCTTCGGCCGGTCTCCGAGAAGGGGCGTGCCGTTCAAGAGCGCGTGGGCGAGTACCTCGTCACCCGCGAGCTCGTTCCGACAACGCTGTACACCAGTCCCTGGTTGCGAGCGCTCGAAACGGCGGAGATCCTAGCCGAGATCATCGCGCGTCGAGCCACCCAACCCACCATCGTCCCCTTTCCGCTCTTGGCCACGGCTCCGAACCTGAGAGCCATAAGCAGTGCGGTGGGCAAACAGCCCCCGCAGGCCGTGCTAGGGTTCGTCGGCCACGAACCGTGGCTCGGCCAGTTCGCCGCCGCGTTGCTCGCCGGGTCGGCATCGGCCATGGCGGTCGATTTCCCGAAGAGCGGCGTGCTCGGCGTCGAGACCAACAGCATCGGCCGCGGGAAGGGCATCCTGCGATTCTTCCTCCGGCCGGGAATGGCGGCCGGCACCCCGTGAAGTGGATCTCCGCCGGCCTGCTCGGCGTAGTCACCATCCTCGCCCTTTCGTGCTCGGGTGGGGGTGACGAGGCGCAACGGAGCCCAGACGCCATACCCCCACCCCCACCCCCATCGGCCCTCACGGCGATCCGAGCAACCAGCGATGCCCGCGTCGACTCCGCCAACCGGCTCCTCGGAAGCTTCGTGGGCGAAGGCACCCATCGCGCAATTCACCTGCTGAGCAGCGACACGGCCCTGATCGCGGATCTCTACCGGCGGTTCGGGACCGGCTCATCCCCCAACCCGTCGGCGTCGGTCTGGTCGCGGCTGCGGCCGGATCGCGGCGCAGGGGAGCCAGGCCGGTCCCTTGGGGCGCTCACGATCGTCCCCGCCAACAGTGGACCCACCCTCGAGGAGGCCATCGCAGGATTTGCCAGAGGGCAAGCCCGGGTGGAGGTGCTCGCCATCGTGCTGCGCGGCACCGGATGCGGCCCCCGCGATGCCCAAGCCGAGATCATCGTGGCCGAAGCAGGCACCGGGGGTGGGGGTCCGGCCCCGTTTCAAGGGCCGGTGTTGGTGTCCTTTCAGACGCGACCCCGGACCCCACTCGCCTCGAGCGAGATCCGGCGCCGCGTTCCTCCGGCGCCACCATCCCCCTCGAGAATCGACAGCCTCATTCGGTGGTCGGAGCAGGCCATGGATGCCGACCTCGCCCGGCGAGCGCCAGCCGACTGGACGCCGTTCCTGCCGAGAAAGGACCGCTGGATCGAGGTGAACACGCTCGCCACTATTGATGCCGTGGACCTGATACCGCTACGCATCGGCGCGGAGGAGCGCTACGCCGTGGCGCTTCGGCTCCGGCGCATCATGGCGGGGGCGGATACACTCTTGGCGGCGACGGTCATGCTGTGGGATTCAGCGGGGACGGAGTCCCGCGTGCTCCTCGAGCCCACCCTCCTCGCCCTCCGCCGCGGACGCATGTCGCCCGTGCCCGGGTTCGCACCGCTTTATTGGCGCCGACTCGAGAGCATCGCCGGGTTCGGCCTCGGACCGGATTTCATCTGGCTCGAACAAGTCAGCCCGACCGACGGCGCCGTGCTCTGGGCCGTCCTTTCGCCGGTGGACCACACGACAGTAGCTGCGGCCCGGGTCGGGCGGTGCAATGGCTAGGGGCATGCGACGCGGAGCCGTCGACCCGTGAAGATCTACACCAAGACCGGTGACGCCGGCGAAACCGGACTCTTTGGAGGGGGACGCGTTCCCAAGAACCATCCCCGCGTTGAGGCCTACGGCGACGTCGATGAACTGAATGCGGCCCTCGGGGTCGCTCGATCCGTCCTGCCCGAGACCGCGTGGGATCCGATGCTCGAGTCCATCCAACGGGACCTCTTCGCGATCGGAGGCCATCTCGCCACGCCGGATCCCGAGAAGGTCGCCGCGGCGCTCAGCAAGGCAGACCTATCGGTTGAGCGGATCGCGGAATTGGAAGCGGCGATCGATCGGGCGACGGACACGCTTCCGCTCCTCAAAGCCTTCATCGTGCCGGGTGGAACCCCGAAGGCGGCGGCATTCCACATGGCGCGCACGATCTGCCGCCGCGCGGAGCGTAGTGTCGTGCGCCTCGCCCAAGAAGCGGAGGTCCCCGGCATGTTTCTCGGCTATCTCAACCGCCTGTCCGACCTCCTCTTCACCTTGGCGCGGGTCGCGAATCACGAGGGTGGCAAGGGAGACGTGACCTGGTAGCCGGCCTGAATCCCATTCTCATCCAGCACGGCCTTGGCGAATACCCGGTGTACATCGGCGCCGGAGCCTTGGACATGCTGCCCGACGCGAGCGCTCGCCATCTGGCCGCGCCCCCGCCTTCTCCATCCCCGCCCCAGGTCGCCGTGATCACCGATAGCACCATCAAGCGCCACTACGAGGCCTGGTGCGTGGACCCGTCCCACCCATGGCGGCACCCGGGGGGCGACCCGGCCCACACCCGCGCCCTCACGCAGCGGGTCTTGGCGGTGGCGCCCGGTGAGTCGAGCAAGACGCTGGACAATTGGGGTCGGCTCACCGATGCGCTGCTCGAGAGCGGCTACGGTCGCAATAGCGCCATCGTTGCCCTCGGGGGTGGCGTGATCGGCGACCTCGCCGGGTTTGTCGCGGCTACTTACATGCGGGGCATCCGTTACCTCGCCGTCCCCACCACGCTCCTAGCCATGGTGGACGCGTCGGTCGGTGGGAAGACCGGCGTCAATACCCCACACGGAAAGAATCTGATCGGCGCGTTTCATCCGCCGCGCGCGGTGGTCGCCGATCCGAACACGCTCCGGACCCTTTCGGAGACGGTGTTCCGGCGGGGGCTAGCCGAGGCGGTGAAACATGCCATCGTGGCCGATTCCGACTACTTCGACTGGATCGAGGCACACGCCGGGCACCTTACCGCACGCGACGAGTCAGCGCTCGAGCAGCTCATTCGCCGGAGCGTGGAGATCAAGGCCGGAATTGTCGCGCGGGATGAGCGTGAGCAGGGCGAGCGTGTCATTCTCAACGCCGGACATACCATTGGGCACGCGTTGGAGCATGCAAGCGACTACCGCCTCGACCATGGCGAGGCGGTGGCATTGGGTCTCGTGGCCGAGTGCTCGCTCGCCGTGACGGTGGCAGGCAGCGACGGCGGGTTGACGGGACGGGTGCGGGGAGTGCTGGAACGCCTGCGCCTTCCGACAGCGCTCACATCGCCGGTGGACCCCACGAGGTTTTCCGCAGCGCTACGGGTCGACAAGAAAGGGGGGCGCGGGGGCGGGGGCGGCG
>JBFGLJ010000017.1:0-23549 GCA_041576235.1 Gemmatimonadales bacterium | reverse complement strand
GTATTCGTCGCCGGATTGTCGACGACCACGCTCAGGAGGGATTCGAGGCACTTCCCCACCGAGGGGCCGGGCTGGACGCCCGCCGCAAGCAAGTCGTCTCCTGTGATGGCCAGGTCCGCCCGCGTCAACGGATCGCCCCGTTCACGGATTCGGCGCACCAACGCTTCCCAGGGCCACGGTTGTTGGCGTCGCAGGACCCACAAGACCGCCAGGTCATCCGCCGCCGCCCCCACCGCCGCCAACCAACGGCGGACGGCCACCTCTTCGGCCCCGTCCGGCTCGGCGGGACCCACCATCATGGCCGCCGCGCGGGCAATCTCGCGGTTCGAGGCCTTGAGCCGCTGCAGGACGGCGACCGGATCCAGACACAGGAGCTGCGTCAGTACGATCGGATCCCGGACCCGCCCCTGGAGCCCGGGCCCGTCGAGCTCGCTCGTGAACGCGCGTCGTCGCATCGGACCGATTTCCTCGTTGGCCTGCTCGATTTCCTCTGGGGAGCACAGTTCGGGGAGCCAGGTCGTTGCGGCCCCAATCCGCACCCATTGCCCCACCAAGTGGCGCAACGACTTGGCGGTCTTGAGGCCCTTGAACCATTCGTCACGCACCCTTTCGGCAGAGAGCCCCCCAAGCCCGGCTGCGGCCCGGTGGGCAGCCTCCCAGGTGTCGCGCTCGATCTGAAATCCGAATCGGGCGGCGAATCGGATGCCGCGGAGGATGCGGAGATAGTCTTCCTTGAACCGTTGGGACGGATCGCCGACGGCTCGAATGAGCCGCCGGTCGAGGTCATCCTGTCCCTGGAATGGATCGCGCCACTCGTGCCGGAATGGGTGATAGGCGATGGCGTTGATGGTGAAATCCCGGCGCGCCAGATCCTCCTCGAGCGACACCCCGAATTCGACTTCGGCGTGGCGACCGTCGGTGCGCACGTCGCGGCGAAAGGTCGTGACCTCGTGCAGCGTGCGCTCGGCATCGAGGACTCCGATTGTTCCGAACTTGATGCCCACCGGCACGGTGTGGGGGAACAGCGCCTGCACACGGTCTGGGGTTGCCGCCGTGGCGACATCGAAATCGCCGCGCTCCTCCGATGGGAGCAGCGCATCCCTGATGGCACCGCCGACGCACCACGATTCGTATCCTTCGGCTTCGAGCCGCTCGATGATCTGCCGAACGCTCGAAGGGACATCCAAGGTCGCAGGAAAGGTCATGGGCTACCCACAGAGCACGCTGCCGCCGTTGACGTTGATCACTTCACCCGTGATGTGGCGGGCGAGGGGACTGCAGAGAAAGAGCACCGGACCGGCAATGTCGGCGGCGGTCGCGATCCGGCCCAGCGGAATCGATGCCGTCACCTGGCGACGCCCGTCGCCCGCATAGGCGGGCGCACTCATGTCGGTGTCGACCCAGCCGGGGGCGACGCAATTGACGGTGATGCCTGGCGCCGCCTCGACCGCCAGCGACTTGGTGAGCGCAATGATAGCGCCCTTGGTGGCGGCATAGTCGGCGTGAAAGGCCTCCCCGCGTTGCCCCGCAGTGCTCGACACGAGGACGATGCTCCCACCATCGGCCATGTGCGAGAGCGCGGCACGGGTCGACAAATAGACGGTATCGAGGTTGGCGGTCATGGTCGACCGCCACCGCGATTCGTCCAGATCGACGAGCGGCACGTCCTCGACCGGCCAGATGCCGGCGTTCGCGATGAAGGTATCCAATCGGCCGAAGCAGGCCATGAACTCGCGGAACACCGCCGCGACCACCCGGGGATCCGCCAGATCGCCGCCGCCGGCATACGCCTTTCGGCCCATGCCGCGGATCTCCTGGGCCACCAGCTCGGCATCGTGCCGGCGTACGTGGTAGGTCACGCCGACATCCGCGCCTGCCTGGGCAAAGAGCACGGCGGTCGCTCGGCCGATTCCACGCGAGCCACCGGTGACCAACACCGCGGTTCCTTCCAGATCGATCATGGGGGTCTGGTCACTCCTCCTCCCGCTCGAGCAAGCCTCGGAGCCGCTGGAGCCAGGTGGTCTTGATCTCGAACGGCGGGACCGGCTCCACGGCGGCGTCGGCCAGCATGGCCGCGGGATTCTGCTCGGTGAGCAGGCGCGCCTGCAGGTCGCCGCCCTGCTCGACCAGGAACTGGGCCGCCTCGCTCAGCAGCCGGGTATCTCCATGATTGTCGGCGGCGAGAATGTCCGCCAGCCCCTCCTCCAGCAGCTGCCGCGCTCGGTTGCCTCGCCCATACACCGAGAGCAGGGTAATGGCATCCACTTGGATCGCGGCTCCGATCTCCTTCCACCGGCGAACAGCGCCGTTGGAACAACACGAGTACCGCTCAGGGTGGGCCAGCACGGGGACCAGCCCGGTCTCGACCACCCGCGCCAGCGCATTCGCCACGGTCCCGAACGCCACCAGCCTCGGCAATTCGACCAGGAGGTATCGGGAACCGCCCAAGGTCGCTGCCCGCTCTTGCCCGACCCCGTCCTCGAGTGGTCGGTCGAGCATGACCTCGGCGCCGCGATGCAGACGCACCGTGTGGGCCTCGGGGCGCGCCATCAACGCCGCAAAGGCCTGATCGTGGCTTGCAGGCACCCCGTGGGGGAGGGCGCTCGCAAGGAGGTGGGGCGTGAGACACAGCTCGGTGATCCCATTCGCCGCCATCGCCTTCAACACGACCGCCGCCTCCTCGACGCTTTGGGCGCCGTCATCGACCCCGGGGAGCAGGTGGCTGTGGAGATCGATCACGCGCGCGACGCGTAGGCCACCATCAGCCGAGCGGCGAACTCGCCCAACTGCTCCGGCGTTTCCTCCGCCCGTGCCAGGAGGGCGAGCGTGATCAGGGCGTCGGCCGCCAACAAGTCCAGCGCGATGGAGCGATCGGAGAACCGGTCCAGGGTCTCGGCAAGGGCCACATCGCTCGCCTCGGCCAGGACGCCGGACAGGGAGCGGCCCGGGGCAATGAGCTCAGCATAGTCCAAGACTCGCTGGCGGAGATCGGCGGGAGCTCCGCCGAGCTGGTCGCGGATCCACGACCTAGGCAGGGTCACGATCCATTGTCCCTGAGCCAGGACTCCACGATGGCGGGGGTCGCCTCCCGGGCGGCGGGAATCTTGGACGCGTCTCCCGCACCGGCCGACGCAAAGGCCGGCCGGCCGCCGCCGCGGCCGCCGCTCACCGCCGCGATCCGGTTCACCAGATCACCGGCCTTTCGGCCTTCCCGCACCAGATCGTCCGTCACCGCGGCATGAATGGCCCCCCGTCCGGCATGGCTGAAGAGCACCAGCACTCCTCGCTCCTTCCCTTCTCGGAACTGGTCCGCCATCTGCCCGACCTCACCACGATCGTGAGACAGCGTCTCGCCGACGGTCACCGCGACACCGTTGATCTCGAAGACTTCTCGGTCCGCCACCGCCTCGCCGACGCCCGAGGCGAGCATGCCGGCCACGCGGGCCTCGAGCCGAGCCCGTTCCTCGAGCAGTTGCTCGATTCGTCCGACGAGATGCTCCGGGCGCGCCTTGAGTGACTCAGCGATTCGGGCCAAGCGGGTCTCGAGCGCCGTGACATCCTCATACGCACCCGAGCCGGTGATGGCTTCGATCCGGCGCACGCCGGCCGCGACCCCGCTCTGGCTGCTCAAGCGGAACAAGCCCATCTGCCCCGTCGAGCGCACATGGGTCCCGCCGCAGAGCTCGATCGACGGGCCCATGGAGACCACCCTGACCACGTCACCATACTTCTCGGCGAAGAAGGCCATGGCCCCGAGCGCCAGCGCCTCCTTGTAGCGCATCTCGCGGGTCTCGACCGGGAAGTTTTCCCACACCAGTTCGTTGACCATGCGCTCGATGGACTCGAGGGTGGGTTCATCGATCGGACCATGATGCGAGAAGTCGAAGCGGAGTCGGTCGGGGGCGACCAGGGACCCCTGTTGCCGCACATGGGTGCCGAGCACCTCGCGGAGCGCGTAATGCACCAGGTGGGTGGCGCTGTGGTTCCGCTCGATGTTTCGCCGGCGCGGCGCGTCGACCCGGGCCTCCACCGGGGTCGGCTCGAACGGCTCGTCGAAGCGGCCGCCCAGCACGACGCCGTGCTCCGCGTCGCGGCGGACCGACTCGACCAGCATGGACCAGCCCTTTCCGGTCAAGCCGCCGGTGTCGCTGACCTGGCCGCCGGCCTCGGCGTAGAACGGGTTCTCCTCGAGGACAACCTCGACCTGCTCATCCTGCTGGCGGAAGGCCAGAATGTCGCTTTCTGCTTCCGTCGCCTGATAACCAACGAAGGTCTGCTGTCGGTTCGTGACCGCTTTCCAGTCGGCGTCGATATGAATCGCCGGCGTCCCGATGGCACCTCGACCGGAGACGCTCGGGGCCTGGACAACAGACCGTGATCGCTCGCGCTGCGCCTCGAGCGACTCCTCAAAACCCGCCAGGTCCACCGAGACCCCACGCTCCTCGGCAATGAGCTGGGTCAGGTCGATGGGGAAGCCGAAGGTGTCGTACAGCCGGAAGGCCTCGTCGCCAGCGATGCTCGTCGCGCCGCCGGCAAACAGTTCCTCCAACCGCGCGAGCCCCCCGTCGATGGTGTCGAGGAACTGTTCCTCTTCCTTCCGGGTTATGTCCGGGATCGTCTTCGCCTTCACCAACTCGGGATAGGCGTCTCCCATGCCGGCGATCACCAGCTCGCTGAGCGGCGCCAGCGTGGGCTCGCGGCGGCCCAAGAGCCACGCGTGGCGCACGGCGCGGCGAAGAATCCGGCGCAGCACATAGCCCCGGCCCTCATTGCTGGGATAGACCCCGTCCGCCAGGAGAAACGCGACCGCCCGGGCGTGATCGGCGAGGACGCGGAAGCTGGCCCCCTCCCCCTCGCGCGAGCGGGGATACGGCCTCCCCACCAAGTCGGTGACCCGGTCGAGAAGCGGCTGGAAGAGGTCGGTGTGGAAGTTGTCGTCCTGGCCCTGCATGACCGCGGCAATGCGTTCGAGCCCCGCCCCGGTATCGACCGACGGCTTGGGCAGGGGCGTCAACTCTCCATCCGCCGACCGGTCGTACTGCATGAACACCAGGTTCCAGATTTCGAGAAAACGTCCGGCCTCCGAGAGCGCTTCGAATTCCGCCTGCGTGAGCTTCGGGGGCTTCGTGCCCGGCTTCCACTCGAGATCGACGAAGATCTCGCTGCAAGGACCGCAGGGTCCGGTATCCCCCATTTGCCAGAAGTTGTCCTCGTCGCCGAGCTGGAACACCCGGTTCGCAGGAAGGCCGGTCAATTCCATCCAGAGCACCCTGGCTTCGTCATCGGTGTGGTGCACCGAGGTGATGATGCGATCGGGATGAATTCCCAGGTATGCGTCGCCGGTGACGAACTCCCAGGCGTATTGAATGGCGTCGCGCTTGAAGTAGTCCCCGAACGAGAAGTTCCCGAGCATCTCGAAGAAGGTGTGATGACGGGTGGTGAGCCCGACCTGCTCGAGGTCGTTGTGCTTGCCGCCCGCCCGCACACACTTCTGCGCGGTCACCGCCCGGACGTACGGCCGCTTGTCTTGCCCGAGGAAGGTGCGCTTGAACTGCACCATCCCGGCATTGGTGAACAGGAGCGTGGGATCGTCGGCGGGCACCAACGACGAAGAAGGCACCTCGCGGTGCCCGTTGGCCACAAAGAAATCGAGAAAGAGGCGCCGAATCCGAGACGCATTCATGGGCGCAATATATACCCGGGCCTCGGGCACGGGCCATCGGGCCAGGCCACGCGCGGGGAAGTGGTGGCTCAGCCGACGGGAGCGTGATCGATGACTTCGCGAACGACCTCGACCACCTCGTGCCCGCGGTAGCCGCGGCGCGCCAGATAGGCCAGAACCCGCCGGCGTTGGACCCGGCGCGGGAGGTGGGAGAGTTGCGCTGCCCGCTTCTGGGCGAGGACCCGGGGTTGCGCGAGCAGGTCGCTCCCCGGCGGGAAGACCGCCTCGAGCGCCCGGGTGATGTGCGGCATCTCCACACCCACGCGCCGGAGATCGGCCATGAGCCTGACCGGTCCTTTGCCCCGGGCTGCGTGGGCTTCGCAATAGCGCTCGGCGAAGAGGGCGTCGTCGACGAGGCCCAGGCGCGCCGCCCGGTCGAGCGCCGGCTCCACGGCCACCGCCGGATGCCCCTTCCGGCGGAGCCGCCGGGACAGATCCGCTCGGGCAAAGGAGCGACGGCCAAGCGCCCGGAGCGCGGTCCGGAAGGCGGCCTCCTCATCGGCGGCATGGCCGAGCCGCTCCTCGAGGTCCTGGTCGATCGTCCGTCCGACCTGGAGCGCGCCGGGCTCGATCGCCTCGAGGGGGATGGTGCAGAACCGTTTGCCGTCTGCGTGAACGTGCACCGCTCCCGGGTGTCCGGGATCGGGCTCGAGCCGGGTGATGGTCGGTCGACGCCGGTTCGCCGGCAGCGCGGAGGCAACCGTCACGGGACGTCAGTCGATCTTGGCAGGCTTCTTGGCCTTGGGTTTGGGCTTGGCCTCGCTCGCCGCGGGCGCCGAGCCGGCGGGCGCCTCTTCACCCTTCGCCGCGGCCTCGGGGACACGAAGCCCCAAGAGTTCCCGCACCTTGCCGTCGATCTCGCTCATGAGTTCCGGATTGTCTCGCAAGAAGAGCTTGGCGTTTTCGCGGCCTTGGCCGATGCGTTGATCGCCGTAGGAATACCACGCCCCCGATTTTTGGATGATTCCCGCTTCGGCGGCGATATCGACCAAGAGCGACGTGTGGCTGATGCCCTCATCGAACATGATATCGAATTCGGCCTGCTTGAAGGGCGGCGCCACCTTGTTCTTCACCACCTTTACCCGCACGTGATTGCCGATGATCTGATCGCGTTCCTTGACTGGGCCGGTGCGCCGGATGTCCAAGCGCAGCGAGGCGTAGAACTTGAGCGCCTTGCCGCCGGTGGTGGTTTCCGGATTCCCGAACATGACGCCGATCTTCTCGCGCAATTGATTGATGAAGACCACCGAGCAGCTGGAGCGGCTGATCGCTCCGGCCAGTTTGCGGAGCGCCTGGCTCATGAGACGGGCCTGGAGACCAACATGGCTGTCGCCCATTTCGCCCTCGATCTCCGCCTTGGGCACGAGGGCGGCGACGGAATCGATCACGACCAGGTCCACCGCGCCCGAGCGCACCAGGATCTCCACGATCTCCAGCGCCTGCTCGCCCGTATCCGGCTGCGACACCAACAGGTTCTCGACATCGACCCCGAGCTTCTTGGCATACTCCACATCCAGCGCATGCTCGGCGTCGACGTACGCCGCGACCCCTCCGCCCTGCTGCGTGTTGGCGGCCAGATGCAGGGTGAGCGTCGTCTTCCCCGACGCCTCGGGGCCGTAGATCTCGGTAATGCGGCCCCGCGGAATACCACCAACGCCGGTGGCAGCATCCAAGTTGATGGCACCCGTCGGAATGGCCGAGACCGCCACCCGCGGCGTGTCCGCGCCCATCCGCATGATGGACCCCTTGCCCAACTGCTTCTCGATTTGCGCGATGGCCAAACTCAGCGCCTTGCGCCGGTCCGCGCCCTGCCGATCCGACTCGGATGCCATGGAAGACCTCAAGTAAAAAGTGACCGATTTTACTACACTTTGACACAACCAGTATACTACCGAATAGAGGCCGAAGCAAGCCGCGATCTCGGACGGTCACCACCCAACCCGCCAGGCATCGGCCACATGCTCGATGGTGAGCCCCCCACCCCGTTGGGGATCCTCCAAGACGCCCACCAGATCGAACCGGTAGGCATCGCCGGTGCGGCCATAACGCAGCCGCCAGACCTCGGCCACCCTAGCCAAATCGCGCCGCTGTCGGGCTCCGAGAGACGCGAGCGGCGCACCGGCCGCGACGCCGCGGCGGGTCTTCACTTCGATGAACGCCACCACCCGCCCACGGCGGGCGACCAGATCCAGATCGTGACGGCCAAGTCGGAAACGATGGGCCTCGATGTTCCACCCGCACGCCGTCAGGTACGCGGCGGCGGCTAACTCACCGCGGATCCCTCGCCGGTGGCGCGCGTCCTCCCATTCTTCAATGGGCGTGAACCGACGGGCCGCTGCCATGACCAAGGGTAACGATTCCGCCGGTCCGCTGTTGGACCGTTTCCGTGCGGGCCGGTGCCAGGGTGTCCGAGCCGCCCAGAGGCGGGCGACCCGGCGGCGAGGAGGGCTGGAGGAGACGCGGAAGACGAAGAGGGCGACGGCGGCGCGCGGCGCGCGCTAGCCGCAGTACTCATCGAGTTGATCGAAGCCGATCAAGACCTCGCGGGCCTTGCTGCCATCGGGGGGGCCCAAGATCCCAGCGTCGTGGAGCTGATCGATAATACGGGCGGCCCGTCCGTAGCCGATCCGAAGCCGCCGCTGGAGGAGCGAAGTCGAGCCGCCCTGGTTCTGGAGACAGGCCTCCGCGGCCTCGCGGAAGAGGGCGTCCCTCTCCTCATCGTCCCCGCCCCGTGCGGCACCACCCTCGTCGTCGGCCTCCTGGGCACGCACCAACTCGAGAATGTCCTCTTCGGCCGCCGGCTCCACCCGCGGCAGGGTCCGTCGGGTCTCGCGACGCTCGACGTACCACTGCATGAGACGCTCGGTCTCCTCGGTGCTGATGAAGGCACCCTGCAACCGCTTGGGCTCACTCTTGCCCGGCGGGAGAAAGAGCATGTCCCCATTGCCCAGCAGCGCTTCCGCGCCGTTCTGATCGAGAATCGTGCGGCTGTCCACCTTCGAGGCCACACGAAAGGCGATCCGGCTCGGAAAGTTCGCCTTGATAAGGCCCGTGATGACGTTGACCGAGGGACGTTGGGTGGCGAGCAGGAGGTGGATCCCAATCGCCCGGGCCTTCTGCGCCAGTACGGCGAGCGGAGTCTCCACCTCGCCCTGCACCGTCATCATGAGATCGGCCAACTCATCGACGATGATCACAATGAGCGGGAGCGGCCCCTCGGTATACTCCTCCTCCTCCTCGGGCTCGGGCGGTCTGTGGGGTTCCTCCGCACTGACAACCGCCAAGGTGAGTTTGGGCCGGGGCGGATTCCGGAGAGGTCTCCCCTGCTCCAGCTTTCGATTGAAGTCGGCGACGTTCCGGGCATGGTTGGCGTGAAGAAGCGCGTAGCGCTTGTCCATCTCCAACACCGCCCACTTGAGGACCGACGCGGCCTCGTGGTTGTCGGTGACGACCTTGTGCCTGAGATGCGGCAGGGCGTTGTACATCGACAATTCGACCATCTTGGGATCGATCATCAAGAGCCGGAGCTCCCGCGGGGTGTAGCGGTAGATCATGCTCGTGACGATCGTGTTGATGGCCACGGACTTGCCGGATCCCGTCGCGCCAGCGATGAGCAAGTGGGGCATCTTGGCGAGATCAGCGATGACCGGCCGGCCTTCCAAGTCGCGCCCCAACACGATCGGGAGGGTCGCCCGCGCCTTGACCCAGTCCCCCGATTCGATGAGCGAACGGAGCCACACCGTGCGGGGAGTGGGGTTGGGGACCTCGACCCCCACGGCACCCCGGCCCGGGATCGGGGCCACGATGCGAATCGACGGAGCGTGCATCGCCAAGGCCAGGTCGTCCGCCAAGGCCGCGATACGCCCGACCTTGACGCCGGGCGCCGGCACCACCTCGAACTGGGTCACCACGGGACCCGTGGTCCGGCCGGTGATCCTGCTCTCCACTTTGAAGGTGCGAAGGGTGTCCACCAGCACCTGCCCCAACCGGTCGAGCTCAGCCTCGCCGGCGTCTACATCCTCCGTCGGCACCGGCCTCAGGAGATCCAGGGGCGGCAACGCAAACTCATCGCCCGGATCGCCGCCGGCGAAGTCGGGCACCGATGCCTCCGAGGCATCATCGCCCGGAAGCCCTGCCGCGCGGGCGGCGGGGGCCGATCCCTGGCCTCTCTTTGAGGTCCGCCGCGCCGGAGGGGAGGACGCGGCGTCATTCTCATCATCCCCGGGCTCCTCCCCGGGAGCAGTCGCCAGGTCCGCGTCGGCCCGCTCGCGCTCCGCCCCTCGGGCGGCCCGGGCACGGGCCGACCATTCGGCCCGCTCCAGCGGCTTGAGGGGATGCCAGGCGATGGTCGCCAGGGTGACCGCCGAGAGCAGGAGAAAGCCAATCAACAGTCCCCCGGCAAACCCGACCCCGGTGTAGACCATCTGGGCGAAGAAGCCGGGGACGAGCCCGGTGACCCTGGCGTCCCAGCTCCAGTCGGCCAACTCCGGCAGGAAGGCCTCGGGCGTGATCCGGACCAGGATGCCGAGGATGAACGGAACCACCAGGCTCACGCCGGCGAGCAGGGCGCCGACCCGGAGCATGCCGAATCTGGGAAGATGATCGAATCCGGCGAGGGCCAAGCCGAGCCCGAGCAGCGGAAGGCCGAGGGCGCCCACGCCGAGCCAGCGCCACAGAGCATCGCCGAGGCCTTGGCCCAGCGGGCCGGTGATGGGTACCGGCAGGAGGGCCAGCGCGACGAAGAGACCAGCCACCAGGGCGGCAATGGCCGCCAGCCGTCGGCGGCTTTCGCTAGTCATGGGCCGGGGCCGGGGCGGGGTGCACGAGTGATGCGGTGGCCGGCAGCCGCTGCCACCACCGGGAAGGCGTCTTGTGTCGCTGAGCAGGCGATGTCGGCATCGAACCCCTGGTGTCTGAGCGCGCGACCGGCGGCGCTCCATCGAAGAACGGGCTCCCAGGCCCGCCCGCATTGCTCTACCAAAGTAATGGCGTAACGGGCGGCGCTGTTGAGTCGGGGTGCGGGACGAGGTGGCCGGAGAGCCTCCAGCACCAGTCGGCCGGCACAGTAGGCGTCATCGATCCCGAATGCACCATGGCGGCCGGCGCACACGATGACGACATCCTCACCGGCGTCGAGGGCGTTCTGGGTCACGGCCGCCAGCAAGGTGAAGTTGCCCACCGACCCGGGGTAGATGGCCGCGGCGGCCGCCACGGCAGAGAGGGCCCAGGTCCCGTTGGTCGTGGTCAAGACGAGGGTCCGGCCGGCGACGCGCGCGGGGGTCATGTCGAGCGGGCTATTGCCCACGTTGAATCCCGGGATGGGCAAGCCGCGTCGTTCGCCGGCGAGGACGACCCGGTCGGGCTCGAACGTCTGCGCTCTCCGGCGTGCGGTCTCCGCGGACCGCTCGGCGATGACCGCGGTGGCGCCGTGCCACAGCGCCGCGCAGATCGTAGTTGTCGCCCGCAACACATCGCACACCACCACCGTCTTCCCTTCCACCTCCCCGTCGGCCAGGGAGAGAGGAGAGAAGACGACGTCGAGCGTCATGTCGCGGCGCGCAACAGGTCGGGTTGGCGTTCGAGGAAGTTGGTGTCGACAGTGCCGGCCACGAAGTCGGGGTGGCGGATGACTCTCGCTAGGAATGGGATGGTGGTGGTTGGTCCCTCGATAATGAAGCTGTCGAGGGCTTGCCCCATGCGGTTGAGGGCTTCCTCGCGGTTGCCGCCGTGCACGATCAGCTTGGCCAAGAGGGAGTCGTAGTACGGGGGGACCGTGTAGCCGGCGTATACGTGGGTATCCACCCGTACCCCCGGCCCGCCTGCCGGGTGGAACGCGGTAATCAGCCCGGGGCTGGGCTGGAAGTTCCGGGCCGGATCCTCGGCGTTGATCCGGCACTCGATGGCATGGCCGCGCAACCGTCGGCCGTCTCCTTTAAACCCGATCTTCTCGCCAGCCGCAATCCGGATCTGTTCCTTCACCAGATCGAAGCTCGTGACCATCTCGGTGACGGGGTGTTCGACTTGGATCCGGGTATTCATCTCCATGAAATAGAAGTGCCCCTTGCCATCGACCAGGAACTCTACCGTGCCGGCCCCGACATAGTCGATATTGGCCGCCAACTGGACGGCGGCGTTCCCCATGGATTCACGGAGCGCTGCGTCGACGACGGGGCTTGGGCTCTCTTCGATGAGTTTTTGGTGACGACGCTGGATAGAGCAGTCGCGCTCGCCCAGGTGGACCACCGTGCCGCGGGTGTCGCCGAGCACCTGGATTTCGACGTGCCGCGGTGCAGCCAGGAACCTCTCGATGTAGACGCTGCCGTTTCCGAAGGCCGAGAGGGCCTCGTTTTGAGCCAAGGCAAAGACGTCCTCGAATTGGTCGGCGTCCCGCGCGATACGCATGCCCTTGCCACCCCCACCGGCTGAGGCCTTGATGATGACCGGGTATCCGATCTCGCCCGCGATCTCGAGTGCGGGCTCGAGTTCTTCGATCGTATCCTTGGACCCTGGGACAGTGGGGATGCCGACCTCGGCCGCGAGCCGGCGGGCGGTGGCCTTGTCGCCCATTTGCCGAATCTGGTCGCCGGTCGGGCCAATGAAAGTGATGTTCGAGGCCTTGCAGGTATCGGCGAACTCGGCGTTTTCGGCGAGGAACCCGTAGCCCGGGTGGATGGCATCTGCCCCGGTCAGCTCGGCGGCGGCGATGAGGTGGGGGATCCGAAGATACGAGAAGCGGGCCGGTGCGGGGCCGATACAGACGTCATCGTGGGCAAACCGGACGTGGAGCGACTCCCGGTCGGCTTCGCTGTAGACCGCCACGGTTTCGATGCCCAGCTCGCGGCATGCTCGAATGACCCGCAGGGCGATCTCCCCACGGTTCGCAATCAGTACCTTCTTGAACATTACGGATTGTAACCAGCGGGCATTCCCGAACTCGAGGCCTCGCCCGACCCACCGAGGGTGTGATCCGAGGCGGAGCTGATGCCGGAGGCGCGGAGCGCAAATTCACTCGGGTTCGTCGAATAGAAGAGCGCGCTCTCGTAGCTCACCATACCTTCTTTGTACCAGCGCATGAGCGATTGGTCGAACGACTGCATCCCATACGAGACCGTCCCTTCGGCGATGAGATCCGGAATGTTCAGAGCCTTTTCCATGTCCCGGATGTTCTCCGCCACGGCAGCCGTGTTGATGAGCACTTCGGCCGCGGGCACCCGGCCGTTGCCGTCCTGCCGGGGCACGAGGCGGAGACACACGACGGCAGCGAGCGCCGTCGAGAGGAGCGACCGGACTTCCTGGTGCTGGTGGGGTGGATAAAACGAGATGACGCGGTTGATCGTCTGGGTCGCATCAGTCGTGTGCAAGGTCGAAAACACTAAGTGGCCGGTATCCGCCGCCTTGAGCGCGGTATCGAGGGTCTCCTGGTCGCGGACCTCACCGATCAGGATGACATCCGGATCTTGCCGCAGCACGTGCCGCAAGGCCGAGTCGAAGGAGAGGGTATCGCTCCCCACCTCGCGCTGGGAAATATTGGCCTTGACATCGCGGTGGAGGAACTCGATCGGATCCTCAATCGTGATGATGTTCACGCGGCGATGGTGGTTGACGTGGTCGATCATGGCCGCCAGCGCCGTTGATTTTCCCGAGCCGGTAATCCCAGTGACCAACACCAGCCCGCGAGGCCGGACGGCGATGTCCTCGAGCACTTTGGGCAGATTCAATTCTTCGATCGTCTTCACTTCGTACGGAATGGCCCGGAAAGCGAAAGCCAGCGTGCCCCGCTGCTGGTAGATATTGGTCCGGAATCGCCCTACCCCCGGCACACCGATGGCAAAGTCCGATTCCTTCCGTTCCGCGAATTCCTTCACTTGCCGAGGGGTCATGACCTGTTCGGCGAGCTGCTTCAAGTCTTCGGGCTTGAGCGGCGCCATCTCGAGATTCGCCAACTCACCATTGACCCGAACGGTGGGCGGCCGGCCCACCTTGAGGAGGAGATCCGATCCATTTCGCTGCACCATCTCGACGATGGATTGCTTGAAATTGAACGGACGGACGCTGGTCGGTTCTGAGGTCGGCTCAGCCATTGGGATCTACTCGGAAAAGGACCTGGCCATATTCGACGGGTTGCTGGTCTTCGACACAGACCTCACGAACGACGCCGGTGATTTCTGCCTCGATTTCATTCATGATCTTCATGGCTTCGATAATGCATACCGTCTGGCCGGACGTCACCCGGGTTCCCGCGTTCACGTATGGCTCGGCGCCCGGCTCCGGCGCCCGATAGAACGTGCCCACCATCGGCGAGGTGATCTCCTTGAGGCTGCTCGCGGGAGCGGGGGCGGGGGCGGAGGCCGGCGCCCCCGACGGGGCCGCGGCCGGGGCAGGGCCTGCATGAGCCGCCGGCAGCGCAGCCGGCGGAGCTATTCCGCCCGAACCCGTGCGAGTTACCACCACCCCCGTCCCAAACCACCCCTTCACCTCGATCGACCCCACCTCGGGCGAATCCCGGAGGAGCTTGACCAGCCGCCGCACATCGCCCAGGTCGACCGACTTGATCCCGGGCACATGGCGCAGTAACTGTGCCAGCTCCTGCATCTCCTCGGGCGTCATACGCGGGTCAGGTACTTGTCTTCCCGCCGGTCGACCCGGATCATCTCTCCCTCCTCGATGAAGAGCGGGACTTGAATCGTGGCCCCGGTTTCGAGCGTCGCCGGCTTGGTCCCCCCAGTGGCGGTGTCGCCCCGAATACCCGGTGCGGTCTCCGTAACGATGAGCTCAACGAAATTCGGGAGGTCCACCATGATCACGGTGCCATCGTGGACAAGGCCCTCGCACGCCATCCCTTCCTTGAGATATTTCAGTTGGTCCGCGCCCATGACGTCATCGGTGATCATGATGTCATCGAACGTCTGCATATCCATGAAATGGTAGAAGTGCCCGTCCGCGTACGAGAATTGAATCGGCCGCCGCTCGAGACGCACATCCTTCACCCGCTCGCCAGCCGTCCATGTCCGGTCCGTGACCGCCCCCGTCATGACGTTCTTGAGCTTGCTCCGGACAAAGGCGCCCCCCTTGCCCGGTTTCACGTGTTGGAAATAGGTCATCTGATAGAGCTGACCGTCGATCTCGAGGACCATGCCCGTTCGAAAATCTGCTGTGGTCGCCACACGCCATTCCTACGTGAGTTCTATGAGGGTTGCCGCCGCATTCGAGAGCCGCTCGGGCCCGGTCGGCGCAACGTAGACGTCATCCTCTACCCGCACCCCACCCCAGCCATCAAGATAGATCCCCGGTTCAACCGTGACCACCGCATGCGCGGGGATCGCGCTTTCCACCGTTGGGGCAAGTCGGGGTGCTTCATGCACTTCCAAACCGAGTCCGTGCCCCAACGAGTGCCCGAACGCATCGCCGAATCCGCGCCTGGCAATGACCTGACGGGCGGCGGCGTCCGCCTCGGCTCCCGTCATGCCCGCTCGAAGGTGCTCTACCGCCCGCTCTTGTGCATCCCGAACCAATGCGTACACCATCCGCTGGCGCTCATCCGCGCGGGCGCCCACCACAAAGGTCCGGGTGAGATCGGCACAGTATCCATCCACTTGCGCTCCAAAGTCAACCAGGACGAGGTCGCCCGCTGCCACCGCTCGTTCACTGGTGCCCGCATGCGGCAGCGCCGAACGCTGGCCCGACGCCACAATGGTCGGAAAGGGGTGCCACTCGCTGCCGTGCCGCCTGAGGGCGTGCTCCAGGTGGAGGGCGATGTCGCGTTCCTTCTGTCCCACCTGAATGGCCGGGAGGCTGTCTGCGAGCGCCGTCTCCGCCAACGAGGCGGCGTCGCGGATCGCCCGGACTTCTTCCTCGGACTTCGCCACCCGTAGACGCTCCACCAGATCCGGCACCGGCACGACCTCTCCGCGAGAGCCCTCCTTGAGTCGGGCCGCGTCGCGGACGGACAGGTGGTGGGATTCAAAGCCGATCCGCCACCGATCGTGTGGTCCGAGCGCCGCGCGCAACCGGTCCCAGACGCTGACAGAATCAATGACCACGTCGGCCGCCGCCCCAACTTCTCGAGGCCCTTGCACCGCATACCGGAAATCAGTGATCAAGAGGGGCGTGCCGGGCTGCATCAGGAGCAACGCCGCCGATCCCGTGAAGCCGGTCAGGTATCGGATGTTGAGACTGTGGGTGACGACGAAGGCGTCGAGCCCCTCCGTGTCGATTACCCGCCTGAACGCCGCCTGCCGTGCTTCCCGCCTGTCAGCGCACAAGCCGGGCGACCAGCGCGTCGAGCGCGGAGACGTAGCCGGTCGGGCCGAGTCCGGCCACGACGCCGATGGCGATATCCGACAGGAAAGAATGCCGACGGACCCGCTCACGCGCGAATACGTTGGACAAATGGACCTCGATAAACGGAATGCCGGTTCCAAGCAAGGCGTCACGCAGGCCCAGGCTGGTGTGCGCCAGCGCGGCCGCGTTGACGATCGCCCCCTGGGCCCGGCCCCTGAGCCCGTGAATCGCGTCGATCAGCTCCCCCTCATGGTTGCTCTGGACCCATTCGATCGTCGCTCCGGCCGCCTCGCCCCGTTCTCGCACGGCACGCTCGATGTCCCCGAGCGTCGCCTGTCCGTAGATCTCGGGTTCACGCTCGCCCAGCAAGTTGAGATTGGGACCGTTGAGAACCGCGATGAGCATTCAGCTCTTGAGCTTTTGGAGCCAGGCCTGGAACTGGTCGAGATCCTCATCGTCGAGGTGCGACCCCGCTCGCCCGGCGTCGTGCGCCGCCAAGGCCTCGCCGCGCTGCCCCCCAAAGAAGGCGTCGAACGAAAACCGTCCCGTCTTCGGTCCAACGGCGCTCGCCATACCCCCGCCCGCCGGCACCCGCACGGCCGGGGGAACCGGCGAGGCATCCTCCCCGAAGATCGCGCTCAGGGACAGACGGTCTTGGGCTGGCCTCGTTGGTTCGCCGGTTGCAGGCATCCCCGGCCTCCCGGCATCGGAGCCGGGACCGGACGCCGGCGCGCCGGACTCGGTCGCCACCGGCGGCGGCGGGGCCGGCGCGGCCGAATCCGGGCGTGACGTCAAGAGCGCCTTGAGAAAATCCGTGACCGATTGGCCGCCACGCGCCGCCGCCGCGTAATCACTCGCCACACCGCCCGACGGGCGCGCGCGACTCGGTCGGACCGGCTCCTCTTCCAGCGCCGCGACCTTGTCCTTCAACCGTTGATCATCGGGCTGGTCGGCCAACAGGAGTCGGTAGATGCCCAGCGCCTCCTGTCGGTGCCCCTGGCTCAGATAGAGCTCGGCCATGGTTTCGGTCGCCACCGGCTCGGGCTCGACCCTGGGCGCCGCTCCCTCGTCCGGCTCCACTGAGACGCCATGGGCCGGCTCGGACAGCTCCCCGGCCTCTTCAAACGGAGGCAGGCCAGCGGCCAGGCCGCTCACCTCCCGTTGGTCCCGCTCGGCGGGCTCGGCCGCATCCGCCTCGACGCCCGGCTCCTCCTCTAACGGCAACACCTCAGCGTCGGCCACGGCGGGAAAGGGCTCGGCAATGTCCTCCTCCTCGATGGCCCGTCGCTCGCCCTCAATGGCCGACCGCTCGTCGAAGACGGCCGCGTCCGGTTCCCACTCCACTTGGTCGTCCGCGCTCTCGACCGTCTCCGCATCGAGTTCGAGATCGTCGGTATCGACGGCGATCTCAAGCTCGCCTGCATCGTACGCGACCGGTTCCGACAGCTCGATCTCCTCGAAGCCGGTCTCGTCGGCGAGAACCGCCTCGTCGGCCTCGTCGGGCGCGTCCGCATTGCCTTCCACGTCCGCGAGGCCGAGGGGCGACCACTCCTCGACCTCCACCCCGGCCTCCTCCAGGTCGCCGGGGGCGAACTCGATGGCGACTTCAGGCCCCGCCTCATCGTCCGTGACCTCCGCCGGCTCGAACGCTTCGTCGGAGAGCTCCTCGCTCGGCTTCCACATGTCGTCATGCCCGGTGAGGACTACCTCCGCCAACGGGGGCTCGCTCAGCCCCTTCGCGCCGGTGACCCGGGCGAGCTGGGTCCGAGCGGTCTCGTTCCCATGATCGACCTGGAGGAGTTCGGTGAGCCACCGTTCCGATTCGTCGTAGCGTCCCTGGCGCTCGGCGATGTCGGCCAGGGCCTGAAGGGCAATCGCGTTCCCGGGATCGCACTCCAACACCCTCGCGAAGTCCGATTCGGCCTCGGGTTCGTCAGCGAGGTCGAGATGGCAGCGTCCAAGGACAATCCAGCCGGGGGCGTGCTGGGGGTGCATCTCCAGTCCGGCGTGGAGGAGGGCGATGGCGCGTTCGGGCTCGCTCTGGCGGCGGTGGGCCTCGGCGAGCGGAGCGAACGTGGTGCCGCTTGGATTCTCTTGGTGCAGCCGCTCGAGCTTGGCGATTTCGCGACCGGTCATCGTCGCATCCCATCCGTGACGTAAGTTGTTGTGGGACTTCGCCAAACAGTAGTCGGCGGGGTCTCCCGTGTCAACTCGGCCGGGCCCCTGCCCCGCTTGAGATTGTGCGTTGGCGCACTTACACTTAGGGCCCTTCAGCCAATCGCCGCTTTTCGGTATCGAGTCGCCACCATGATGCAAGCCTTCCGCAGCAGCGCCAAGATCATCGCCATTGTGTTTGCGGTCTTGATGGTCCTCTTCCTCGTTGAGCTCAGTGGCATCACCGGGGGCTCGCCGGGGGGGTTCTCCAGTAGCTCGGTCGGGAAGGTCAATGGGCAATCCATCGACACCCGCATCTACCAGCAGCTGGTCCAAGAGCGCATTCAACTGATTCAGCAGCAATCTGCCGAGCCGTTGGGCCTGGACGACATCGAGCGGATCCGCGACGAGGTGTGGGAAGATTTCGTGGCAAAGACGGTGCTGGCGTCCGAGTACAAGCGGCGTCGGATCTCCGTGTCGGCGGATGAGGTTGCCCAGCTGCTGCGCAACGTCCCTCCACAAGATTTTCGTGAGCAGCCCGAGTTTCAGACCGACGGGGAGTTCGACCAGGCAAAGTACCAGCGGTGGCTCTCCTCGAGCGTGGGCCAACAGTACGTTCCGTACCTCGAGGCTCAGTACCGCGACGAACTCCTGCGTTCCAAGCTGCTGCGGGTCGTGACCGCCGACGTGTATCTCTCCGACGCGGCGCTGTGGGAACGGTATCGCGATGCGAATGAAGCGGTGACCATCGCCCTGACCGCCCTCATTCCACGGCGGATCATTCCCGACTCTCTGATCACCGTGACCGATGAGGAAATCACCGCCTACTACCGCAGCCACCTCGACGAATTCAAGCGCCCTGCGACGGCCTACTTGAGCGGCGTGGCGCTGCCCCGGGCGCCTGATGCCAGCGACAGCGTCGCCGCGCACGATCGAGCCCTGGCGCTTCGCGGCGAGGTGCTCGAGGGCACGCCGTTCGACGAAGTGGCTCGTCGAGAGTCGGCCGACACGGTCTCTGGGAATCGCGGAGGCGACCTGGGGAGTTGGACTCGCGGATCGTTCGCCCCGCCTTTCGATTCCGCCGCCTTCAGCATGCCGCTCAACACCCTCTCGCAACCGGTGCTGACCGAATTCGGCTACCACATCATCCAGGTCACCCGTCGGCGGGCCGACACTGCCGAGGGCCGTCATATCTTGGTCCCGATCGAGTTGGCCGGGGCCCATCGGGATTTGGTGGATACCCAAGCGGATTCTCTGGAGTTGCTCGGGGCGGAGCGGCTCGATCCCGCCGCCCTCGATACCGTCGCCAGGGCGCTCGGGCTCGAGATCTTCACCACCAACCCGGTCCAAAAGGGCACCCGGGTGTTGGTCGGCACCCAGGTGGTGCCGGACGCCAGTGTGTGGGCCTTCCGGGCCCAGATTGGAGAGGTCAGCCCGATCATCGAAGATCCGTGGGCCTTCTATCTGTTCCGGCTCGATAGCCTGCAGCCCGAGGGCGTGCCCCCGCTGAGCGACGCGACCGTGCGAGCGGCGGTTGCGGGGGAGGTGCGGGACCGGAAGCGGTGGGAGTTGGCCCGCGAGCGTGGCCGCGAGTACCTCGATCGTCTGGCCGGCGGCGCGTCCATGGCAGCCGCCGCCGAGGCCCTGGGGTTGGCGCACCGTGAGGTGGGTCCGTTCGTGCGCACCCGACCCCCGCTCCCGAATCCGGTCCTGGTTGGAGCGGCCTTCGGCCTGGCCGAGGGCGAGCGCAGCGGCCTGTTGGACACGGTGGAAGGTCTGTACGTGATCGAGGTGTCGTCCCGGCACCCGGCGGATTCGGCCGAGTTCATGAACATTCTGGACGAGTACCGCACCCAGGAAATCCGGGCGGCTCGTCAGGCGCGGGTCCGCAACTACTTGGCGGCACTGCGCGCCTCGGCCGTCGTCGATGACCGCCGCGACGACCTGTATCGCACCAACGCCCAATTGGAGGCGCAGGCCCAGGCGGCCGAGCAACGCGGTTTCTAGCGGGGTGAGGCGCGGAACGCACAACGGGGCGGGTCACCGTGCGACCCGCCCCGTTGTGCGTCTGTGAACCGTGCTACTGCGACAGCCGCTTCGGTTCTCCGTCGGGAGGCGTGCCAGATGTCGAGTCGATTTGGCGTGACTCGGAAGACTCGTCCATGTCCTTATTGATCGCGTCGGTGGTTTCCGTCACGCTGCGTTTGAATTCGCGAATCCCCTTGCCCAACGAGGCTCCGATTTCCGGGAGCCGTCTCGCGCCGAACACGAGAAGCAAGACCAGGAGGATGACGAGGAGTTCGACGAATCCCAGATTCCCGATGCCCATATGCGCCTACTTTCAGAAGAGCGATCGCGCCACGAAGTACGCGATAATCACGCCGACCAAGCTCAACACCGAGACCGCGAGGCCCACGGGTCCTACGGTGAAGTTTACCACCAAGAGATCGACCGAGATAGGCCCGATGGACGGGGTCCACGTGCTGACGAAGACCTGCTTAAAGGTGCTGTCGGGTAGGAACGTGTCGAGAAGGGCCGTCACGAACCCGCCCAGGATGAACCCGGCGGTCAGGACTCCGAGGTAAAAGCCCGGCCGGTGGGGGCCCGTGGCCATCTCAGCTTCGCCGTTCTAGGAGATAGGCCAAGCTCAATCGAAGAGCCTCGCGCGCCGGGGACGGCGAGAGCGCGTCCAATTCTCTCTCCGCACGATCGCAATACCACTCGGCACGGGCCCGCGCGTAGTCCAACCCGCCGGCGTCGCTCACCAGGGCAATCACCGTGTTGATCAGGTCGTCCGACGGCTTGGGCGTTGCCATCAACTCACCGATCGTGGCCCGGTCGCGGGGACTGAGACGGGGCAGCACGTGGATCAGCGGCAGGGTCACCTTGTGCTCGCGAAGATCGGAGCCGAACGGCTTGCCCGTCGTCGCCTCTTCCTCAGTGTAGTCGATGAGGTCATCGATGATCTGAAACGCCATCCCCAGATTGTCACCAAACCGCCGCAAGGCCGAGCGAGTCCCACTGGCACTTCCAATCGCCCCGACCTCGCACGCCCCCGACAAGAGCGACGCGGTCTTCGACCGAATGAGCAAGTAGTACTCGTCTTCCGTGAAGGCCAGCGGGTCGTGCGCGGTGAGCTGCCGCATCTCGCCAATCGTCATTTCGTTGGTCACGCGGGCGAGGACGCGAAGCGGTTCAAGATCATCCAACCGCACCAATTCGATGACCGCTCGGGAGTAGAGGTAATCGCCCATGATCACCGACACTTGGTGACTGAACAGGGCGTTGAGCGTCGGCATGCCGCGGCGGAGCACCGAGTGATCAACCGAATCATCATGGACCAGCGTGGCTAGGTGAATGAGTTCCACGACGGCCGCGAGTGTGATCGCCGGGGGCTGAGGGTGCCCCGAGGCCTCATCGGACAGCAAGACGAGCGTTGGCCGAAACATCTTGCCTTGCATCTGCATCAGATGCGCATTCGCCATCGCGATCAGATCAAAATCGGCCTTGACGATCCGCCGCAACTCGTGGCGCACCTCGTCCAAGCGGGACACCAAGGTGCCTTGGACATCAGCGAGGCCCACCGCAGTCTCGAAACGCATCAGCCGTGCCCCGACGTGAGCCGTTTGACTCGCTCATTGACGTCCATGAACCCCACATCGACCGCCAGGGCCCGCTCGTAGGCGGAGATCGCCTCGCGCTCGCGGCCCTGCGACTCGCTCGACCGCCCCAACCAGTAGAGCAATCCGATCTTCTCGTCGTCCAGGCCGTCCACCCCCTCCACTGCCCGGCGGAGAATGGCCTCCGCGATCGGGAATTGCCCCTTCTCGTAGAAGGAAACGCCGAGGGCCTCCGACGTCCGCAACCTGCCCTCCGGCGCCCGGAGAGCCTTTTGGAATTCCGCGATGGCCTCGTCGAGGAGGCCCATCTCCTTGAATGCGACGCCCAGATCGTAGTGGGCCTGATAGTCCTCCTCGGTCAGGCTATCGTCCAAGGCCGACTTGAACTGCTGCAGCATGATCTCGAAGTCGCGGTCCTCATCTCCCGTAGGCTCTTCGTCGTCAACCCGAATCCGAGTATCACGCTCCCGCCGGGGTTCGAGGACGAGCGCCCCCAGATCCACGTAATCCTCGTCCGCCTCGGCGGTCGCCGCTGCCGGCGGCACCGCTGCTGCGGGTTGGACGGCTTCCCGACTGGGGTCGCGCGAGGCCGGAACCGGACGCAGGGCATCGAAGGCCGCCTGCGCAAACTCGTTGGCCGGGTCGTGTTCGAGCACCCGGCCGTACACAGCGAGCGCCTTGTCCAAGGAACCAACGCGCACCAGCACATCGCCCAGTTCGAGATAGGCGTCCACCAACCGGTACTTGTCTCCCGATCGGTAGGACAACTCGACCCGCTTCTGATAGTACTTGATCCGATTGGGATCGAGCCGTGTCAGCTCTCGAAGCACGTCCCCGCAATGCCCCCAGTCGTTGTGTTCCTCGAAACCGGCCAAGGCCAACTCGAGCTCCTCGACGCCCCGGGCTTTGCTTCCAGTCGCGATGAGGCCTTCCGCGAGCGCGCGATGGGCGTAGGGATCGTTGGGATTCTCCAGCAAGCGCTCCTCGAGCGCGATGACGTCCTGTTTGGTTGGCATGGACGGCGGCGGCGGGACCCACTCGGTGGGTTCCGCTTCGTGGTCGACCGCGTCACCCACCCGCACCAGGTCGTCGTCGTGGACCGCAGACGCTTGAGCCTCGGTAGGGACGGTGTCGGACTCCAACACCACCGCCTCAACGGGTGCTTCCTCGTCGTCGACCTCCTCGGGCGCTTCTGGCACGTCGGTGATGTCGATCTCATCGGGGCGTACCAACACCGCTTCCTCGGTCTCGGAGGTCTCGTCCCACTCCACGATCGGCTCGAGGTCCGACTCGGCCACGACCTCCACCTCGTCGGAGTCGGCGAGCGCCGTTTCCTCGGTCTCGGGCGCCTCGTCCCACTCCACGACCGGCTCGACGGTGGTGGTGTCGATGTCGAGGTCGTCGGCGACGTCGAGGTCCGGCACCTCATTCGTCCCAACCGTCTCGACCGGCGTGACCTCCTCGTCCAGCGCTGCAGCATCGGCGTCGGCGTATTCGGTCGGGACGAGGTCGTCGAGGCGATCGGGCACCGCCTCCACGTCGATCGATTCGAGCGCCGTTGCCTCGACCTCGAGGTCGGTATCGTCTTCGACCGCGGCTGCGCGATCCTCGGCGGTCATGCCCCCATCCACCTCGAGACCCTCGAGCTCGTCGACCGGTTCCTCGCCGGGAGTCGATTCGAGCGCCGTGGGCTCCAGTTCGGGCAGCGGTTCCTCGTCAATTGCAGTCTCGGCATCCCCAGGCTCGAGGTCTGCCAGTTCAGGCAACGCTTC
>JBFGLJ010000016.1:0-24103 GCA_041576235.1 Gemmatimonadales bacterium | reverse complement strand
GGGGCGGGGGCGGGGGCCGCGCTCATGCACGAACCGGGGGCTCAGGGGCCTGATCGGCCGAGTCCGTAGGGGGTGCGTCCTCACGGTCTTCGAGGTGGTGCTTGATGGACTTTCCTTCGACCAAGAAGACCACGTCTTCGGCCACGTTGGTAGCCAGGTCGGCTACCCGCTCCAGATTCCGTGCCACGAGACACAGCTCCATACCGGTCCCGATGGTGTGGGGGTCTTCCATCATATGAGTGAGCATGATACGGAAAACGGAAAGTTGCAAGGCGTCCACACGGTCGTCCCGGCGGCAGATCTCTCGGCCGGCGGTCGCGTCGCCGCGGATAAACGCCTCGAGCGCGTCGGAGAGCATCTCCCGGGCCAGCCGAGCCATCTCGATCATCTCCGGCTCTGGAGCGATGGTCCTGAATTCCTTGATCCGCCCAACCGACTGGGCAATGTTGACGGCGTGGTCCCCCACCCGCTCGAGGTCGTTGGCGATCTTGAGGGCAACCATGAGCATCCGGAGGTCCTTGGCCATGGGTTGCTGCAAGGCCAGGAGACTGATGCAGGTCTCCTCGATCTCGATCTCCAGCGCGTCGATGTCCCGGTCGCCCCGAATGACTCGATCGGCCTTCTCGATGTCGCGCTCCAGGAGGGCTTCCACCGCGGCTCCCAGGGCAGCCTCGGCCTCGCTCGACATGGTGAGGAGTGTGACGTTGAGGTCGTTCAACTCGTCATGGAAGTGCCGCTTCGCCTCGTGGTTCATCCGAATCTCCCCGTGATGTAGGCCTCCGTCCGCTCGTGGGCTGGAGAGGTAAAAATCTGTTGGGTGTCCCCAAATTCAATCAGTTGGCCTCGATCGAAGAACCCGGTGTAATCGGAAACCCGAGAGGCCTGCTGCATGTTATGAGTCACGATGACAATCGTGTAGTCCTTTTTTAGTTCGACCAACAACTCTTCCACCCGTTGGGTCGCGATGGGGTCGAGCGCTGAGCAGGGCTCGTCCATCAACAGCACGTCCGGCGCGTTGCCCAGCGCTCGGGCAATACACAGCCGCTGTTGCTGGCCACCGGATAGACTGGTACCCGGCTCGTCGAGACGGTCCTTCACTTCGTCCCAAAGCGCCGCCCGCTGCAGGCAGTGCTCAACCAACTCGGGAAGATCGCGCTTGGGCACAAGCGCGTTCATCGCCGGCCCGTAGGCGACGTTGTCAAAGATCGACTTGGGGAACGGATTGGGACGTTGAAAGACCATACCGACCCGTTGCCGGAGGGCGACGAGATCGGTCCCCGGTGCGAAGATCGAGGTCCCCTCGAGCAGGATGTCCCCCCGGTGGCTGGTGCCCGGAATCAGGTCGTTCAATCGATTGATCGACCGAAGAAACGTAGACTTTCCGCACCCTGAGGGACCGATGATGGCCGTGACGGCATGCCGGCGCATGGAGACGGAGATGCCGCGCAGGGTTGCATCCGGACCGTAGGAGAACTCGAACCCTCGCGCTTCGACCACTGGGCGGTGTGCCGCCGTGGATGCGCCCACCGAGTCGCGAAGCGCCAGCGTCGGCTTGGCCTCCGGTTGGATCGGCGTGCTGGGGGGGGAAGCGGCCTCCGTCATCCGAACCGCCCAGTGATGTACGCTTCCGTCTGTTCATTGGTGGGAGCGCGGAAGAGCTGCTGGGTCGCGCCCGTCTCGACCATCGTCCCCAGATAGAAGAACGAGGTGGTGTCCGAGACCCGGGCGGCCTGCTGCATGTTATGGGTCACGATGATGATGGTAAACGCATGCTTCAGCTCGAACAGGAGTTCCTCGATCCGTTGGGTGCCTTGGGGATCGAGCGAGGACGTCGGCTCATCGAGCAGGATCACTTCTGGACTCGGTGCCAAGGTTCGCGCAATGCACAACCGCTGTTGCTGACCACCGGACAGGGCCAGGGCGCTCTCCTCGAGGCGGTCCTTCACTTCGTCCCAGAGTGCCGCTTGGCGTAGCGACCGCTCGACCACGGTGTCGAGTTCGTCGGATCGGAGCCGCCCATTGATGCGAAGTCCGGCGGCGACGTTGTCGTAGATGGACATTGTGGGAAACGGCGTCGGCCGCTGAAAGACCATGCCGATTCGGCGCCGAAGCTGCATGACGTTGACCCGTGAGGCGTAGATGTCCTCACCGTCCAGCAGCACCCGGCCGGTGATCCAGCCCCCCGGGGTGACCTCGTGCATCCGGTTGAGCGTTCTCAAGAAGGTCGACTTCCCGCAGCCCGACGGACCGATCAGGGCATGCACTTTGTTCGGAGCAAAGGCCAAGGACACGCCTTTCACGGCCGTAAACTTCCCATACATGGCCGTGAGCTTGTCGGTCTCGATTCGTGGGCGCATCTCAGGTATTGAGCCGGAATCGTTGGCGAGTCGCGATGCGTGCGGCGATGCTCAGCACAAACACTACCAAGATGAGCACCAACGCCGTGGCCCAGGCGAGCCGGTGCCATTCTTCGTAGGGGCCGGTGGCGTAGGTGAAGACCACCAGCGGTAGCGCCGCCATGGGCTCATTGATCGACAACGAGAAGAACTGGCTTCCGAGCGACGTGAAGAGCAACGGGGCCGTCTCTCCGGCAATCCGTGCGATGGCTAAGAGACTCCCCGTCACAATGCCCGGGAGCGTGGTTCGCAGCACCACGGTGAGGCTGGTGCGCCAGCGGGGATACCCAAGCGCGAGGGCCGCCTCCCTGAGGGAATTCGGAACGAGCTTGATCATTTCCTCGGTGGTACGCATCACCATGGGGATCATGAGGATGGCCAAGGCCACGCTGCCGGCGTAGGCCGAGAAGTGCTTCTGCTGGGCGACGATCCAGGCCCACGCGAAGACGCCAACCACAATAGACGGCGTGCCGTTCAACACGTCCGCCACGAACCGGGTGACCCACGCCAGCCGGGTCGCGGGAAACTCGGCACAGTAGATCCCAGCTCCGATCCCGATGGGAAGGCCAATGAGACACGCAGTCCCGACAATGATCAGCGTCCCGACGATGGCGTGGGCGACCCCGCCACCTTCGACCCCGGCCGGCGCCGGGGTCCGGACGAAGAAGTCCCAATTGATGCTGCCCGCGCCTTTGATCACGAGGTTCAACAGGATGAACACCAGGGGGAGCACGGCAATGACCACCGCCAGCGCCATGATGGCAACCATCACATTGCTGGTCAGGCGGCGCAGCCGTTGGCGGTTCATAGGGCCGAGCTCCCGACCGCGGCACCGCGCGCGACGCGCCAAATAAGCAATCGAGCACCTGCGTTGACCAGCACGGTCACCCCAAAGAGGACCAGGGCCACATATGCCAGGGCCGCGAGGTGAACGTCGGCGACCGCTTCGGCGAACTCGTTGGCGATCGCCGCCGCCATCGTGTAGCCGGGTGAGAAGAGGGAGGCGGAGATGGCGTGCCGATTTCCGATCAACATGGTCACGGCCATCGTTTCGCCGAGGGCCCGGCCGAGCCCGAGAATGATGGCTCCGATGATGCCCGAGCGGGCGTAGGGGACCACGGCGGTGATCACCGCCTCCCACCGGGTGGCGCCGAGGGCCAGCGCCGCCTCCCGCTGGCTGTTTGGCACGGCGAGCAGCACCTCGCGGGAAACCGACATGATGTACGGCATGATCATGATCGCCAGGATGATGCTCGCCGACAGCATGGACGGTCCGTAGATGGGCCCGGCAAACAGAGGCAAGAAGCCGAAGAGGGTCTGCAGCGCGGGAAAGACATACTGTCTCAGGAGGGGGATCAAGACGAAAATGCCCCAGAGCCCGTACACAACACTTGGAATCGCGGCCAAGAGCTCAATCACGAACGCGGCGGGGGCGCGCAGCACCCGTGGCGAGAACTCCGTCAGGTAAATGGCGACGCCGAGCGACAGCGGTACGGCCATCATCAACGCCAACAGCGACGACACCACCGTCCCGACGATCAGAGGGAACGCACCAAACTCCTCCGCGACCGGGTCCCAGGTGCTGCTCGTAATGAAGCCGAATCCAAACCGTTCGAGCGCCGGCCCCGATCCGATCACCAATTCGGCCAGGAGGAAAAGCAGGAGCAGCGGAATCGCGAGCGCCGCTACGGTGAGCACGCCCTTGAAGACGCGGTCACCGTACGAAGCCTTGGACAGGGCGAGGAGGGACGGGCCGGCACCCGGCGCCCCGGTCAAGCGGGGGGCCTTTCCTTGGGTATTAGACATGGGCACGGGATAGTATCGAGGGCCCGCGCGCCAGGCTCGTCACGGCCGTGTAACAACCCCGTCACGGCCCGCTTGCCGGCGCGAGAGCGGCCCCTTCCCCCGCCCTCCCGCTCCCCCCGGTTTCCTCCGTGCGGGCCGAGGCCCTCCGGACCACCTAGACCCTCATTCCTTGGCGGACAGGAGCTGACCACCGGCGGTGAGTCCGTCGATCCTGGCCCGGACCAACGTGGCCACCGCGTCCGGTAGCGGGGCGTACCCCAGCTGTTGCGCGATGCCCTGCGCCTCGGGGGAGAGCATCCAGGAGAGGAAGTCCTTGATGGCTGCGCCTTTGGCGGGGTCGGGGTTGTCCTGTTTGATCAGGAGCCAGGTGAACGATCCGATCGGATAGGCCCCCGGCCCCGACGCGTTGGTGATCGAGACCCGGAAGTCCGTGTCTGGCCCGAACTCGGCGCTGCCGGCCGCCGTCGAGGCGCTCTGGAGCGACGGGACGGTGATATCGCCGGTGCTGTTCACCACGGCGCCGTAGGACAGTTTGTTCGAGAGCGCGTAGATGAGCTCGACGTATCCTACTGCTCCTTCCAGCTGTTTTACCTGTTGGGTCACCCCTTCATTGCCCTTCCCGCCGATTCCGATCGGCCAGTTGAGCGACTTCCCGGCCCCGACCTTGGTCTTCCAGTCGGTCGATACCTTGGACAGGTAATCGGTGAAGACGAAGGAGGTACCGGACCCGTCCGACCGGTGCACGACGATAATGTCCGTTGGCGGCAGCTTGGCGTTGGGATTGAGCGCCGCGATGCGGCGGTCGTTCCACTTCGTGATTCGCCCCAGGTAGATGTCCGCAATGGTGGCTCCATCGAAGACGAGCGGCGTCTCTCCCAAGGCGGGCAGGTTATAGGTGACCACCACGGCCCCGATTACCGTCGGAATGTGGAGCACATTGCCATCGACGGCGGTAATCTGTTCGTCGTTCATCGGGCCGTCGGTGGCGCCGAAGTCGACCGTGCCCTCGGTGAATTGGCGAATGCCCCCGCCGCTCCCGATCGACTGATAGTTGATCTGAACGCCGGTCGCCCGGGCATATTCATCGAACCACCGCGTGTAAATCGGATTGGGAAACGTCGCCCCTGCCCCGGTGAGGCTGGAGACCCCGCTGTGGCCTTGGTCCCGTGGAGCACAGGCGGACGCCGAGAGCACCGCCATGATGCCCAGCATCGCCGTGACCGGGAAACCGAATCGTCGTATCATGCTCTTCCACCTCATCTGTAGCGGTTAACCGTCAGCCTACAAGAGCCTATACCCAGGCGATGCCGCACCGCGATCACGCGCTAAGCGCGTCACGGTCTTGTCACTTTAGAAACTCACCGTGAGCGCGGTTCGGATGCCGCCGATGCTCTCGGCACCTGGTGCCTGGAAGCTCTGGTTCTCGTACATGAGCTGGACCCGGGTCTTGGCGCTGAGGTACAGGTTGATTCCAACGGTCACGATGGTCGTGCCGTTGTCGTCGGCGTCGGTGTCTGGATCGGAGAAATCGAGCCGCGCGGCCGGTTCGATGGCGTAGAGCAGCCCGCTGGTGTCTCCCATCCGGACGTGGTACGCCCCGACGAGCGAGACTCCCCACATGGACAACTCGGCAGCCGATTCATCCTTGCCGGACATGACGTCGCCGACGAGGTAGAGCCCCTCGCCGCCTGGCTTCCCCCACTGCGCGTCGAAACCCACCGCCGTGTTTCGAAACGAGGAATCGGGCACGCCCGAGACGGTCACGATCCCGTCATGGGTGAAGACTGAGCCCCCGACGTTGAGCATGGGCGTGACATCGACCGTGGCGCGGAGGCCGAAGGACTTGGCGTCGTTCACATCGCTGGTACTCTCGCCTTCGCCATTGTACACGCCCGCGTGGATGGCCAGGGCCCGGCCGTCCCCGACCGAGGCATCCACCATGAGCGCGGCCCCGATGTCGTGGGACATGAACCCGTTCCCGATGAAGAGATCGTTCGACGAGCTCTTCACCTGCCCCCTGCCGGCCCCTCGCTCCAGCGACGGGAGGTTGTTTGAGGACGTCAGCTCGTACCGCCCGAACGGGCGCTTCTCCTGCCCAACGCGCACGGTGAGTGCGGTGCTGGCGTCTCGCTTCGTGAGCCGGACATCCACATACGCGTCCCGGAGCCGAAGCCGGTTCTTGCCGTCCTCGAAGGAGGGTTGGATCACGAACGCGACGTTCTCGGCGATGTTGCCGTCCACCTGGATCCGGGCCCGCCGGGTGAAGAACCCGCTTTGTGTCCCGACGCTGGCCGCATACGGCTCGTTGTCGAAGTAGTAGAAGTGCTGCTGCAGACGGCCCTTCACCTTGAGATTGGGGTAGGACTCCTGGGCCGCTAGTGGGCCAATGCCCACCGCTGCTGTGGCTAGGCCGACGGCCAGCCACCCACCGACGGTGCTCCGACTCCTATTTCCGAATGACATCGCGCACTTCCCTTTTGGGGTGGGATCGCCTCGACCGCTCAATTCGATCATTCGAGAGGTCTTCATCGGGCGTGTCTACAACGCGAAGGAGCCTAGGGGGGCAAGGTCACGACGAGCTCCCGGCTCTGCCACGATCGTGTAACGACGGATCTTGCGAGGGGATGGAGGGGTACCGATTCCGCGTCCGCAGCTTATGCGTGGGGGAACCAACAGAAGACGGATGTACCGCGGCCCAGCTCGCTCTCGACCCACACCCGGCCTCCATGGGCCTCCACCAGGTGCTTCACAATGGCGAGCCCCAAGCCGGTGCCGCCCTCAGCGCGGGAGCGGGAGGGACCGGCGCGGTAGAATCGTTCGAAGATCCGGGGCAGGTGTTCGGACCCGATGCCGGACCCGGTGTCTCGCACCTCGACGGTGGTGCCTTCCTCGGCGCGAGAGCCATGACACGTTGTGACGCCGCCGGCGCTCGTGTGGCGCACCGCGTTGTCAAACAGGTTGGTGAGAATCTGTCGCATCGCGTTGGGGTCGGCGTACACGGAGAGGTCGCTCGGAACCTGATTCTCGAACCGAACTCCCCGTTTGGCCGCACGGCCGGCCAGAGGGGCCCACACTTCCGCCGCGACCGCACTCAGACCGACCGCTTCCTGTTCCGGTTGCCAATGTCCCGACTCGATGCGGGAAAGATCCAGCAGGTCATCCACGAGCCGGTGCATCCGCAAGGCATTGTTCTGAATGGTCTCGAGGAACCGCTTCGCGGTGGCAGGCTCGGGCGGGGTGTCGATCAGGGTCTCGGCATAGCCCGAAATCGAGGTGAGCGGTGTCTTGAGTTCGTGGGACACATTGGCGACGAAGTCTCGACGCACCACTTCGAGCCGGCGGAGCGCGGTGAGGTCGTGCATGACCAGCACCGCCCCTCCGCCGTTCAGCGCGCGACCGTTGATGAGCACGCTCCGCTCATCCATCTCGACTTCCTGGGACACGGCCTCCCCGCCCAGCACCGCCTCGACCACGTCACGGGCTGCCTTTGCCCGAAACAGCCCGCGGAGGTCCGGCAGCACCGCGTCCTCCTCGTAGCCCAAGAGGTGTCGCGCCGCTGGGTTCGCTGTCACGATCCGTCCACGCTCGTCGGCGGCCACCACCGCCTCGACCATCGATTCGACCAGGGCGTTCGATCCGGCCCGCTCCGTCCGCAGCGCCTCGAAGCGATCGGTGAGCTGATGGCTCATCTGCCGGAGCGACTGGACGAGGTGGTCGATGTCGGGTATACCCGAGTGGGGAAAACGCGGGGTGTTGCCGGCCGCAATGGCCCGTGCCGCCGCCGTGAGTCCCAGGAGCGGCCTCGCGACCGATCTGGCCGCCGCGTAGGCCAACACGACACCCACGGCGAGGGCGAGCAGCGAGGCCAGAAACATGGCCCGTCGCGCCCGGCGGATGGTCTCGTGGAGCCCATCGAGGTTGCTGGCGACTCGAACGACCCCCGGGCCCCAGGGCACGGCCACGTAGTGGAAGGTCTCGCCCAGGGTCGCGCTCCGGCGTTCCGCGGAGCCGATCTGTCCCGCCAGAGCGGCCTGGACTTCTGGACGGTCGCGGTGATTCTCGATGTTGGCCAATGCGAGGTCCTCGACGTCGCTCTCCGCACGCACCCGCCCATCGCGATCGATGATGGTCACGCGAATGCCGTTCTCGATGCCGAGCCGCCGGGCTCCGTCCTGCCACTGCAGCGAATCACTCGGTAGCGCGTCCCGTATCAACTCAGCCTGTCGTTCGACGGACCGAGCGATTTCCTGGTAGAGATCTCGCTTCAGCGAGCGTTCGGCCACCCACACCAGGATACTCATGGCGAGGACCAGAACGACGCTCGTGCCCAGAACGAGCCGACCAGTGAAGTTCATGGGGTGGCTTCCGAATGCTCCTCGGTCCGGAACCGATAGCCAAAGCCGCGAACCGTTTCGATCAACGACGCAGAGGACCCGAGCTTGGCACGAAGTCGCTGGATATGCATGTCGACGGTTCGCGTGTGCATGTCCGGCTGGGCATCCCACACCGATTCCAGGAGTTGCGGCCGGCTCTGGACCCGCCCACGTCGGTCGATCAGGGTCAAGAGCAGCCGATACTCGGTGGCCGTGAGGGCGAGATCCTTGCCGGCGAGGGTGGCTCTGTGAGCGGTGCGGTCGATACTGAGTGGACCGGCTTGGACCGTCGATCCCACTCGCACCGACGGGGCCTCGAGGCGTCGGAGCAGCGCGGCGACCCGGAGCGACAGCTCTTGCGGGGAAAACGGTTTGGTCAGGTAGTCATCCGCACCCAACGAAAGACCGCGAATTCGATCGCCCTCTTCCCTGCGCGAGGTGAGCAAGATGACGCCGATGTGGCGGGTCTCCTCGAGCCGCCGTAGCTCTTCGAGCACGTCGTATCCCGAGATCCCGGGCAGCATCAAGTCCAGCACCACCACGTCGGGTCGTTCCTTGCGGGCGGCCCTCAAGGCTTCCTGGCCGGTACCCGCCGTCGAGACTCGATACCCGGCCTTGGCCAGGTGGTACACGACCAGCGCCGTGATGTCGGGTTCGTCATCCACCACCAACACCCGCGGCCGTGATCCCTCGGACTGAGACATCTCCTTCATGCCGGCGCAGACTCCCTTCGGGGGGTGCGGTCGCGAATGTTCGCGCGGCTCCGCCGGGCCGCCCGGTGCCGCTCGACCTTCATGGGTTCATCGTGTTCAATGGCATCGAGGATCGCGTGCACCAAGCGGCCGCGGGGACCGGTGTCTCGATAGAGGCGGTAGAGGACGAATGGCGAGACCGGGGTGTCACGGACCACGCCGGTGTCTCGCAAGACCTTCAGGTGCCTCGAGACGGTCGGCTGCGGGAGGCCGAGAATGGCTTGGAGGTCCGAGACAAACAGGGGTGCGACCCCCAGACAATTCAGGATGCGGAGCCGAGTGGGTTCGGCGAGGGTGACCAGGAGGGCCTGAATCGAGCGGTCTCGGGACATATACGCGTAGACGAATACACAGGCGGCGCCCCCGGCGCAAGGCCCATCCGGGAAGTTCCGGTGGGCTCTGGCGATTCGGCTCCCGGCACCCGGGCGTGGGGAATTGCGGAATCAGCGCTGGCCCTGGGATATTCCCGGCCATGTTTGGCGCGCTCGCCCTCGCTCTCGCCCTTTCGTTCCCCGCACAAGACAGCGCCCACTTGGTCGTGGTGGCGACCACGGATGTTCATGGCCACGCGACCGGGTGGGACTATCTGAACGGCCGCCCCTTCCCCGGTGGCCTCGCCCGGGCGGCAACAGCCATTGATTCCTTGCGGCGGTTGTACCCCGGCCAGGTCGTGGTGGTCGATGCCGGCGATCTGATTCAGGGCGATCCCTTCGCGACATACTTTGCGCAGGTCGCCCCGCGCGACCCGCATCCTGTGATCGATGCCATGAATCTGATCGGGTACGATGCGGCCACTCCCGGAAACCACGAGTTCAATTTCGGCGTCGATTTCTTTCTGAGAACCATCGCCGGCGCCTCGTTCCATTACGTGAGCGGGAATATCTATGCCGCTCGCCCGGACACCCTGATCCTGCCGTCACATGCCGTGATCAACCGTGGCGGGGTGCGTGTCGGCATCACGGGTTTCACCAGCCCTGGCGTCATGGTGTGGGATGGCGGATTGGTCCGGGGACGGGTCCGGGTCAAGCGTCAGCACGAAAGCATGCCTGGTGTGCTGGCGAAGGTGGGAGACGTCGCCGACTTCACCATTGTCCTGAGCCACAGTGGCATGGGCGGGGCGTCGTCCTATGACACGACGGGGGTGGGCCGGGAGAATGTCACCGCGGCCTTTGCGGATGACGAGCGCCCACCCCATCTCGTAGTCGTGGGGCATACCCATCGCCAGATGCCGGTTCGCAAGATCAACGGCATCTACTTCATGCAACCGCCGCCGCACGCGCGAGGGTTGGCTGTGGCGCATGTGAACCTCATCAAGCGGCGGCGGGGGTGGCAGCTCGAGGCGATCGAGGGTGACATCATCGATCTCGCCGAGCGCCCCCAAGATTCCAGGGTTCTGCGGCGGCTCGAGCGGGACCACCAGAATGTGGTCCAGTGGCTGGGCGAGCCCCTCGCGTTCGCCGAGCGCCCCATGCTGGCGAGAACAGCTCGCGTCGAGCCCACGCCGATCGTCAATCTCATCAACGAGGTTCAGCGGCGGCGCACCGGGGCGACATTGTCGTCCACCGCGGCGTTCAACCCCCGCGGCGGCTTCCCAGGCGGCGACATCCTCCTCGCTCACGTCGCGGGATTGTATCCCTTCGAGAACACACTCAAGGCGATTCGCGTCACCGGTGCACAGCTCAAGGCATATCTCGAACACAGCGCACGGTACTTCGCGGTCGATCGCCGAGGGAATGCGACCCCGGACCCGACCATCCCCGGGTACAACTTCGATATTGTCAGCGGCGCCGAGTATACCATCGACCTTCGCTTGCCGATTGGCAGCCGCATCCGCAACCTCCGCGTCGCAGGACGGCCGGTCCGGCCCAGCGATTCGTTCACGATGGCCATCAATAGCTACCGGCAGGCGGGCGGTGGTGGCTTCGAGATGCTGGCGGACGCACCGGTCGTCTACGATCAGGGGGAGAGCATTCGACAACTGTTGGTGGACGCCATCCGAAGCATGGGCACGGTTGACCCCGCGGACTACGACGCGCGACACTGGAGCATCGAGCCTCCGGAGACCGCCGCCAGACTACGCGAGCAATTCGGCGGCCGGCGCGATGCGGCGGGAGGGGGTCCCTCTCCCGGCCAACCGGCAGGCGATCGGGCAATGCTCCGCATCCTCGGCATCAATGACTTTCATGGGGCGCTGCTCGCCGAGCGCTCCCCGGCCCTACATGGCGGAGTGCCTGGGGCCGTGAGTCTCCAGGCGACGATGGACAGTGTCGCGAGCGCATGCGACTGCCCCTCTCTTCGGCTCGACGCGGGCGGGCATCTGCGGGGATCGTCGCTCTCGAGCCTGGTGCGCGGCCGGTCGACGGTCGAGATCTTCAACCGTCTCGGTGTCACGGCCTCGGTTCCCGGTCCCCGAGACTTCGGCTGGTCGCTCGACACACTCCGCCAGCGCATGGCCGAGGCAAAGTACACCTGGCTGGCCGCCAACATCACCGACTCAGCGACGGGGCGCCGCCCGGCGTGGGCCGAACCTTATTTGATCGTCCAGGCAGGCGACTCGTCGGTCGGGATCATTGGCTATATGGCCCCGAGCAGCCGGGGGCTCCTCCGGTCCGAAGACGCTCAGGGCCTCAGCTTCGCAGGACCGGCCGTCATCAGCGATCTCGCTGGGGACCTGAAGGGCGGGGGCGTCGCGATCGTCGTGGTGCTTGCGCAGGCCGGAGCATTCTGTGAGACGGGCGGGTGTACTGCTGATCTCGCGACCCTCGCGCACGGCCTGAATCCCGGAAGTGTCGATCTCATTCTCTCGGGAGGATCCACCGCCAGAAGGGATACGGTCGTGGCCGGGGTGAGGATCCTCGAGGCCGGGGACCGAGGGCGCGAAGTCGCCGTCGTCGATGTCCTGCGCACCGCCGTTGGCGGACGGGAACTCCGGGTGCGGATGGTTCCGGTTGAATCCCATGGCCGCGCGCCGACCCCAGAAATCCAGAACGTGCTCGAGCGGTACCGACGGCTTGCCGACTCGATCGGGGGCACGCCGATTGGATCAGTCAAGTTCCCACTCATGAGGCAGGGGACCGAATTCGGACTGGGAAATCTCATTGCGGATGGGTTTCGCAACATCCTTCGACCCGATATCGCGGTCATCGACAACGCCAGTATCCAGGATGATCTCCCGGCCGGCGTGGCAACGTGGGGCGGTCTCTTTCGTGTTCTCCCGCGACAGAGCGCCCTAGTGGCGCTCGATGTTCCGGGTTCAACTGTGTTCCGACTGCTGGAGCGCTCGCTCCATTCTGGTGTGCCCACCCTTCATATCGCGGGCGCGACGGTGCGCTACGATCCCAACCGGCCAACCGGCGACCGGGTGCGCCGGGTGCGCCTCGCAAGGGGAGGCGATCTCCGGGCCGATCGAACGTATAGGCTGGTGGCCCCCGACTACATGGTGGGCGATCCGGCGTGGGGGATTCCACCGGGCGCGCCGCGTGCCGGCAGCGGTCTCATCGATGTCGAGGCCTTGGGTCTCTACATCCGGCGACTCCCTCAGCCCATCGTGGCTCCCACCGACACCCGCTTTGAGTCGACGCGGTGACGGACCAGCTTCGGGTATTCGTAAACGAGGTGCCGACCATGATCGCCGTCGGAGCGGCCGTATGGCATGCGGTCTGCGCCTACGATGCCGCATTGGCCCAACAGCTGGACGACGGCACGGCCTACGTGACCGATGGCCGGGGCATCCGCCTGCCGCTCGATGCCCTCGTGGCCGACGGGACGATCCTCCGCGTGGTGGTTTCCGCACGCCAGGACGCTCGGGAGCGCAATGCTCACTCGTGAGCTGATCGCCCGGCTGCCCAAGGCCGAACTTCACTTGCATCTGGACGGAGCGCTCCGACCGTCGACCATGATCGACCTGGCCGCCGCGGCCGGGATGGCCTTGCCCACGACCGAGGTGGACTCGCTCGCCCGGCACATGGTGGTGGCAGATGCCCGGAACCTGGAAGATTTTCTCGAGCGATTCGAGTTGACCATCGCCGTACTGCAAACGCCCGACGCGATTGAGCGGGTGGCCTACGAGATGGTCGAGGACGCAGCCAAGGATGGGCTTCGATACTTCGAGGTTCGCTACTGCCCCATGCTCAGCACGCGTGAGCGAATGAGCATTCCCGAGGTGCTCGACGCTCAAGTCCGCGGTCTTGCCCGAGGGGAACGGGATTTCGGTGTCAAGAGCGGCATCATCAACTGTGCGCTGCGCCAGCTCGATCCCGCCACATCGGTGGAAATCGCCCGCCAGTCGGTCGCGTTCCGGGACCGGTGGGGCGGGGTAGTCGGGTTCGACCTTGCCGGTGGTGAGGATGGGCGCCCCCCGGGCGTGCACGCCGAGGCGTTCGATATCGCCGCCGCCGGGTGCCTGGGCATCACGGTTCACGCCGGCGAGGCCGCGGGCGCCGACTCCATCGCCGAAGCCATCCATCGGTGCCATGCGAATCGGATCGGCCACGGGACCCGATTACACGAGGACTCCCGGCTTCACGACTACGTGCGGGACCGGCGCATCCTTGTGGAGATCAATCTGACGAGTAATCTGCAGACCAGGGTAGTACCACATGCAGCGGCGCATCCGGTTCGCCGGTATTTCGACGCCGGGATCCCGGTCACGCTGTGCACGGATAGCTGGCTGATGTGCGGCGTGAGGCTGAGCGATGAGTATTGGCTCGCCCACCGCGAGCTGGGGTTCACCAGAAGGGAGATCGACCAGATGATCCTCAACGCGTTTGGCAACTCCTTCCTGCCGTGGCCCGAACGGCAAGCGCTCTTGTCGGAGGTCCGGACCGAGCTGGAGTCCACGCCGTGACGCGGGCGGGTCTCTGGGTCCTTCAAACAGCTGCCGAGCGGCTCGCCGACGTCCAATCGGGGCTCGACACGCCCTTGGTGGAGCGGCTGATGGGTCTGGCCGGTATCGCCGCGATGCTGGGCATCGCGTACCTCATGTCGAGCAGTCGCAAACGTATCGACTGGCGCCTCGTCAGCATGGGCATCGCGCTCCAAGCCGTCTTCGGGTGGATCGTCCTCAAGACGCGGGCCGGTCGCGCCGTCTTTGCCTGGGTTGGCGACGTGGTCACCGGGCTGTTGAATTTCACCGCCGAAGGCGGGCAGTTCATCTTCGGCAACCTCACCCAGAACCTGCTTCCGGTCGGGCCGGCCGCGAATGGAACCATCGACGCGAGCGGTGGGCTGGCCGCCAACGCGGGGGCCTCGTTTGCCTTCTATGTACTCCCGGTCATCATCTTCTTTTCCTCGCTCATGTCGGTGCTCTATTACCTGAACGTGATGCAGTGGCTCGTGAAGGGCATCGCGTGGGCAGTCCAGAAGACGCTCCGTACATCCGGAGCGGAGACGTTATCGGCTTCGGGCAACATCTTCATGGGACAGACCGAGGCACCGCTGCTGATCAAGCCGTTCATCAACACGATGACCCGCTCGGAGATCAATACCGTCATGGTCGGCGGCTTCGCGACCGTCGCCGGCGGCGTCCTCGCGGCATATGTTGGGATGCTCCAGGGCTATTTCCCCGGTATCGCCTCCCACCTCTTGGCGGCCAGCGTGATGAACATGCCCGCCGGCCTGTTGATCTCGAAGATGATCGTGCCGGAAACTGAGGTCCCGGAAACCAGAGGCACGCTTCACCTCAACGTCGAGAAAACGGACTCGAGCGTGATTGAAGCGGCCGCCTCCGGCGCCGCCACTGGCGTGCAACTCGCGCTGAATGTGGCGGGGATGTTGCTGGCCTTCATTGCCCTCGTGGCGCTGCTGGATTTCCTGCTTGGATGGGTGGGCGGGTTCGTCGGGCAGGAACAGTGGAGCGTCCAGTACCTCCTGGGTCTGGCCATGCAGCCGCTGGTGTGGCTGATGGGCGTGCCGTGGCAGGACGCGTCGACCGTCGGTGGACTGGTCGGCATCAAGATCGGCCTGAACGAGTTCTTCGCCTACATCCAGTTCGCCGGAGACCTGGGCACGGACCTGCTCCAACCCCGAAGCATCATTATTACCACCTACGCCCTGCTCGGGTTCGCCAACTTCGCCTCCATCGCCATCCAAATCGGAGGCATCGGCGGGCTTGCCCCAGATCGGCGGAGCGAAATCGCGAGCCTCGGCGTCCGCGCCATGATCGGTGGCAACCTCGCCGCGTTCATGTCGGCGTCGTTGGCCGGGATGCTGGTCTGATGGCCAGCGGCCCGCTCTCCCCGCCCGATGCCGCCCTCGCGGCCCGCACGATCGGGGAGCGACTCGACGGACGTGACCCGCGGATGGCTATCGTGCTCGGTTCCGGCCTCGGTGGCCTCACTGAGCGCATGGCCGACCCGGTGTGCATTCCCTATGGCGACATCCCCGGATTTCACCAACCTTCGGTGGAAGGACACAAGGGCGAGATCGTCGCCGGCGCCTTGGCTGGCAAACCGGTCATTGCCCAAAGCGGCCGCTTTCATCTGTATGAGGGGCACAGTGCCGAGTCGGCGGCACTCCCCATTCGGGCCTTCGCCGAGCTCGGCGTCGAGATCTTGCTCGTCACCAACGCCGCCGGTGGCATCCGCCGCACCTTCCGCCCCGGCACGCTCATGCTCATTGCCGACCACATCAATCTCACGTTTCGGAACCCGCTCTTTGGGCCGGTTCGGCCAGGGGAGGAGCGGTTCCCTGACATGTCGGCGCCGTACGATCCGGCGTTGCGAGCCACGGCGCGGTCCGTGGCCCAGGAGTTGGGCGTCCTGGTGGAGGAAGGCGTCTACGCGGGCCTCTTGGGGCCCAGCTACGAGACCCCGGCCGAGATCCGCATGTTGGAGCGGCTTGGCGCGGATGCGGTTGGGATGTCAACGGTCCTGGAGGTCATCGCCGCGCGGGCGAACGGCATCACGTGCGTGGGAATTTCCACCATCACCAATCCGGCCGCGGGGATCACCAGCGCGTCGCTCAGTCATCGGGAGGTGATGGAGATTGCCGACCAAGTCGGCCAGCAGCTTGGCGATCTGGTCGAGGGACTGATCAGGGCGATCTAGTCCTCATGCGGGTCCATGTCGGCGGCAGTTCGCCCTGGAACCCAATGATTGAGCGGCCCGTGGCCGCTGCCGAGCCCCGGTGCTGCCTGAATGGCCCGAGTCACGAAATCGATCGCGCGCGCGACCGCGGTCTGTACATCGTCCTCGAGCGCCAACCCGGCGGTAATGGCCGCCGATAGGGTGCACCCGGAGCCATGGGTCGAGGACGTGTGGATCCTCGGGTGCGCGAATCGACGAACGCCGGCGGGGAGGACCAGGACGTCGACCAGCTCGTCGCCTTGGCTGTGTCCGCCCTTGATCAGGGCGGCCTTCGCGCCGAGCCGTAGGAGATCTGCCCCGGCGCGGGCCATGTCCTCGACCGTTCGGACGTCTCGGCCGGTGAGAATCTCGGCCTCGTGCAAGTTCGGGGTGACCACGGTCGCGAGCGGCACGAGTTGCTCACGAATCACGGCCTCGGCGTCAGGGCTGAGCAGCCGGTCCCCGGATGTGGCAACCATGACCGGATCCAAGACATAGGGTCCCCAGCCATACTTCTGTATGGCCTGGGCCACGCGATGCACCAGGTCGGTGGTGGCGAGCATCCCCGTCTTGAGCGACGCCGGTGGGAGGTCTTCCGCGAGCGCCGCGAGTTGATCGGCCACGATGCTTGCAGGAATGGGATGCACGGCGCTCACCCCGCGGGTGTTCTGGGCGGTGACCGCGACGATGACGGACGTCCCGTACACCCCGAACTGGTGGAAGGTCTTGAGGTCGGCCTGGATGCCGGCCCCCCCGCCGGAATCCGACCCCGCAATGGTCAAGGCGACCTTCATTCCTCTATCCTGGTTCTAGCGATGGCACGGTCCATGTCGTCTCTCATTCGTGACCTCAAGCGCCCCAAGGGCCGGGAACGTCGTGGCCTCACCATCATCGAAGGCGTGCGGCTCGTCGAGGAGGCACTCGCCGCCGGGGTCGAGGTGAAGGGAGCCGTGGCCGGCTCGGCACTGGAAGCTACCCGACGCGGGGCCACGCTCAAGGCGGCGATCGAGCAGCTGGGCACGCCGCTCGAGCGGGCGACCGATCGAGATCTCCAAGCCCTGGCCGATACGGAACACCCCCAGGGGATCGTCGCCGTCGTCCGCCCAAAAGCATGGCGCCTGGACCAGATCCGCGCTGAGCACCGGCGGCCGGTCCTGGTGCTCGACCGGGTCCAAGATCCGGGGAATGTCGGTACAATGATCCGGACCGCGTTCGCGTTGGGGGCGGGCGGCGTCATCGCGCTCAAGGGCACTGCGGAGCTCACCGCGCCCAAGGTACTCCGGGCGAGCATGGGTGCCGGGTTCAGGCTCCCGGCGCTCCGGTGCGAATTCGAGACGTTCCTCCAATGGCACCGGGACACACCGACTGCGGTCTGGCTCGCCGACGCCGCGGGCCGGCCGCTCAATGGCATAAAGGCTGCGGGACCGGTGGCCATCGTGATCGGAAATGAAGGGGCTGGACTGGATCCCGCGTTCGACGCCGTGGCCAACCAGCGGATCGCCATTCCGCTGGTCGAGTCGGCAGACTCGCTCAACGCGGCCGTGACGGCTGGCATCCTGCTCTATGAGGTGATTCGTGGAGGCTGAGCTGAGGCAGGCCCCGGAACTCATCCTGCCGCTGGCGGCCACGCTCGGAGCCATCGTCGGAAGTTTCCTCAATGTCTGCATCCTGCGATGGCCAGCCGACCAGTCGGTGATGACCCCGCGATCGCGGTGTCCCGGCTGTGGGAGCATGATCGCCTGGTACGACAATATTCCTATCATATCGTGGCTGGTGCTCCGCGGACGCTGCCGGCATTGCAGCGCCCGGGTCTCCATTCAATACCCCCTCATCGAACTGGCCACGGCCGGCCTCTGGACCTACATGGCGTACCGCCACGGTATGAGCCTCGAGGGGTTTCGCGGTGCGGTGTTCGGCAGCGTGCTGCTGGGCATCGCGATGACCGATGCTCGTGAATACATCATTCCCGACGAGTTCTCCATCGGCGGGCTGGTCATTGGACTGTTGTTCAGCGTCGCCGGTGGGTGGGCGGGGTTCGGGCAGGCGGCGTTGGGAGCCGCCACCGGGTTCGGACTCCTCTGGCTGGTGGGGTACGTGGGCAAGCTGGTGCTCAAGGAAGACGCCATGGGGGGCGGCGATATCAAGATGATGGCCATGGTCGGTGCCTTCCTCGGGTGGCAAGGCGTGCTCCTCACGATTTTTCTTGGGGCCCTGCTCGGCAGCCTGATCTTCGTCCCGCTCACCCTCATGGGGCAAAAAAAGCTGGTGCCGTTCGGCATCTTTCTGGCCATCGGGGCCGCCGCCACCTACGTCGTGGGGCCTGAGATCATCGAGTGGTATCGCGGCTACCTCACCGCATGAGCACCGTCCACCACGCCTGGCTGGTGTCCGGGCTCGTCGTGGGAGCGGTCGTCGCGTGCCGCGGCGAACCACCCCATGAGGATCCGTCGGGTCGCGTGCAGCATCTGGTGGACAGCCTGGCCCCGTTGGTCGAGGACGCGGTAGGCCTCGAATTCACCATGCCTCCGGTCTCGGCGATCCGCACGCCTGAGCAAGTGCGGGCGTATGTGGTGGCCAAACTGAACCAGGAGCTCCCCCCGGAGAAGCTGGTTGGGATTCAAACGGCGTACCGATTGTTCGGCCTGCTGCCTGACACCCTCGAACTTGGCCCGGTGATCGTCGAATTGCTTGCGCAACAGGTCGTCGGATTCTACGATCCGGATTCCAGCATGCTGTTCGTGGTCGAAGGCAGCGACCCCTTGCAGGTCCGACTTGTCGTGGCGCACGAATTGGTGCACGCTCTCCAAGGCCAGCATTTGCCGTTGTCCGATCTCTTGAAGGCGAAGGGATTCAACGACCAGAGCATGGCCACCCAATCCATTTTGGAAGGACAAGCCAACTACGCGTCGCTGGCCCTGTTCACCGGGCCGGATGCCGTGAGCCGACCCGAGTTCTGGGAGGAAGTCCGGCGCGTGAGCCGATCGGCGCAGGGCTCCTTGCCGCCGGGCCTTCCCACCCTGCTCCGGGAATGGCTCATCTTCCCGTACGTCGGTGGGGGTGAGTTCATGCGGTGGTGGGAGTCCTCACCCTTGGCCGACACGGTCCCGTTTGGCCCCCGGATGCCGACGTCGACGGAACAGATTCTCCATCCCACGCGCTATGCGCGCGGCGACCACCCCTTCGCCCTGGTCTTCACCGATGCAACGGCCGATGTGGCCTATGAAGACGAACTGGGCGAGTTCGAAATCCGAATCTTGCAGGCGGAACTCGCCGGCGGCGAGGTGCTTGCCTCGGCGCTGCCGTTGGGGTGGGCCGGTGACCGCTATCGCCTCTTTGACAGCCCGGACGGACCGGCGCTGGTCTGGTACACCGTCTGGGATGCGCCGGTGGCGGCGCAACGGTTCATGCGGGCGACCGCCCAGCCGTTTCTCGGGCGTGGGCGCCCCGGGTACCGGCTCCAGGCGGACAGCCTGTCCCTCGATGGCAAGGTGGCGGTGCGGATCGTGGTCGCGCCGACCGCGTGGCCACGCTGGCGGGAGCTGCCCCAGGTTCGGGTCCGCGCCCCGGCCTAGCCGAGCTCAGTTCAAGCCTGGCGGGCCCCCTCGCCGGGGGTCACCTGCCACCTGGATCATTCCTCCGCGTTCCTTCTGCACCTCCGTCAGCGTCTTGGACGACACCGACGCGATTTCCATCACGGTCGCGAGAAACGACAGGCCGCACAGGACTTCGCCGTTGGTGAACGATCGTCCCACGGCGAGGGTGGCGTGGGGGCCATGGGGAATGGCATCGGCAAGGCGGCTGGCCACGCGGGCCCCCGCTTGGGCCTGGCTTTCGATATCGACACAGTTGGCCTGGCGGTGGTGCGGCATCGTGGATTCCTCCTCAGGGTCCGATGGTGATCTGGAGGAACCAGTGTGGGGGCTGAGCCGCTGGCGGTGATAATCGTTTCGTCGTGCGGTGGGGCCAAATGTGAGGGGCGACGCCACTCAGCGGAGGAGCTGGTTCGCGGCAAAGGCGACGAGGCCGATCATGCCGCCCAGTAAGTAGCCGATGCGCACGATGAGGTTGAGCTCCCGTTGCGTGACCCCGCGGACGATTTCTTCCATGCGCTCCGTCGAGAAGCCCAAGACCTTCTGCTCCACGGTCTCCTGAATATTGAACTGCTCGACGATGCGGGGGACCTGCTGACGGGTCCACCTCCACGCGGTGTTGGTGACGCCGGTTATCAGCCCTCTGGTCGTGTCCTCGCCGAGCCAGGCTGCCGGGCGACCCAGCGGACGGGAGAGGAGCTGGTTGGCGATCGCTTGGGTGGCCTCGCGCACCCAAGCTTGGGCTCGCTCGGTCGCCAAGGAGTCGCCCAGCAGGGTGGCGACCCGCTCGGCCGGGAGCACATGGAGCACATCACCCCACGTCCGTTGCTCCGCGGCCTCGAGCGCGCTATCCACCGTGCGGGCGATCACGGCGCGGGTGGCGTCGTCCCGGGCCACCCGGATCAGCCAGTCTCCCAGTGTCCCGGACAGTGCCTTCCGGCGCTCCGTCCCCAAACGCTCGAAGCGTTCGCTGAGCGGAATCCGGAGGAAGCTCACGATCGCGTCGTTGACGGCCTTGCTGAACTGCGCTCGCATGTCCGGCGAGGTCATGGTGTCAGCGAAGCGCTCGAACCCATCGCGCTCCACGCCGTCCAGGAGCCGGCGGAACGTGTTGTCGGTGACCACGATCTTGGCCAACAGCCGCTCATGGAGGAGCAGATCCCGAACGGAATGGTCGAAGGCTTCGCGGAGCGCCACCCGGACCCGTCCCTTGGCGTCCGGGTCGCTGAGCACCGTGCCAATCCGTTCGAGCGCCACCGGCAGATAATCCGTGATGCCCTGCTCGACGGTTCCCACCAGGCCCGGCGGCAGCCGCTCGATCAGGGGTTCGGTGTCGGCGGCCAGGCGGTCGAGCTGCGCATCGACGAAATGCCGGAGCGTCCGTTCCAGCTCCGGACCCTCGGCCAGCTGGCGGACCCACTCCTCGACCCGATCCTTCAACGCATCACGCCGCTCCGCGGTCAGCACCTCCGCGATCGGCCGGTGGCCGACCTCGTCCTGCAGTTTTTGAACCCAGCGGCTGGTGAGGCCAGCGAATTCCGGGGTCTTGGCGTACTCCGCGAGCCTGGCAGCCACCCTGTCCCCCAGCGCCTCGAGCGCGTGATCCAGGGCGTCTCGCACATCGGGGCGCAGTTGGTCCACAAGGGGTCCGCGTTCGGCCTCGAGAACCTCCGTCAGCATCCCCTCGAGCGCACCGGCGAACGCGCGCTCCACTTCGGGGGCGCTCATGCGCTGGGCCAGGTCTTCGGCGGTCAAGAGCTTTTGGCCAACCGTCCGCCCGATACTCTTGGCCAATCGCGCCTTGTTCTTTGGGATCGCGCCGTGGAGCTTGAACGGCCCCGGCCCGCGCCGCTCATACGGATGAAACAGCATCCAGATCGCCACCGCGTTGGTGAGCCCACCCGAGAGCGATCCGACCGCCACGGTGATGATGCCAGCGAGGAGTGTCTGGGGGTCCATGAAGGGAATAAGAATGGCGGAAAGGCGGGACCAGGGAAAGGCAGCCGCCATCTCATCGTCTTGCTCGCCCCGCGTATCCCGTTTATTTTGCTGGGCTTATGTTCGACGACCTGTCCGCCAAACTCACGGCCTCCCTCCAGAAACTGGCCAAACGTGGGGTCCTCACCGAGGACGCCATCAAGGAGGGTCTCCGTGAGGTGCGCCGTATCCTGCTCGAAGCGGATGTCAGCTTCGACCTGACCCGCCAGTTTCTCGAGCGGGTGCAGGAGAAGGCCGTCGGGGTCGCGGCGCTCAAGGCGGTCCGACCCGGCGAGCAGCTGGTCAAGATCGTCTACGACGAGCTGATCGCGCTCCTGGGCGAAAAGCAGGCGCCGATCACGTTTGCCACCGTCCCGCCGACCGTCGTCCTCCTGGTCGGCTTGCAAGGATCGGGCAAGACGACAACCGCGGGCAAGCTGGCCAAGCGTCTCAAAGTCGAGCAAAAGGCACCGTTCCTCATCGCCGCCGATGTGTACCGCCCGGCGGCGGTCGACCAACTGGTCACGCTCGCCGAGCAGGTAGATGTGGGAATCCACGCCGAGCCTGGAGCCACGGACGTCGTTGGGATCGTCGAGCGTGGCGTTGCGGCGGCCGGATCGGCGCGCGCGCGGACAGTGCTGGTCGATACCGCGGGACGGCTCCAGATCGACGCCGCCATGATGGCCGAACTGACGGCCCTCAAGACGGCGGTCTCGCCACACGAGATCCTGTTGATTGCCGATGGCATGACGGGCCAGGATGCCGTCCGGATCGCTCAGGGATTCCACGACGCCCTCGGGATCACGGGCGTCATTCTGACCAAGATGGATGGGGACGCGCGCGGTGGCGCCGCGCTTTCCATCTACGGGGTGACCCAGGCTCCCATCAAGTACGTCGGAACCGGAGAAAAGCTCGACGCGCTCGAACCGTTCATCCCGGAGCGGATGGCTGGGCGGATCCTGCAACAGGGTGATGTGCTGACGCTGGTCGAACGCGCGCAAGAAACGGTAGATCGGAAAGAGGCCGAGCGTTTGGCCCGCAAGGTCACCTCGAAGAAGGGCATGGACCTGGAAGACTTCCTACGGGCCATGCGACAGGTGCAAAAACTCGGTCCGCTCAAGAACGTGCTCGGCATGCTTCCGGGGATGAATGCCGGCCTGCTCAAGCAGGCCAATGTGAGCGAGGACCGCCTCAAGCACGTCGAAGCCATCGTGCTCTCGATGACCCCAAAGGAGCGGGCACGGCCGGAGGTCCTCAACGGGTCACGGCGGCTGCGGATTGCCAAAGGGGCCGGCCGCCCGGTGCAGGAGGTCAACACGTTGTTATCGCAGTTCAAGCAAATGCAGAAGTTCATGAAGGCTGCCGGGAAGGGGGGCATGAAGTTGCCGTTTGGCCCCGGGTTCCCGAGCTGAGAGTTCACTGAGGTAAGGTGAGATTATGGCAACACGTATTCGTCTTCGTCGCGTTGGTCGCAAGAAGCTCCCGATGTACCGGATCGTCGTCGCGGATAAGGACGCGCCCCGGGATGGACGCTTCATCGAAATTCTGGGCACCTACGCGCCCACTGGAACAGAAGAGCATCTGACGGTCGATGCGGATCGGGCCCGAGACTGGCTGGCCAAAGGCGCCACCACATCGGAAACCGTTGAGTCGCTGTTCAAGCGAGCGGGGGTGTACCGGACCGCGTCGGCCTGATGGCCGAGCCGGAGCCCACCGCTCGGGGGCGCCTCGTCGTGGGCCGGCTGCGGAAGCCGCATGGGCTCAAGGGAGAATGTGCGGTCTTTCCGCTGACGGACCAGCCGGAGGAGGTCCTTCGGCCAGGACGGCGCCTGTGGACGGTGGATGTCGAGGGTGAGCCGGTGGGAGAGCCCCTCGAGATCGAGCGGGGCCGGGCCTACCACCGGGAATGGCTGCTCAAGTTCGTTGGAATCGATACCCGAACGGCGCTGGAATCGAGGCTCGGGGGTGGGGCCGCCGGCAGGGGCGTATTCGTCGCGGCGGACGCGGCCGAGCTCACCCCGCCGGCGGGTGATGAAGTCTACGTGCACGAGTTGGTTGGGTTCGCGGTGCGGGAACGCGACGGCACCCCGGTCGGCGTCGTCTCGGAGTGCTACGACCTCCCCACCGGCTTGGCGGTCGAGGTGC
>JBFGLJ010000015.1:0-26586 GCA_041576235.1 Gemmatimonadales bacterium | reverse complement strand
GCCGGCGGGCCCAGGACTTGGTCGGTCTAATCATTAGTGGGTCCCCAGCGAGGCCCATGCTCGGGCTCCCTCCCGTGGCTCGCACCCGAGGCGAGCGGCGTTCCCTCCGCGCCATGGCGTCTGACCGCTCCCTCCGCGATGCGATCGAGACCACGCGCCGTGTCGGCGGCGCGATCGGCCCAGCACTCTGCGATGGGCCCTAAGACATCACGCAATTCCAGATGCCGCTTTCGCCACAGGGTCGCCTCGCATGACACCCACTCCACCACCCCACCGGGATCCTGATCGAGCAGGGCCACCAACGCAAACCGCCGCTCGCCGGCACGGAGCCCAAGCCCCAGCGCTTGGGCGGCCCGCGCCAGATCGGATCTGGTGATGATAATGCCGCTCCGGGCGGGGGCGAGGAGGGCGGCGATCAGCTGATCCACCGGCGCGTCGACCGGAAGCGGACGCGTTTCACGCAAGTGGCGGGGAAGCGCCGGCGGGTATGGGAGCCGCGCCGCCTCGTCGAGCAGGGCGCGCTTGAGGAGGCGGGCCCACGCCGCATAGGGGGCGAGGTCGGCGGCCGCCCCGAGCTCAATCGCCTTGTCGAGGTAGGGGGGCAGCCAGCTCAAGAGATGTTCGTACAAGAGCGTGGCCCGCGCCCTGGCGACGGCTTCGCGCCGAGGAGACGAACGTTGCTCAGGTGCGGCCTCCGGCTCGGCCAACCGGGCGTAGAGTCCCAGCAGCGTCGCCAGGTGATCGGGCTCGGTGGGAGGCGTCTGGCCCAGCGCGCGCCAAAACCCGGCAATCCGGTCGCGCGCCTCACCGCCGAGCATCCCGTCGTCGCCCAGGTACACGGAGGCGTAGGGATACAATTGGAAGACGAACAGCTCGGTGTAGGCCTCGGGCCGCGGTGCCGCACCGAGGGCGATGGCGTCTGCGATCCGTGCCGTCTCGGCGGTGGGCGGCTCGGCCAGGACCGCCAGGGCCCGGAAGAGTTCCATGTCAGCCGGTGCCCGCGCCGGCCGGCAGCTTGAAGGACTCCTTCGGCGGCTTGAGCGGCCGCAACAACCAGAAGGGCCGGCGGGTGTGATCCGGCGAGTGGGAGGTGGCCGAGCGGGTCTTGGCCAACCATTCGCGATACAGGTCGCGCGCCCGATCGGTGTCCACGCTGATATCGCCGTAGGCATCCCCCGGTTCGGCCTTGCCGACGCGCACCGCTTGGTGCCAGCAGTGCTGCCCGGACACCGGATCGGGGTGGACGGCGAAGGTCAGGTTCTGGTGGACGCCCACGTCGGTCCACCAAATGCGCCGGGTGTCGGGGTCGTCCGACGGGTAGGGACGGGCCCCGTGTTGTTGTGAAAGACCCCAGGTCGCTCCGCGGTGATTCAGGTCCACCGTGGCCATGAGCTGGCGTTGCCCCCCTTCTCTTCCACTCACTTTCCAGCGTCCCATGTGGTGGCTGCAAGCCACGACGCCCGGACGGATGCCTTCCGTCACCCAGGCCTTGACCACGAAGTATCCGATCTCGGTCGTGACTCTCACCAGATCGCCGGTGGTCATGGCGAGCCGATCGGCGTCGCTGGGATGGATCCAGAGTGGATTGGTGTGGGCAATCTCATCGAGCCACTTGGCGTTGGCGCTTCGGGTATGGATGTGCACCGGAAGCCGGAAGGTGCTGATCAACGGCATCTGGTCCGGCGCCAGGTTGTCGGGGTGGACGTGGCTCTTCATGTAGGTCGGGATGGCGACCTCGGGCCAGCCCCACTCGGCCAGGGTTCGGGAATAGAACTCGAGCAACCCGCTCGGCGTGGGCCACCCGCGCCGGATGGTCCCGTCGATCCGGACACCGACCGGCCGACGGCCTTGGGCGTCGGGCTCCGGGCTGGGGTACGGCACGACATTCGTGGTGGAGGGCTTGGGGAGGGGGGCGCGGGTGTACACCCGTCCGAACCCGTCCTCCCCGAGGTCTTGGAGTTCCTCCGGCGGGACCTGCTGTTGGAACAGCGGACCGACCCGACGCTCCACTTCGAACGCGCCGTAACGCCGCATGAACTCGAGCGGGCTCAGTCCCTCGGCGGCGGCCCGTTCGGGCAGCCCGGGCACCGAGTGCTCGAAGCTATAGGCGTAGTATTCATCTACGGTGAGCTTCTCGCCGGGACGGTCTCGGGACTCGACGAATTGCCGGATGCCCAGTGATCCATCCGGGTCGATGCGCCAGGTCAAATCGATCCAGAATTCGTTTTCCTCCCAGACCTCACCGGGGTTCACCTCCCGGGTATCACTCACTGGTTGACCCATGCGGGCGCGCATGGCCCGGAGCACCGGCTGGCGGAAGCCGATCCACTTCGCATCGTGGGTCTCGAAGGAATGCGTGTCGTGCCGCTCCGAGCTGTGCCCCATGGGGAGGCCGTAGTCCGCGAAGTAGGCGGTCTCGTTCCAGGTGGGCGTCAGCGCCACATGGAGTCCGATCATGTCCGGGTTGGTGAGCACCTCGATCCACGAAAACCCGTCCGGATTGGTCCAGACCGGGTTATAGACCCGGGTGAAGTACACGTCGACCGTGCCTCGCTCTTCCTTCAGGAAATGCGGCAACAGGAACGACAGCTCGTTCATGGCGAGCGGATACTCCACCGGCCACGTCAGCTCGTTCCAGGTCTTGGGATGCGGCGGAGTGTGAATGGGCTTGGGAACGAACTTGTTCCAGGCATTGGGATAGGTCGCGCCCTCGGTGGCCACCGCACCCATCAGGGCGTTCAAGAAGAACACCGTACGCGACACCTGCCAGCCGCCTTCGTTGCCGGCGGCGGCGCTCCGCCAGTTGTGGGTCGCCAGTTTGGTGCCGGCGGTGGCCACGACCTTGGCAACGTCCTCGATCACGCCCGGGTCCAGTCCCGATTCGGCCGCGGCGAAGGCGAAGGTGTAGTTGCGGTACAGGTCCTTCAGCGCCCGCTCGAAATTCTCGAAGGTCGGTTCGACGTCGCTCCGTTCGCGGCCCAGATACTCCCGCCAGTTCCACCATTGTCGCACGAACTCCCGGTTGTACAGGCCGTGTTGGATCAGGTAATTGGCGATCGCGAGCAGCACCGCCGCCTCGGATCCGGGATAGCTGGCGAGCCAGAAATCGGCGTGGGTCGCCGTGTTCGAGAGCCGGGTATCGAAGACGATGAGCTTAGCGCCCTCCTGTGTGGCGTCGATCACCCGCTGGGCGTGAGGATTGAAGTAGTGGCCGGTTTCCAGGTGGGCCGACACCAGGAGGATCACCTTGGCGTTGGCGAAATCGGGGCTCGGCCGGTCGAACCCCATCCAGTACTGGAACCCGGCACGCCCGTTCGAGGAACAGACGTTGGTGTGGGAGTTATGACCGTCCACGCCCCACGCCGCGAGTATGCGCTCGGTGTAGCCGTCTTCGCCGGGCCGGCCCACATGGTACATCACTTCGTTGTGCCGGTCCTCTTCGATCGCCTTTCTGATTCGCCCGGCGAGGTCGTCCATGACGTCATCCCAGCGCACCTGCACCCACTTTCCTTCTCCCCGCTCACCGGCGCGCTTCAAGGGATAGAGAATGCGATCGGGGTCGGTGATCTGATTCAGCGTGGCGGGGCCCTTCGCACAGTTGCGCCCGCGCGAGCCCGGATGTTCCGGGTTGCCTTCGAATTTCCTCACTCGACCGGAGTCTTTGTCCACGTAGGCCAGGAGCCCGCATGCCGATTCGCAGTTGAAGCACGTGGTCGGGATCAGGGTGTAGCGGCGCTCCACCCGCTCGGGCCAGGCGCGGGAGTCGAGTTCCACCCAGTCGTCCCAGCGCTCCTTGGGCGGGAACGCGGCCAGATGGATACGGCTCGGCCCGGGATAGAACGTCTCGCCGCGGGCTTCTACCGCCTCCTTGGCTGCGAGGATCCGCTCGTTCAGTTCGTGGGTCGTCATGGGACGTCCTTCACGCGAGGGGCACGGCTTGACCGGCCTGGACGTACGCGTGCTCGTGCGCCAACAGGCCGAGGAGCGCCAGCGGAACGGCGGCGAGCCCGATGAGGGGCGCGGCAACGGCCCCGGCAATGAGCACCACCCCGGCCCAGAAGAAGGACGCGAAGCGCCCCTGGATCATTTCCCAGGCGGCGAGCTTGGCGTGCGCCGTGGGGTGGGTGAGCGTCGCCTCTCCCAAGACGAAGAGCAAGTGGATCACGGCCGAGAGGCTCACCACGGTGAGGAGAACGGGCAGTGCGTGCGGTTCCATGCTGGCCGCGAGGGGAAGCAGCGCCGCAGCGCCGGCCAGGATGGCCTGGACCGCGAGATGAGGAACCAAGAGCGGGTTCTGCCAGAGGTCGCGTGCCTTGGCCTGGGCGAACAAATATGCGGTGTAGACGGCGGTGAGGACGCCGAGCACGAGGCCCACGGGCATGAGCCAGGCTTGAAGCGCGGGAGTGCGGAGCACGCTTCCCGCAAAATGGGCCGCCAGGACGGCCGCGTAGCCGGTGATGATCACCCCGCCCCGGACCAGCCAGCTCTTCCACTGGGCGTGGGTAAAGAGGTAGTAGAAGCGCTCGGGGTGTTCGAGGTCCCAAATGAGCAGCAGCCCCGTGAGTCCCAGGAACACACCCGCCAGCACCGGCGCCACCCACTGCCACAGCGCGCTCTCGGGCGGGATGGCGCCGAACCAGACCAGCGCCAGCGGAAGCAGATAGGCGCCGGCGGCGATGCCTTTGGTCCAGGTGTAGAGGCTCACCCGCCAGTCCCAGGGTGCCGAATGGGCCACGTCGTATGACAAGAGCGCGGCCGCCGAGCTGTTGGCGTGGTCGGGATGGCCGGACGTCACGGCATGGGCGCCGGTGGGTTGCTCGCTCCACATGAAGAGCCCTCCGCCGGGGCGGCGGGCGGCGATGGGGTCGAGCGTGGCCTGGTGCGCTCCCTTATAGAAGAGCTTGGGCTGGGTGTCCTTCTCGGGCCGGCGCACCAGCACCGGGTCGCGTTTCACCATGCGGGCGACCCGCGAGGCGCCGTCGTTCAGGTCGCCGACCATGATGGCCTCGGTGGGGCACACCACCACGCAGGCGGGCTCGAGACCCATGTCGAGGCGGTGCGCGCAGAAGTTGCACTTCTCGGCGGAGTGGTCTTCGGGATTGATGAAGATCGCATCGTAGGGACAGGCCGCGATGCATGCCTTGCATCCAATACAGATCGACTTGTCGAAATCGACGATACCGTCGGGACGCCGGTGCATGGCGCGGGTGGGACAGGCGGTGACGCAGGGCGGCTTCTCGCACTGATTGCAGCGGGTCACCTGGAAGGCACGGCGGGCCTGGGGAAAGGTCCCGACGTCCACGTACTTGACGTAGGTGCGGTTGACGGAAAGAGGGACTTCGTTTTCGGACTTACAGGCGGTGCTGCAGGCATGACAGCCGATGCATCGGGTGTGGTCGATGACCTTGGCCCATTTGGCTTGTCCGGGTTCAACCTCCACTACCGCTCTGCCTGGCATCGCAGCGCTCCGTCAGGGGGGTCTCGCCCGAATGGGACTCCTGGGCCGATGCTGATGAAAGAATAACCTGCGCATTCCTGCACACAAGAACATGAAGGCGCATTTACGAAAAAACTGACAATTGCTTCAGATGACCGTGGGTATAATCGAATCGCCATCTCTCCATTTGACGACGATGCGGGGTGCCCACGAAAGAGATGGAGAGTGAGTCCATCGGTACGGAGCGCGAAATGCGAAGAACCTGTCTGGTCACCTGTGCGACCCTTGCTTGTTTGCTGGCGTTCCCGGTTTCGGCGGCCTACGCCACGGACGGATATTTCTTGCATGGGGTTGGCGCGATCAATTCGGCGATGGGCGGCGCCGGGGTCGCCCGGCCACAGAGCCTCCTCGCCGCCTATTACCTGAACCCCGCCGGACTCATGGCCTTTGACGGGACACGGGTCGAGTTCGGGTTCGAAATGTTCAAGCCAGATCGCACGGTGAGCAGTGACGCCACCGCGATTGGGTTCGGCAGCGGGACAACGACCAGCAAGAGCGATTTCGTCCCGATCCCGGCTATGGGCTTCAGCACCAAGCTCAACAACGAGAAGGTGGCGCTGGGTGTCGGGGGCCTTGCCATCGGAGGCTTTGGGGTCGACTACCCCGCCAGCACCAGCAACCCGATCCTGGCCCCGCGGCCGTTCGGCTTCGGCCAGATCTATAGCAACTACGGCCTGATCAAGCTGTCGCCCACGGTGGCCTTTGCTGCGACGGAGAAATTCTGGCTTGGGATCTCCGGCATCGTGAACTGGGCGTCTCTCGCCGTCGACCCGTTGCCGGTTGGCGCCCCGGCGGTCGATCCGGGCCCGGACGGGACGCCGGGAACGCAGGATGACCGGGCGTTCTTCTCGTCCGGTGCCGCCGCCGATGGGGCCTTCGGTTTCGGCGCGCAGGTTGGCGCCATCTACAACGTGAACGACATGATCTCCATCGGGGCGTCGTTCCAGACCCCGCAGTGGTTCGAGGACTTCGAGTTCAACACCACCTTTGCGAACCCGAACCTGCCCAATTTCGGCACGCCGCGAACCATCACCTTCAACCTCGACATGCCCATGTTTGCCGCGGCGGGCGTGGCCGTCTCTCCGGCGCCGAACCTGCTTCTGGCAGGGGACTTCCGGTACATCTTTTACGAGACCGCCGATGGGTTCGACATCGAGGGTCCTGGGGTCTTCAACACCGACGGCTCCGTCAAGGCGTTCGGGTGGGAGAACATCGCCTCCATTCACGTGGGCGCGCAGTACCGGGCGAACGACCGTGTCTCGCTGCGGGCCGGCTACAATTGGAGCGAGAATCCGATTCCGGATTCCCTCTCTTTCATTAATACGCCGGCGCCAGGCATCGTCCAGCATCACCTCACCGTGGGGATTGGGATCCGACCCACCCGGCGGTTCGAGGTCAGTGCCGCCTACTATCATGCCTTCGGCAATAGCGGCACCGGTACATTCTTGAACCCCTTTGGCGCCATTCCCGGCACCACGGTCACCAACGAACTCAGGGAGGATTCTTTCCTCATTCAGTTTAGCTTCGCCACCCGGGGGAGCATCTAGGAGGTAGGCCGTACGGCGTAGGGGGAGTTTTCACGGAAAGCGGTGGGCGCGGGCGCCACGGGCTCCCGCGCCCTCGTCGTCAACGCCCCCGCCCGCCGAGGTACGGGCTGGCGTCGCCGAACACCTTGGCCAGGATCCGACGCGCCTGCGGAGGGACCCCGACGATGCTAACCGCGAGCCCGGCCTCCTCGGCATCGGTGATGGCGTCTTGAAGCGCAAGCGCCCCGGTGTAATCGATCCGGCCCAGTTGGCCGAGATCGATGACCAGCCGCTCGGCCGTCGGATGCGCGGCCACCTCGTTGATGACCGCCTCGTCGAGACCCGGCGCCGACGCAAAGAACAGCACCCCATGCGGAGTGAAGCGAAGCGTATCGTCCGCGAAATCGGTCTGGATGTGGACCGCGAGTTCTCGCCACAGATGCACGAGGATGGCGAGGCCGATGCCGATCAGTACCCCCCGCTCGATTCGCGGAGCCAAGAGAAGGGTGGCAGCGAACGTGACCCACGCGATCATCGCCTGCGGGTAGGAGAAACGCACCAGTCGAACCAACTGCCGCACGTTGATCAGCTTGAGCACCGCCGCGATGACGATGGCGCCGAGGACGGCGCGGGGCAGCGGACCGAGGATACCGGCCACCGGCAGGAACAGCAACACCGCCACACCGGTCACGGCGCCGCTCCATTTGGTTTTGCCGCCCGCCAGCCGATTCACCGAGCTTCGGGAGAACGAGCCGCCCACGGGGAAGGCGCCGGAGAGACCGGAAGCCAGGTTGGCGACACCCTGGCTCACGAACTCACGATCGGGGCTCCAGGGGCGGCGGTCCTGGGCGGCGAAGATCCTAGCGATGGCTGCCGGCTCGGCGAATCCGACCAGGGCGATCACGATGGCGGGCACCGCGAGGCTCGGGAGCGACTCCCACGGGAGGTCGAGCGAGAATGGTGGCAGGCCGGACGGGATCGTCCCGACCACCGGCCCAGGATACCCGGCGAGGAGACTGTAGCCGAGGCCTAGGAGCACGGCCACCAGCACACCGGGGAACAGGGGATGGAGGCGGCGCCCGCCCAGCACCAGGCCCACGGTGAGGATGCTCAGGACCAGGGACGCGCCTTCCCACCTGGAACCGTGGGTGAGGGCCCACCACGCGCGGCCGAGCAGGCCGCTGCCCGATGCATCCGCCAGGCCCAAGGCCGTCGGGAGTTGGGAGGCCACGATCAGAAGGGCGGCGGCGGTGGTGAACCCGCGCAAGACCGGCTGGGACATCATGTACGCGACCCAGCCGATCTTGGTCAGTCCAAAGACGGCCCGGACCACGCCCACCGACAGGGCCAACAGCGCGGCCATAGCCATGTACTCCGGGGTGCGAGCGGGTGCCAGGACCGTGAGCGCACCGAAGGTAAGCAGGCTCGTCATGGCCACGGGGCCGGTTTGGAGGTAGGGAGAGGAGGCAAAGAACGCTGCCGCGATGGGCGGCAGGATGGCGGCATAGAGCCCGTAGTAGGCAGGCATCCCAGCCAGCTCGGCGTAGGCCAGGGACTGGGGGATCAAGACCATCGCCACGCTCAGGCCAGCGAGCAGGTCCGGGAGGCCGGCGCGGGGTGCGGATGCGGTGGGACCGTGGCTCACACCTGCTCCGGCGGGGATTGGGGCTTGCGCGGGCCGCTTGACATCAATATACTGCCATATTCATATGTTTTAATATAACACCCCCCCGAAGGCAGGCGATGCCACCATGAGCGACACCCGCCCCCAATCCACCCACGGCGCGGCGTCTGTGGCCCTCGAATCCGACGTGCTGGCCCGCGCCGCCGAGGTGATCAAGTGTCTCGGCCACCCGCTCCGGCTCAGACTCCTCGAGTCACTGGAGACGGGCGAACGCGCCGTATGGGAGCTCCAGGAGTACTCGGGAGCCACCCAGGCCGCCGTGTCCCAGCATCTCGGCTCGCTTCGCGCCCGGGGCATCGTCGATTCCCGGCGCGAGGGGACCAATGTTTTTTATCGGATCACCGAGCCCAAGGTAACGTCTATTCTCAACTGCATTCGGCGATACGATCTTCCTGATCGCTCGGAGGCGACGTGACCTCAGGTCACTGACTCCTTCTCGACCCTCACCCAGGTGGCCCCCATGCTGGAGACCCAACCCAACGCGCTCACCGAAGAGACCGTTCGCGCGATCGTCCGCGAGGAGGTACAACGGGCCTTCAAGAAGGACCCCGCCCGCAAGAAGGCCTGCATCATCTCGTCGAAGGGAACGCTGGACTGGGCGTACCCGCCGCTCATTCTGGCGACGGCGTCCGCCGCGACCGGGATGGACGTGTCGGTCTTCTTCACGTTCTACGGGCTCAACGTCATCCACAAGGACTTCGAGCGCCTCCTCAAGGTCACTCCGGTTGGGAATCCTGCGATGCCCATGCCGGTGCCGATGCCCGATATCCTCACGTCGCTGCCCGGCATGACGTCCATGGCAACGGGAATGATGAAATCGAAGTTCTCCAAGAAGCACGTTGCCTCGATCCGCGAACTGCTCGATGTCGCCGTGGAATCGGAGGTGAAGCTGATCGCCTGCCAGATGACCATGGACGTATTCGGGTACACCCAGGATGACTTCATCGACGGTGTGGAGTTTGGCGGCGCCGCCGCGTTCCTGTCGGAAGCCCGAAAGTCGCACCTGACGCTATTCATTTAACCCTGACGAGGATTGACGTCCATGCCGCAGATTCACGAAGACGCCGTGCTCGACGCCCGGAACCTGCTCTGTCCCATGCCGGTGGTGAAGGCCGGGAAGCACATCCGGACCCTCGAGGACGGCCAGGTCCTGAAGATCCTGGCGACCGACCGCGGGGCCATCGCCGATTTCCCCGCCTGGGCCGAGGACACGGGCAATGAGCTGCTCGAATGGCACGAGGAAGACGGAGTGTTCGTGTTCTTCGTGCGCAAAGTGGAGGAAGAGGACTGAGCCATGATCATGAAACAATACCGATACGAGCCGCTGGCCCAGGCGTCTTACCTGATCGGGTGCCCGCGGGCCAAAGAGGCGGTCATCATCGATCCCATCGACGACCTCGGGGCGGAATCATATGTGCTCGAAGCGGCCGACCTGGGTCTCACGATCGTCGGGGTGCTCGAAACCCACGTCCACGCCGACTACATCTCCTCGGCCCGCGAACTGGCGGAGATGAACGACGTCCCCCACTACCTCCACGAGTCGGCGACCGGGCTCGTGAAGTACGACTTCACGCCGTTCGCCGACGGGCACGTGTTCACGATCGGGGGGGTGCGGATCACGGCGCTTCATACGCCGGGCCATACGCCGGAGCACACCGCGTTCGTGGTGACCGACACGGCCCGGTCCGAGGAGCCGTGGTGCGTCCTGACCGGCGACGCCCTATTCGTGGGCGATGTAGGCCGCCCCGATCTGCTGCTCGGCGAGGAGGCCCTGGACGTGATGGACGAGGAGACCCGAGCCGCCACGCTCTATCGCAGCGTCGCCGAGCGGCTGTTCACCTTGCCCGACCATGTCGAGATCTACCCGTGCCACTACGGCGGGTCCACCTGCGGCGGCGTGAACATGAGCGGCAAGGCGACCTCGACCATCGCCTTCGAGAAGCGCTTCAACCTGGCCATGCGCCAGGAGACGCCGGAGGCGTTCGCGCGATTCGTCAAGGAAACGGCCAAGCCCTTCCCAGCTGACTATGAGGGCATCAAGTCCTACAACCTGGGCCTCATCTCCCGGGACCAGATCAAAGGAGCGGCAGCGGTATGAAGCCCCACGAGATTCACGCGGCCATGGGTCAGGATGTCGCGGTGTTGGACATGCGCCCGCCCAAGCCGTTCGCCAAGGAGCACGTGCCCGGGGCGGTCAACTTCCAGTTCAACCGGGCCGACCTGGCGGAGCGGGCCGAGATGTCCCTCCCCAAGGGGATGTCCTACATCGTGCACGCCGAGCCGGAACCCATCGCGAAGGTGGCCGTAGGCATCCTGCAGAAGGCCGGATTCACCGTCCTGGGGCACCTGGAGGGCGGGCTCAAGCAATGGAAGGCCGACGGATTACCCACGGCAAGCCTGCCGCTGTTGACCGTCGACGAGCTCAAGGCGCGGCTCGATGCCTACCGGGTCATCGACACCCGCGAGGGGTTCGAGTTCCGGTTCGGGCACATTCCGGGCGCCGAGTCGCTCGAGTGGACCGACCCGTGGGAGGCCATGCAGGCGGCGCCGAACGACAAGCCGATGGCCTTGGTCTGCGGCGACCAGGTTCGAAGCGCATACGTCGCGTCGGTGCTCCGACGTGCTGAGAAGGACGCGTCGCTGGTATTCGGAGGCATGGTCGACTGGCTGGAGCGGGGATACCCAGTGGAGAAGACCCCGAAGAAGTCCGCGGCCAAGGCGTAACCAGAGCTGACGCGGGACCACCTTCCACCACAGACGCCCGGCTTCGGCCGGGCGTTTGCGTTACCCCGTCGGTGCGCGCCGGGCCCGGCCGGCGAGGTAGGCAGCGCGAGCGTCCAAGATCGCTGTGGCGAGCGGGGTGGCATCGAAGCGAATCGGGTCGGTGGCGGGAAGGCCGGTCTCCCGCACCGCATCCTCGCACGCCAGGATCGCGCGCTCGTGGTCCAGACCTTGGGTATTGAGGGCAATAGCCACCACGCGGGCGGGATGCACCGGGGCTGCCAGGGATTCGTACCAGTCGATGTAGGTCCCAAGTGGCGGGAGCGGGAACGCGGTGTCCTTCCGGAATTCGCCGATGTATCGCCGCCCCGCCTCGTGGCAGAGGAGGAGTGCGTCCGGGCAGGCCCCGTGAAGGAGGCCCAGAGCAACGCCGGAGTATCCCGGGTGGTTGATGCTGCCCTGCCCCTCGACCATCACGATATCGGCGTCCTTGCTGCCCTCGAGCGTGAGTTGTTCGGCCGCGCCGGCGATGAAATCGGCCACCACCGCATCGACCGCGATGCCCCACCCCTCGAGGAAGATGCCGGTTTGTCCGGTTGGCACGAACCGCGTGCGCACGCCTCCCCCGCTGGCGTTGAGGACGCGGACCACTTCGAGCTGGCTGGTCATCTTGCCCACGTTGCAATCGGTTCCAACCGTCAGCACCACGAACGGATCCAGGAGCCGCGCGCGACCGGAGGCCACCGGAAGGCCGGCCGGCGGTCGGCGGACATCGTGAATCCTGACGCCCGCGCGCTGGGCCCGCTCGGCCAGGGCAGGGTCGTCGCCGATGAAGGTGTGAAGCCCGCTCCAGATATCGCACCCAGCGTCGATGGCCTCGAGAAGCCACCGGCGCCACTCCTCCGGCAGCTGTCCGCCCACAGGGGCGATCCCGATGAGGACGGCGTCCGGCTTGCCTGCGAGCCCCTCGGTCATCGATTCAACCACGGGGATGGCGCCTCCGAATCCGAGGATGTCCTGGGCGGTCTTGCCGGCATGTGCCCGGTCCACCACCGCCACCACCAGCTCGGCTTGGTAGCGAATGATCGCGTTGGCCGTCTTCGACGTCATGGGCCCGAAGGCGCCGTCGGCGAGAACCAGATAGCGCGGTGAGGGCAGCGATGTGTTCATCATCTCGTCTTAAAAATACCGAGGCCGCCCTCGGACGGGGCGGCCTCTCGGATCTGCGCGGCGGCGGGAGTCCCGCCTAGGCCTCCTCGTCTTCCACCACCTCGGCGTCCTCGACGTCGCCGTCGCCGGCCTCGAGTTGCTTGGCGGCCTCACCGCTTCCAGCCCCAAGCAGTCCCATTTTCTCCTTGAGCTCGAGCAGCTGCTGATCGGCGTTGCCGTGGTACTCTAGGGCCATGAACTGATCATCGAGGTCATCACCCTCGAATTCGGCGTTGAGCTCGGCGGCGGCGAGGGCCTTCCGCTCAGTGGCTTCGATCTTCTCTGCCATCCGCTCGAAGGACTCGAAGGCGCTCTTGTCCGAGAGACCGGCCATGGTTTCTTGAATGCGCTGTTGTGCCTCGGCTCGCTTTGCTCTGGCGATGAGGATGTTCTTCTTTCGCTTGGCCTCTTCGATCTTGTCGTTGAGCTGGCGAAGTGAATTCTTGAGGGCCTCGGTCTCGGCCTTTTGACGCTGCCAGGTCTCGTGCAGTTGCTGGGCGCCTTGCATGTGCTCGTTGAACCGCATCAGCGCCTGCTTGGCCAAGTCGTCCCGGCCTTCCTGCACGGCCAGCATGGCGCGGCGCTCCCAGTCCTCGGCCTGTTTGCGAGACGACTCGGCGTCGGCCCGGAGCTTCTTCTCGTCAGCGATCGCCGAGGCCACCTGCTGCTTCGCTTTGGCCAACTGGCTCTTCATGTCGAGAATCATTTGATTGAGCATCTTCTCCGGGTTTTCCGCCCGGCTGATCAAGTCGTTGATGTTCGACCGGAGAAGCTGCGAGATTCGGTCAAAGAACCCCATGACGCGCTACCTTTCCCGGAAAGCCGCTAGGGCGCCTACGTGCGACGCCAGCGCGAGAGTCATCGAATCGAAGCTCGACTCGAACTCACTGTACCCCAGATTCTCGAGTTCGAGCGTATCGGTCAACACGATGTGGTCACCCTCGAGTCCGTAGGACCCGTGGACGAGTTCACTGGCATTGAACTCGAGAAGCTGCCGGTAAAGTTCCGAGCGCCGAGGCTCCTCGGCGGGAAGCTCCATGACACGAACCCGGAGTATCACCACCGGCGGCGCATAGTGCACGACCACCTCGGTCTCCTCGGCCGTCTGGACCACCCAGAGGCCGGGTTCGACTTCGGTCGAGGAGAGCGTACTGCCCTCCAGTCGATCTATGTACGACTGAATCTCATCCTTCGTAATCATGCGGCCAACCTCGGTTGACGGCGTTGACACCCGATCGCTCTTCTCGCGACCGGGAAATGTAAGCGCTCTCACCACGAGCGCCACCCGAGCGTCGGGCGCGGGCAGCGCCTCTACAACTCTCCTCGGGCGAGCCGATGGACGTCCGTCTCTCTTGCCAACAGGCGCTCGGCAAAACCCACCCGTTCCTTCAATTCACGACCCCCGCCTCCATCGACCGCGTCTCGCCGGACGCCGGTCATGGCGCGGCGGCCGGCCCGCCCGGCCCGCCTGGATCCTCTGGCCCGCCTCCCAGCTTTGCGTGGTCCATCTGTCTCGTCAGCATCCGCTCCGCAAAATCCACGCGCTCGGCCAGCTCGGCGATCTCTGGTTGCCGCTGCTCCAGCTCCCCCACTCTCGCCTCGAGATCCTCCACCCGCGCCGGGTCGACCCCGCCGCTCTTCCCTTCGATGCGGCGGGCCCAGGCTCGAACGATGGGCCACAGCACCGCTCCGGCCACGACGATCGCCACGATCACCACGGCGGCGATCACCTCATTCGGCGGACCCGAGCCTACTACCACTGGGACCTGAGCCGGGACCTCGACCACTTGGGACACGGTCAACACCTGTTAGTCTCCGCTCGCCAGCTTTCCGGGCTCGTTGTTTCGCGCCAACAGGCGTTCGGCGAAGTCGACCCGCTCGTGGAGCTCGGCCACTTCCGCTCGAAGATCGTCGAGCTCGGCGAGCAGTTCTGGATCATGCTGCAGCGGCTGTTTCCCGCGGAGGCGCTCGGCGAACGCCTTCCCCACGGGGCTCACCGAGAGCAGGAACAAGGTGCCGCCCCCGAAGATGAAGATGATGGCGAGAACGCCTTCCATTGGATGCCCTCGATGCCATGGCGGCCGGCCCTTCCTGCTGTCCCGGGCCAATACGGCCGCCGACGGGAATTTGTTTCAGGTCGGAACGCCCCGGCTCTTCCTTAATAGGCCGGGGTCCCGCGCCGCAACTCCGGTCAGACGGGGGTCGGTGGGGGCCGAGGGCCACCCGGGTGTCACATGAGTTCCACCTCGGAAATGGCGCCGAGGGACACGGCGATCTCGGTGTCGACATCTCCCGTTGGCCGCAGATAGACCTCGTGCGCGGTGACATGCGTATCGAGGCTGGTCGGAACGCCAACGACTTCGGTTCGGTTCGTGGTGGTGATCCGGACGGCTTGTTCGTTGCCCCCGGCGTAGCCGAGGAGGGCGACGATTTCTTGGTACGTCATGGTCACCTCCCGGATGGTAGGCTCCATGACAATCTAGGGCCTGCTCCACCCCGGCGCGAGGCTACCGCCCGTCGGCTCGCGTGTTGCTCCGCTCGGTTTGATTCTCCTCTCCACCACCCGTCGCATCCGCCAGATCCGCGCTTCCATTCGGGGTCAGATGCTCGAGGATGTACCGGGTGAGCAAGTCGAACAGATGGCGTCGGGTGTTTCCGCCGAAGATCCCGTGGGTGCGATTCGGATAGGTCATCAGCGAAAACTGCTTGTTGGCGGCGACCAACGCATCGATCAGTGCTTCGGTGTTCTGATGATGGACGTTGTCATCGCCGGTTCCGTGGACGAGGAGCAAGTTGCCTTGCATCTTGTCGACATACGTGAGCGGGGAGCCTCGGTCATACCCCGCTCGATTGTCTTGGGGCAGCCCGTTATAGCGCTCGGTGTAGATGGTATCGTAGAACTTCCAGTGGGTGACGGGTGCAACCACCACGGCCGTCGTTAACACATCTGGGTGCTGGAACAGGGTGTTGAGGCTCATGAAGCCGCCGTAACTCCACCCCCACATGCCCATCCTCGTACTGTCGACGTAGGGCCACCGGCCTATGGCCCGCGCGGCGGCAGCCTGGTCCTGGGTTTCCACCACGCCGAGCTGCCCATAGACGATCTTGCGCCAGTCCCTCCCCCTGGCTCCGGTGCCCCGGTTGTCGACGCTGGCGACGAGGATGCCGCGCTGGGTCAGCAAGAGGTGCCACAAGTAGCGCGACCCGCCCCACCTATCCAGCACCGTTTGTGAGCCCGGCCCACCGTAGACGTAGAACAGGATGGGGTACTGCCGGCCCGGATCGAACCCGGGCGGCTTCATGATCCACCCGTTCAGCCGAACATCCTGTCCAATGTCCACATTGAAAAACTCGTGCGGTCCTCGGCGGAGGGCGTCGACGCGCTGCCGCAGCTCCTGGTTGTGGATCAGCACCCGGACGGGATCGTGATGCGGCAGTCGCACCAAGGTCATGACGGGCGGGGTATTGAAGCTCGAGTACGTATGAAATGCCCAGCGCCGGTTGGGACTGATGGTGTAGGCGTGGCTGCCTTCCTGTGCGGGCGTGAGTCGCTCCACCGTCCCGCTGCCGTCGAGGCGCGCCCGATACAAGTAGCGCTGACTCGGGTCGTGGGGCGAGGCCACGTAATAGAGCCATTCCTCGTCCTTGTCGACACCGAGCACATCCAAGACGTCGAAGTCCCCGGGCGTCACCAACGAAGCGGAAGAGCCGTTCCGAGCCACCGTGTAGACATGGGTCCAGCCGTCTCGTTCGCTGACCCACACGAATCGGGTGCCATCATTCAGCCAGACGAGATCATCGACCACCTCGACCCAGGCGCTGTCCCGGTCGACCAGAATGGACGACACCTCACCCGTAGCCACGTGCGCGAGCCAGAGTGTGTTGGTGTTTTGCAGACGGTTGAGCTGCTGGATCACCAACTCCTCAGGATTCGCGGCCCACTCCATTCTCGCCAGGTAGTTGTTCCTGGGATCGCCGGGGATCGATAGCCACCGAGTCTCGCCCCCGGAGTCGCGAACCACCCCGATCCGGGCCGCGGAGTTGGTCTCTCCCGCCTTCGGGTACTGCACAGGAAAGACTTTGGAATAGAGGGAATCGGTATTGTTGATGAGGTCGAATTCCCTTACGCCCGCCGCGTCGAGCTGCCAGTAGGCGATGGCCCGGCCGTCCGGACTCCACCGCCACCCATCCTGAAGATCCAGTTCCTCCTCGTACACCCAATCGAAGGTCCCATTGATGATGGTGCGAGACCCATCGTCGGTGAGCTGCGTGATGGCGCCGGTGCGGAGGTCCTCGATGTAGAGATTGTTCTCGCGCACGTAGCCTACCCGCCGTCCATCGGGCGAGAACTTGGCGAACATGAGCGTCGACGGTGCGGCCTGCCCACCCAGCTTGCGGAGCCGTCCGCTGGCACGCTCGAGCACCCAATAGTCGCCTCGGGTGTTGGTGCGCCACACCCGCTCCGTGTTGGTGAATATCAACACCAGTTCCAGGTCATGCGACCACTGGTAGTCCTCGATGCCCAAGGGAACACTGTCGCCCGGCGGGGTGATCGCGGCGGCGGAGACGAGCACCGCCCTGGCGCCGGTCCGCGTGTCGTACTCGATGATGTCGCGTCCTGGGCCTGCGACAGCCGGCTCGAGCGTGGTGTAGGCGGTCCCGTTCCGGAGCCACTGTGCGGGTCCGAATGACTCAGACCGAAACTCCCCCGAGTGAAACACGCGGTCGATGGAGAGCAGGGTCGAGTCAATCTCCTGGGCGGACAGGGAGTGCTGCCCCACGACCGCGGGAGCCGCAAGCACAAAGATGGAAAGGAAGAACGGCCGAATCACGGCGATACCTGCCAGGCTGGGGGAACGAGAGAGGGAAACATATCGACGGATCATTATCGGTGCTACGCGCGAACCGGTGTGGGGCCGGGCGACGCGGCCACAGCCAATACCTGTACCAAGTGACGCCCCGTGTACGAGGCTTCGACCGCGGCGACGACCTCGGGCGGCCCCTCGGCGACGACGCGGCCACCGGCATCGCCGCCCTCGGGGCCGAGGTCGATGATCCAATCGGCGGTCTTGATGACTTCCATGTTGTGCTCGATCACAATCACACTATTGCCCTTGTCGACGAGACGATGCAGCACTTCGAGCAAGAGCCGCACATCTTCGAAATGCAATCCCGTTGTGGGTTCGTCGAGGATATAGAGGGTCCGGCCCGTGTCACGCTTGGCCAGCTCGCTGGCCAACTTGACCCGTTGGGCCTCTCCCCCGGAGAGCGTCGTGGCCGATTGGCCAAGGTGGATATATCCCAACCCGACGTCGTTTAGGACTTCGAGGCGGAGCGCGATGCGCCGCTGGTTGCTGAAGAACTCGAGCGCGTCGGCGACGGTGAGGTCGAGCACGTCGGCGATGCTCCGGCCCTTGTACCGCACCTCGAGGGTCTCGCGGTTGTAGCGCCGGCCCTTGCACACCTCACACGGGACGTAGACGTCGGGAAGAAAATGCATCTCGATTTTCACGAGTCCGTCGCCCTGACAGGCCTCGCACCGGCCTCCCTTCACGTTGAACGAGAACCGCCCGGGGCCATAGCCGCGCATTTTGGCCTCCGGCAGCGCGCTGAAGAGCTCCCGGATGGGTGTGAAGAGCCCGGTGTAGGTGGCAGGGTTGGAGCGAGGCGTTCGCCCGATCGGGCTCTGGTCGATTTCGATGACCTTGTCCAGCTCGTCGAGTCCTTCGATCCGGGTGTGGGCGCCGGGAACCGTCTTCGCCCGATAGAATTGGCGGGCCAGCGCGCGATAGAGAATGTCGGTGACTAGGCTCGACTTGCCCGAGCCCGAGACCCCCGTCACCGCGGTCAGGAGACCGAGCGGGAATTCGACCTCGACATCTTTCAAATTGTTCTCGCGTGCCCCCACCACGCGCAGGCCCTTTCCAGCCGCCGGCTGTCGGCGGCCGGACGGAACAGGGATGCGGAGATCGCCACGCAGGTACCGCGCGGTGAGGGACCCCGCGTGCCCCAGGAGCTCGTCGAACGTTCCTTCGGCCACCACTTCCCCCCCGAGCCGTCCCGCCCGAGGACCAAGGTCGATCACGTGGTCCGCGGCCCCAATGGTATCGGCATCGTGCTCGACCACGATGACGGTGTTCCCGAGATCGCGAAGCTCGCGCAGGGTTCCGAGCAGACGGTCGTTGTCTCGGTGGTGGAGTCCGATGCTCGGCTCATCGAGGATGTACAGTACGCCTACCAGCCGGGACCCTATCTGGGTCGCGAGGCGGATGCGTTGGGCCTCACCGCCCGACAGCGAGCCGGCCGACCGTCCCAAGGTCAGGTAATCCAGTCCAACGTTCTTGAGGAAGCGCAGCCGGTCGCACACTTCCTTGAGGATCGGGCCGGCGACGTCGGGGTCGAGCCCGGCTGTCCCGTTTCCCCGCACGGGAACCGCGGCAAAGAAGCCGAGCGCCCCGTCGATGGACATTTCGACGATCTCGCCGATGCTCGCTCCGTGAAGCAGGACGGAGAGGCTCTCGGGACGCAGGCGCATCCCGTGACACTCGGGGCACGGCTGCTCCACCATGTATGCGTCGAGGGAGGATCGCACCGAGTCGCTCGAGGTCTCCTGATACCGTCGCTCCACATTCTCGAGGACACCCTCCCACGCACTCTCGTACGATTCCCGCCGCTTGCCCTTCGTCACCGTGAACTCGAGGACCCGATCCGGAACGCCGTGAAGAAGCGCGTGGATGGCCTCCTCCGAATGCGCGGACCATGGAGCGGCCAAATCGAAATCGAACGCCTTGGCCAGTGTCGGAAGCACGACCTTGCGGAGATAGCCATTCGGCTCTCCCCATGGGAGAATGACCCCCTCGAGAATGGAGATGCTCGGGTCGCCCAGCACGAGTTCGGCCGCTACCATCTTGCGCGTGCCGAGCCCGTGGCACGCCGGGCAGACGCCAAAGGGCGAGTTGAAGGAGAACTGACGCGGTTCGAGCTCGGCCAGAGAGTGGCCGCACGTCGGGCACGCGAACTGCTCTGAGAAAAGCCGCGCCTCGCCGGGACCCTCATCGCGGCGCGGCCCATCGAACCGGACAATCTCTACGACGCCCCCGGCAACCTGAAGGGCGGTTTCGATGGAGTCATGGATGCGGGAGCGATCGCCCGAACGGGCGATGACACGATCGACCAGCACCGCAATCGTGTGATTCTGGCGCCGATTCGGTTTAGGAACGTCGTCGAGATCATAGGTGGTGCCATCCACCCGGACCCGCACAAACCCCCGCTTTCGCATGTCCTCGAACAAGTCGCGGAATTCGCCCTTGCGCCCTCGAACCAGTGGGGCCAGGATCTCGATCCGCGTCCCGTCGGGCCAATTCAACACGCTCTCGGTAATCTGGGTCGCGCTTTGACGCTCGACCGGCGTTCCGTCATGCGGACAATGCGGGACGCCGGCGCGGGCCCAGAGGAGCCGCATGTAGTCGTAGATTTCGGTGACGGTCCCCACCGTCGAGCGGGGGTTGTGGCCCGTCGTCTTCTGTTCGATCGAGATGGCGGGCGAGAGCCCTTCGATCGCATCGACATCCGGCTTCTCCATGAGACCCAAGAATTGGCGGGCATACGCCGAGAGGGACTCGACGTATCTGCGCTGTCCCTCGGCGTAGATGGTATCGAAGGCCAGCGACGATTTGCCCGACCCTGAGAGTCCCGTGATGACCGTCAACCGGTTCCGGGGAATGGACACCGAAATGTCCTTCAGATTGTGCTCGCGGGCACCCCGGACCTGGAGGTATTCTTGAGGCATAGCCCCGAAACGTAGGGCGACCCTCAGCCGGAAACAACTCTGGCGGGGATTTTGCAGCCCTGGGCCGAGAAGACTCCCCCATCTCCTTGGGGGGCCACAGGTTGGCGGAATTCCAGGCGGTCCCGGTTCCCCCCGGTAGACCCCTGTATCGGCTCGAAGGGCGCGGGAGGCAAAATGCGACGTTCCCGTCGCGCACGCAGGAGAAAACTCAGGCAGCAGTGGGCCTACCCCAACCCCCACCCCACTCCCACCGAGCCCCTCGCCCATCCAGCACCCGAGACGGCCGAGGAGCCGGCAGAGGACGTCGACCAGACCGTCGTGGAGTCCGGGGGTCCACCGGCGTCGCCACCCACTCCGCGGAAAACGCCGGTAGGGCTCGAAGACGCGGAGACCGATCCCGATCGTGCCCTCGCCCACCTGGAGAGTCGGCTCGCCGACGCGCCGGACGACGTCGCCCTGCTGGTCAGACGCGGGGCCCTTCGTGCACAGCGGCAGGACTGGGAGGAAGGGATCACCGATCTCAGGCGGGCGCTTCGGCTGTCGCCGGATCACTGGGACGCGTGGTCGAAGCTGGGCGCCCTCTATTGGCGACGCGGTCGGCCGGCTGAAGCCGCGGACTGCTATCGCCGGGTTGCCGAGGGCTGCCCCAGCGCGGACGCCCACCTCGCCCTGGGCAAGGCGCTCCTGCACCTAGGCGATCTCAACGGGGCCATGCGCGCCCTCACCCATGCCGCCGAGAGCGACCCCGAACGCGGAGAGATCTATCGGCTCATGGGCGGGATCTTCGATCGCCTGGGACGCACCGACGAGGCCACCGATTTCTACCGCCAGGCCCTGGAGTGTAGCGGGTAGTGATCACGGTCGTGATCGGTGACATTGCCCGTATCGACGCCGATGCGGTGCTCCGCCCGTCGTCCGAGAACCTGGCCCCGGTCACCGCCGTCGCCACCCACCTCGACGCCGCCGCCGGACCAAAGGGCGCCACATCGCATCCGATGGGTGACCGGCTCGATATCGGTGCCGCCGTGGTGACCACCGGCGGAAACTTGGCCCCCCGGTTCGTGATCCACCTCGTGATTACCACCGAGGCTCACCCGGTCGCGCGCCGGACGATCGAGCGAGCATTGGTCTCGGCGTGGCAGCGCGCCGACGACTGGGCCCTGAGCTCCATCGCCAGCCCCCCCCTTGGTGTGGGGGCCGGCCTGGACTTCCATGAGGCCGTAGAGATCCTGATAGCATCCTTCCAGGACCACGTGCGCCATGCCAAGAACGGCTATCCAAAAACACTGCTCCTCGTCGTCGACGACGAGGAGCAGCGAGCCCAGGTGAATGCCATGATCGGAGTCACCTCATCCTAGGACGAGGCGTGCTGGCGTTCGTCGTCGTCGCGTCCTGGCTCAGCGCATTGGGCTGGCTGGTCCGTCGGGAGTACTTCCCGGCGCCGGGCCAGGCGCGCCCGGAGGCGGTAGCCACCTTCCCGCCGAGTGCCGCATTCTACGCCGTGTGGGGACGAGATCGGCAGATCGGCATCGTCTCGACGACGGCCGACACGCTCGAGGATGGGATTCGGGTCACCGCGCGCCAGGACATCGATCTCCCGCTGGGCGAAGGGACCCGCCGGGCGATCTTCTCGACCAACGGCGTCTACGCGTCCGACCTGCGCCTCCGCGACTTCAGCAGCCGCCTCTCTGGAGAAACCGGGAGCTATCTGCTCGACGGGGTCGTGGAAGGTGACTCCCTCCTCCTACTCTCACTCACCAGCGGAACGGAAGACGCCTCCGAAGCATTCCGGGTTCCGCTCGCGGGCCCGCTGCTCTTGCCTGAGGCCGTGCCGCTCTGGTTCGCGCTGCAGGGCCCGATGGCGGTCGGACGGACGGCGGAGGTGGACGTCTTCGATCCGGCAGGCCTCGCGATCCGCCGCCATCAGCTCGTGGTGGCGGCCGAGTCGATTCTCGTGGTGCCCGACAGCGCCGAGCTGGACACGGGGAGCACTCTGTGGGTGCCGGCGAGCCTCGATACGCTCAAGGCATGGCGCCTGGATATCCGCCCGGCGGCGAGCGGGCTTCCCAGCCGCGTCTGGGTGGATGCGGGCGGATATGTGGTCGAAGCCCGGTCCCCGCTTGGGGTGAGGATCGAGCGGTCGGCGTTCGAAATCGTCCGTGGGAATTATCGGGCCCGTCGGACCGCCGCGGGCCTGGCCGACGCCGGGGCCCCCTTCCGGACCCCGCCGCCCCGCCCCCTCGAGGAGCGTGATGACGGCACGGCCGGCGACTCCCCGTTCGAGTTCGTTTTGGGCCGTGCCGATACCGATGGCTGGCCCGAGTTTTCCCTCGAGGGTCCGGGCCAGCTACAGATCGGGAGCCGGGTCCGGATCGAACGAAGCGCCCTGCCCCGTGGCGGACTCAGCTACCGGATCCCCTATCGCGATTCGACCGTCTGGAGCTCCCTCGGAACGCACGTGCTCGCCTCGGCCGACCCGCGCGTCGAGGCGCGGGCTCGCCGCATTCTGACCGGTACCCGGGATGCCAGTGCCGCGGTGGAGGCGCTGGCCAGGTGGGTGTCACGGAACCTGCAGCTTGCCCCTCACGGCGGCGGCAGGGCGCCACAGGGGGCCGGCTCCACGCTGGAACGGGGCGAGGGGGACGTGAACGATATCGTACTCACCTTCGTTGCGCTGGCTGGCACCGCGGGTATCCCGGCCCGGCCGGTGGCCGGCATACTCCAGACCGAGCAGCGCGCGCATTACCACGCGTGGGCCGAGGTGTACATCAGCGGGTGGATCCCGGTCGACCCGGTGTACGGCCAAGTCCCGGCGGATGCCCATCGCCTCCGGCTCACGGTCGACGGGCTCGGCCGGCCGCTCGAACTCGTCCCGCAGGTTACCCGGCTTCGACCACAGGTCGGTCCCGGAGGTCCGCCGCGATGATTCGGCTTCACAACTTGACGAAGCAATACGGTGACTTCACGGCCGTCGATCACATCGACCTCGAGGTGCCCAAGGGCGAATTGTTCGGATTCCTGGGGCCCAATGGGGCCGGGAAGACCACCACGCTCCGGATGATCGCGGGTATTCTCCGCCCTACCGCCGGCACCGTGACGATCGGCTCGCACGACATCCACCGAGAGCCCTTGGTGGCCAAGGCCATGCTCGGCTTCATTCCGGATCGCCCCTTTGTCTACGACAAACTGACCGGAGGGGAGTTCCTCCGGTTTGTGGCCGCCCTGTATGGACAGGACGGGGATGCCGTGGAGCGCCGGATCGATGAACTGCTCGATCTCTTCGAACTCGCGCCGTGGAAGGATGAGCTGACGGAATCGTACAGTCACGGCATGCGCCAAAAGCTCATCATTTCGAGCGCGCTGGTGCATCGGCCCCAAGTCATTGTGGTCGATGAGCCCATGGTCGGGCTGGACCCGCGCAGCGCGCGGCTGCTCAAGGATCTGTTCCGGCAATACGTCGACGGGGGCGGCACGATACTGGTGAGTACCCACACCCTCGAGGTGGCGGAAGCGATGTGCGATCGCATCGCCATCATCCAACACGGGCACATCATCGCCTCGGGGACTCTGGACGAGCTGCGGCGGCAGACAGCCGAGGACCAGCTGAGCCTCGAGGAGTTGTTTCTCAGGCTCACCGGGGGAGCCACGGTCCGTGAACTCCACCAGATTCTGGGCGACTAGCGATGGGCGTCATCATCGCCGCGTCCCAGGTGCCGCCGCGTCAACCGAGCCTGACCACGATCCTGACGCCAAAGTGGCGGAGTATGCTCTCACGGATCCGCCGGCGCGATTCCGGCACGAGTACTCGCTTGCTGCTCTTGACCCTCGTCGGCCTCGGGTTTTGGTCGGCCATCTTCGGGATCGCCTTCCGCGTCTTGCGCTACTTCCGCGGGGTCGCGGATATCGGTAACCTCGTCGCGGCTAAGCTGCTCGGGATCATTCTGTTGGCATTCCTGGCGATCCTGCTCCTCTCCAATCTCATCACCGCGCTTTCGACCTTCTTCTTGGCCAAGGACCTCGATCTGATGGTCGGGGCGCCCGTCGATTGGCTTCGTCTCTACTTGGCCAAGCTCGGCGAGACCATCGTCCATTCCTCGTGGATGGTGATCCTGGTGGCGATCCCGATCTTCACCGCGTACGGGATCGTGTTCGAGGGCGGCTTGTTCTTCCCGTTCGTCGCCATGGCGGCGGTGGTGCCGTTCCTGGTGGTGCCGGCGGTCCTGGGATCGGCGTTGACGTTGCTGCTCGTCAACGTGTTTCCCGCGCGCCGGACCCGAGACTTGTTGAGCCTCATCGCCATCGGCGCGGCCGGAGGCGTGGTGTTGCTGCTCCGGCTCATCCGGCCGGAACAGATCGCCCGACCCGAGGGATTCCGCAACCTGCTCGACTTCATCACGCTCCTGCGCGCCCCCACCAACCCGTTCTTCCCCAGTGAATGGGCATCGGAAATGGTGATGAACTGGCTGCTTCGCGTCGCCGACCCACTCCCGATCCTGCTACTGTGGACAACCGCCGGGGCCTTCGTGGTCTTCGGCGCCATCATGCACCGCGAATACTACCTACCGGGATTCTCGAAGGCCCAAGAAGGCGCCGATCGATTCGTGCGTGGCAAGGCCTGGCAGGGGCTAGCTGACCGTCTCCTCGGCGCGCTCCCCGCCTCCAAGCGCGAGTTCGTGTTGAAGGACCTCCGCCTGTTCTTCCGAGATACGACCCAGTGGAGCCAGCTCATCCTGCTGGCCGTGCTGCTGGTCGTGTATCTCTTCAACATTCAGGCGCTCCAGCTCTTCTCCGGCGAGCAGGTGCCGTTCTTCCTGGTGACGTTGGTCGTCTTCCTCAATCAGGGCCTGGCAGGATTCGTTCTCGCCGCCATCGCGGCCCGCTTCATTTTCCCCTCCATCTCGCTCGAAGGCCGCCAGATGTGGCTGCTCCGCTCGAGCCCGCTCGATCTCCGGGCGCTGATGTGGAGCAAGTACTGGATCGGCACCATTCCGCTCCTGGTCCTGGCCCTCATTCTGACCGTCACCACCAATGCGTTGCTCCAGGCATCGAGCTTCATGATGCTCTTGAGCATCGCGACCATCACGCTCTTCACCCTCGCGGTGAGCGCCATGGCCTTGGGCTTCGGCGCCCTCTATCCCCAGTTCGAAACCGAGAACGCGGCCCAAATTCCCACCAGCTTCGGCGGCCTGGTGTTCATGATGACCACCATCTCGCTCTTGGGCCTGGTGATCGTGGTCGAAGCCATCCCGGTGACAGGGTACCTCCGGGCCCGGCAGTTCGGCATGACCGAGGGGATCACCCCCGAGCTGGTCCTGGCGATGGGTGTGGTGGTACTCGTCTGTGCCCTGGCCACGGTCATCCCGCTCCGGGTCGGGCTCAAGCGCATGGGGGCGATGGAGTTTTAAGCGCCTCCGCCCGCAACAATCCGGTGCCTTCCCCGACATAAGCCGCTCCTACCTTGGGCTCCCGTCACACACGCCCGTGTGACGGGACGGTTGAACCCGAGGAGGACCCATGTCTGGAAAACGCTGGCCAACCGCACTGCTGCTTGCGGCGGCCTTCGGTTGCACGGATGGCGACATCACCCCGCCGAGCGAGGCCGACCTCCCCCGATCCCCCGCACCGGGCGCGGCCGCCCTCGATGCCAACGCCGAACGGGCCAAGCTGGAGCAGTTGGCGCGCCGATTCGCCCGGGCGCTCGCCGATGACGGCGTGAGGCTCGCGCTCAAGGCGGACCTCGACGCCTCGCCCGTGGTAGAGCAGAAACTCCACTTCACCACCTACCTCGAAGGCCGGGGGCGGCGTGCGCTCGGGCGCGTCGCCCGCGCGAACAAGGTGAGCGAGACACAGCTCATGAACGAGGTGAGGTCCGCGGTTCCGGTGGAGGTGTACCTCCCGGTCCCGGCCCACCGGGCCAATTGGACCGGCGACCGGAACCTGCTGGTCGCGACCGCGCTCGACGACAGCGACGCGCCGGTGGCCTTCGACCTCGCCGGCCGCCGCACGGTCCTCGATCCCCAGGCGCCGCCCACGACCCCGGTACTGGCGCTGGTGCCGGTCGAGTCCGATTTCGGGCCCACCCCCCTCCCACGCCCCGTGTCCCAGGCCGCCAAATGTCAGGGCGATTGCTGGGTCCCGAACGGTGGAGGCGGCGGGGGCG
>JBFGLJ010000014.1:0-26600 GCA_041576235.1 Gemmatimonadales bacterium | reverse complement strand
TACAAAAAGTGCGACTGGGTCCGAAGACCCAGCCGCCGCACCACGAGTCTCACCTACGCCTGGACGTGTAACTATGCTCAACCCTCGCCCGACTCGGGTGCGTTTTCTTCCGTAGCCTCAGCGGCGTTGACCTTGATGATGCCACTGCAGGCCCCTTCGGAACCTTTAAAACTGAGCTGCCACTCACCGGTCTTGCCCTTGCTGGTGTCGAGATAGAGCGCGATGCCCTCTTCGCCGCTCGTCACTTCGGTCACCACGAGCCCGCTCTTCTCGGCGGCCGTGCCGTGCTCGATGTCGCCGATGGCATTCGACAGTGTAAGCGTCAGCATCACCGGGTCACTCTGAATCGTGACGGTTTCGGCAGAAAACGAAGCCGTACAACTTTCCGCCATCGCCTCTTGCGCCTGGAGCGCCGACGCGCCGGCCGTCAGGGCCAACGGGATGACTGCCGCAAAGGCGAAACGCGAAATGATGCTCTTCATGTGGTGGTCTCCTCACTGCGTTATCGGTTCGGAACGCGATTGGTCGACCAATACCGTATGCAGCGTTCGTACCACTTCGGCCGCACTTCGTTAATTGATTGAACGGATGGAGGTTAGAACGATGCTCCTCGCCGCTTCCCGGTCACTGAACTCGAGAAGCGGGGAATCTCTCCCTGCTGGAGCACCCAGGAGCCGGGAAGTCTTCCTCGGGCGGCTGGGGCCGTGGTGGCAGCCAGCGGCCGTCCTCGCTGCCGGTCTGCTGGGGTGGGCGCCGGCGGAGGCCGCAGCCCAGGTCAACACCGAGCGGCTGCGACGGTCGGAGGCCGCCGACGGATGGTCGGGCGCGACCACGCTGGACGTGACCCTCCGGACGGGGAACGTTGACTTGGCGCTGATCGGGATCGGTGGTCGGGTCGATCGGGTCGCGGCGGGGACGCAGACCTTCGCTGTGGTGGCGGGCGACTTCGGATGGGAGGGCGGCGAGCGGTTCAGCAACGAGGGGTTGATCCACCTGCGGCAAACGTATTGGACGGATCGGCGGGTCTCGCCCGAGGTGTTTCTCCAAGCCAACTACGACCGCTCTCGCGAGCTGCTCTTTCGCGGCCTCATGGGTGCCGGGCTGCGGGTGCCGCTGGTCGGCGGGCCTCGTTGGAGTGTGGTGGCGGCGACCGCGTACATGTTCGAGCGAGAACACCTCGACGTGCCGGCGGGTGCGGTCCACCCCCGCCGCACCTCGGCCCACCGCTGGAGCAGCTACCTCACGTCTCGGTTCACGGCAGGGGACCGGGTGGCGCTCGTGGGCACGGCCTACGTCCAGCCCCGATTCGATGACCTTGGCGACACGCGGATCTTAGCGGACGCGCGGATGGCCCTGCAGCTGACGGGCCGCGCCTCGGTCACGATGACGCTCAATTTGCGCTACGACAGCGGGCCGCCGGACGGGGTGGATCCAGTAGATGCGACCTGGAAGACCGGGTTCGCCCTCGAGTGGTGAGCACATGCTCGGGTGGTGAGTGGTTCAGTGGTGAGTAGTTCAGGACATGGACCGTATCCCCGAAAAAAGGGGAGGGCCAGGCGTCCAGCCTGGCCCTCCTGGTGGGGCTCCTGTCGTCTTCTCCACCCGTTCAGGGCGCGGGAACCACACCCTGCTCGACCCAGGCCACCAACTCCTCGAAGGCCTGCGCCATCTCGTCGACAGTGAATGAGCAGTGGCCGTACCGCGCGAAGGGCCGCTGGACCAGGTTGTGGCTGTTGCCGCCGGCGGCGACGACCTGGTGATAGAGACCCTCATGGAAGAACGGCACCAGCGGGTCGAGAACATCATGCAGGGTCAGCATGGGTATCTCGAGGTCGCCGCTGGGTTCGTAGTAGCGCTCGAGGTAGTTGACGGCGTCTGGGGTGCTCCCGAAGCGTTCCACGCCCGCGTTCACGGCGGCCATGATCGGCGCGGGGACCACGCTGCTGGTATACACCGTGTTGAGGTTGTTCAGGGGAGAGTGGCCATGGGTGCGGCCGATGAGATCATCCAGGCCGCGAAACTGGAACACGATCGCCGTGATGATCGACTGCACGAGCTCCGGCCCGCTCGAGAAGGCGAGCGGGGTCTGGTCGATGCTCGCCATCGCACCGGCGCCCGTGGGGTCGGCCGTCGTTGCGGCGATTATGGGGCCGATGACCTGGGTGTTGATATCGACCCCGGGCGGTACGGAGAGCGCCGAACCGGGGAGCACCCCGGGGTAGAAGAAATCGAAGAGCGCCCGAACGTTGATCAGGTAGTCGACTTCGGCTCGGGAGCCACCGAGGACGCCGCACATCGGCAGGGCGCCGTCGTAGTGGTTGGGATAGCGCTCGGCCAGGGCCATGGCGATGAACCCACCCAGTGAATGGCCCATGATGTAGGTCCGATCGGGCTTCGCGAACTTCGAGCGAAAAATCCCCCGAAGCTGCTTGGTCCGTTGGAGCCCGTCCTTGAAGGCGAATCCGTTCTCCGAATAACTGGAGTACGCCACGGCGTAGCCGCGCTGGAGCAGCGCGTCTCGCAACGCTTCGATGTTGTCGTTGGTGGGAAGTGCCACCGGCAGGGCGGCGTCCACAAACCCGTGGGCGTAGATGGCCAGATCGCCGTTCCAGTTGCTTGGGGTGAACAGGGCGTACAGCGCGCCCGGTCCGATTTCTCCGTCCACCCGCTGGACGGACGCGGTGACGCCCGGCAGCGTGATCGTCGCCGTGTCGGGCCCGCTCGGCATGTCCGTACCGCATGCGGCGATGGCGAGGCCGGCTATCATGTGCGTCAGGTGCTTCCTTCTCAACATCTGGTTCTCCCTTCGGGAACTGCATGAGTCCAACCGGAGCGAGCGTGCAAGATCTTGCACTCCGGCCCTTGCTGTGGAGCCCCCCAGTATTTCTTCCGGGACCGAAATGCGCCAGGGCGCCCGAGCCGCTGGCCTACCGGAGGGCCTTGTCTTCGCGTACGGGGTGCCACACATCGACGATGCGGCACGCCGTTATGGCCCGTCCGGCGTGGGGAGCGTTGCCCGGAATGACCGCCACCGAGCCGGGGCCGAGCACTCGCGTATCGCCGGCGATGGTGAGCGCGAACTCGCCTTCGAGGATGTACGCGATCTGCTCCTGGGGATGATGGTGCTCGGGGATCTCGGATTCGGGGTCGATGACCCACTCGGCCAGGGTCATATGATCGCCGTGGATCATCCGGCCGTGAAACCCCGAGACGGGCTCGATCTCGGGGACCTTGCTCACGTGCTCGATCGCCATGCGGCCTCCTTCGCCATGTCCGCGGCCCAAGATGACCGGGCACCCTCGAGCCTGCCACCCCCGGCGACCTTGCATATCCATGCATCGCTCTGTATATATATGCGATCCGCGACCGGAGCCCGCGTGGCAGAGCCCGACAAGACGAGACGGCATCGACTCATCCTCCAGATTCTGGAGCACACGCCCGTCGCCAGCCAGGATGAACTGGCCGCGGAGCTGGAAGCGCACGATGTGTCGGTCACCCAATCCACCCTCTCACGCGACCTCAAGGAACTCAAGGTCATGCGGGTCCCGACCGGGGACTCGTACCGGTATCGGCCGGGCCCGCCGTCATCCTCCGGCAACGGCAACGGCGGGACCCCCTCGGAGCGGTTCCGTCGGGTCGCTGCCCTCGAAGTGACCAGCATCGCCGCCAACGAGATGGTGGTCGCCGTCCACACCATGTCCGGAAGGGCGCAAGGGGTGGCGGCGTATCTCGATGCCCTCCAGCTCCCAGAGGTCTTGGCCACCATCGCCGGCGACGACACGGTGATGGTTCACCCCAAGCGCACCAAGCAGACGGCCAAACTCAGGCGCCGCCTCGCCCGTCTCCTTGGACTCGACTGACCGAGGCACTCTCTTCCCCTCTCCACGAGACCGCAATGCCGAAATTCGTCCTCGCGTATTCAGGAGGGCTCGATACCTCCGTCATGCTCAAGTGGTTGCAGGTCCATCACGGCGCCGAGGTCGTGACGATGACCGCCGACCTCGGTCAACGACGCGAGCTGATCGGTGTCCGGGAGAAGGCCCTCCTGTGCGGTGCCAGCGCCGCCTATATGGAGGACTTGAAGGACGACTTCGTAGCGGAGTACCTGTGGCCGTCGCTCAAGGCCGGTGCGCTCTATCAAGGGGTGTACCCGATGTCCTCAGCCCTCGGCCGCCCGCTCATCGCGAAACGCCTCGTCGAGATCGCCCGTGAGGTCGGGGCCGATGCGATCGTCCACGGCTGCACCGCCAAGGGCAACGACCAGGTCCGTTTCGAAGTCAGCATCGGCGCCCTCGCCCCCGACCTCGAGTGCATCGCGCCTGTCAGGACCTGGGACCTCAACACCCGAGAAGAAGAGATCGCGTGGGCGCGCGCCCACCACATCCCCGTGGCCGCGACCCCGTCGTCGCCCTACTCGATCGACGAAAATCTGTGGGGGGTCTCCATCGAAGCAGGACCGCTCGAAGATCCATGGGCCGAGCCGCCGGCCGACTGCTGGCAGCTCACCACCGACCCGGCCGCCGGACCCGCAGACGCGACCCTGGTGACGATCGGATTCGAGTCAGGTATTCCCGTCTCACTCGACGGCACGCCGATGGACGGTGTGGCGCTGTTGAGCCGGCTCACCGACCTGGCGGCGCCGCACGGGGTCGGCCGGATCGACATGATCGAAGATCGGGTGGTCGGCATCAAATCCCGAGAAGTGTATGAGGCCCCCGCTGCCATTACCCTGTATGCCGCGCGGCAGGCCCTCGAGCAGCTGGTGCTCGATCGCGAAACCTGACGGATGCTGGGGTCACTCGGCGCCGAACTGGCCCGCCTGGTGTACGACGGGCTCTGGTTCTCACCGCTTCGCACGTCCATTAACGCCTTCGTCGACGCCGCCACCCGGCCCCTGACCGGAGACGTCAAGATCAGATTGCATCACGGACGGGCCACGGTCATCGGGCGCCGCTCGCCCAACGCGCTCTACGACGAAGCGCTCGCAACGTACGGCGATGGCGACACCTTCAGTCATGGATCGGCCCGCGGGTTCATCCAGCTGTTCGGCCTGGCAAGCCGGGTGGCCCACCACAAGGCGGCCGGAGCACCCCCGACCCCGGTCCGAACGAAGCCCAAGCTCGAGGTCCTCGTATGACAGATCTCTGGGGTGGCCGCGTGGGCGGAGACCTCGACGCCACCCTGCGGCAGTTCTCGTCATCACTTCCGACCGATCGCCGTCTGGTCCTCTTCGATCTGACGGCGTCGAAGGCGCACGCCGCTGCGCTTCGCGATGCCGGGGTGCTCAAGGAGAACGAATACCGGCTGCTTCTCGATGGGTTGGCACAGATCGCCGCCGAGGTTCGCGACGGCCGCTTTCCTCCCGAGGCCTCCGCATCGGATGACGTGCCCGAAGACATCCACAGCGCTGTGGAGGCTCGCCTGGTCGAGATTTGTGGAGAAGCGGGATACCGCCTTCACGCCGGTCGCAGCCGCAACGACCAAGTGGTGACGGATGTGTTGTTGTGGCTCAAGGAAGCGGCATTCGAGCTCGAGCGTTCCCTGCGCGAGGTGCAACGAGCCTTGATGGCCAAGGCCGAAGAATACCGCGATTGTATCTTCCCGGCCTACACCCACCTCCAGCGTGCCCAACCCGTGCTGCTCGCGCATCACCTTCACGCCCACTTCGAGGCGTTGGAACGCGATGTCGCACGGCTCCGCGATGCGGCGGCCCGCGCCGACCGATGCCCGCTCGGAGCGGGTGCGTGCGCGGGATCTTCCTTCCCCCTCGACCGCCATGCCACCGCGACCCGGCTGGGTTTCTCCGGCGTTGCCGGCAACTCCATCGACGCCGTGGCCGACCGCGACTGGGCGATCGAGGTCGTGGCGGCGTGCGCGCTCAGCATGACGCATCTCTCACGGTTGGCCGAGGAGATCGTGCTCTGGTCGTCCGAGGAATTCGCCGCCGCCCGCCTCGGCGACGCCTGGACCACCGGGTCTTCAGCGCTCCCGCAGAAGCGCAACGCGGACATCGCCGAACTGGTGCGGGGCAAGGCTGCCCGCGTGGTAGGCGACCTGGTCACCCTCCATGGGGTCCTCAAGGGACTTCCCTTGGCCTACAACCGCGACCTCCAGGAGGACAAGGAGCCGCTGTTCGACGCGGTCGACACGACCCACGCATGCGCTCAGGTGATGGCCGCGGCATTGGCCGCGATGGAGTTCACCCCTCCCCGAAGCGTGGGCCTGGATTATTCCACCGCTATTGACCTCGCAGAAGAATTGGTGCGGCGCGGGATCCCGTTCCGAGAGGCGCACCGGAGCGTTGGACAACTGGTCCGGGCGCTCGAGGCCGACGGCCGCGGTCTGGCCCAAACCACCGACCAGGAACTCGACGCGATCGGGGCAGGCGGTCTTGACCGTGCCTTGCTAACGCCGCAAGGCAGTATAGAGTCCAAGAAGACCTATGGGTCGACTGCGCCGTCCGAAGTCGCCCGCGAGCTTCGCGAGGCACAGTCCATACTCGAGCGGCGCCGGACGCCGAAACCACGTGCGGCGCGGCCTGCTCATTCTCCTGCTGGGTCCTGACCATGACGACACCGACCGACATTACAGCAACGGAAAGCTTCATCGAGGAAGCCGAGCGCTTCGGCGCGCACAATTACCACCCGCTCCCGATCGTGCTGGCACGGGGCGAGGGCGTGTGGGTATGGGATATCGAAGGCAAGAAGTACCTCGACTGTCTCGCGGCGTACTCGGCCGTCAACCAGGGACACCGCCATCCCGCAATCTTGGCGGCGGCGCGGGAACAGCTCGAACGCCTGACGCTTACCTCACGGGCCTTTCACAACGACCAGATGGGGCCCTTCCTGAAGCAGCTGTGCGAACTCACGGGCTACCAGAAGGCCCTGCCCATGAATACCGGCGCTGAGGCGGTGGAGACGGCCATCAAGGCCGCGCGCCGCTGGGGATATCGAATCAAGGGCATCCCCCGGGAGCAGGCGGACATCATCGTCTGTGAAAACAACTTCCACGGCCGAACCACAACCATCATCTCGTTCTCGACCGATCCGGGGTCGCGGGGTGACTTTGGACCACCCACGCCGGGCTTCACCCTCATTCCATACGGTGATATCGATGCGCTCCGAGCGGCGATCACCCCCAATACGGCCGCGTTCTTGGTGGAACCCCTGCAGGGCGAAGGCGGGGTGATCGTCCCACCGGCCGGCTACCTCGAGGCGGCGGCGGCGCTCTGCCGAGACCGACACGTGCTCTTCATGGCCGACGAGATTCAAACCGGCCTCGGGCGCACCGGGAAGCTGTTCTGTTGCGAGTGGGAGGGCGTCCGCGCGGACGTGGTCATGGTCGGCAAGGCCTTGAGCGGCGGGTTCTATCCCGTGTCGGCCATGCTCGCCGACGCCGAGGTCATGGATGTGTTCGCCCCCGGCGACCACGGATCCACCTTCGGGGGCAACCCCTTGGGCGCGGCCATCGCCCAGGCGGCGCTCGACGTCCTCGTCGAGGACCGGCTGGCCGAGCGCGCCGCCGAATTGGGCAGCTGGTTCATGGGTGAATTGCAGCAGATCCGCTCTCCGCACGTGGCCGTGGTGCGGGGTAGAGGACTCATGATCGGGATCGAAATCAAGCGGTCCTCGGGCCCGGCGCGGACGTTCTGCGAGGGCCTCATGGAACGGGGAATTCTGGCCAAGGAGACCCACGAGCAGGTCATTCGCCTTGCTCCACCCCTGGTCATCGATCGCGACACCCTGACCTGGGTGCTCGAGCAGGTGCGCGAGGTAGTGAGCTAGGCGTCCACCCACAGCCGTTGCCCACCAGAACCGGCGCCCGCTTCTAGGCGCCGGTCTTCTTATCGTGCTGAATGAGGGCGACGCCCACGAGGGCAAACACGACGCCGGCAAAGATCAGGGTGTTGCTCCCGGACCCCGGCAAGTCGAAGATCTCGAGCGCCACTCGGGCGATGACGAGCAGGAGGCCGAGCGTGGCGGCCGCGCGGCCAATGCGGGTCTTCCGCGACATCTCGTCGGGCACACGGAGCTCCGTCGGTTGAGGCGTCGGCCAGGCAATCTAGCCGTCCCCCGCACCCCCTTCCACTCCCGGCGTGTCGCCCAGAGCAGTACCAGCAGGCCAATGGCCTGGGCGACAAAGAAGTGCGCTCGATGCGCGGCAAGACGATGGAGGGAGCCCCCGTTGCGCGCAGGTCGTTACTGGAGGGACGATGGGAGCCGCGGCGAGGACAGGAGCGCGGCGAACACCTCCCAGCGCCGCTCGGGATGATCGACGGTGCCCCCTTCCCGCTCTACATACCCGCGCACCAGATCCATGCCCAGGTTGTAGTTGATGACGTAGCTCCGGTAGGCGTCGATGAAGTCGATGCTCTTTTGCGCGCGTTCCGGCGTCATGAGGGCATGGGTTTGGAGCCACGCCGCGGCGCGGTCGCGATCGACCTCGCCATCGAGATACCGCCGCGCTGCCTCGTTCCGCGCGTAGTTGAGCCGACCCACGAGCTCCTGGATCCGGGCGTATTCCTCGGCGCGCGCCGGATCGAGGCCGGCCAGCGGGAAGAGCACGTCCCGCTCGTAGGCCACGCGCTCGGCCCCGGGAAACGCCATCTCGATTCCGAAGTTGGCGGTCCCCTCGGCGATGAGCGATTGCGGGCTGAACAACGCATACACCGAGAACTCCTTCCAGCCGCGCTCCACCACCAGCCGCTGCTCGAGCAGCGCGTTGTACACGTGATGCCCCGGGTACCCCTCATGGGCCGCCAAGTCGATGGCGCGATCGATGGTAATGGGGAGGTCCGTGTTCATCTGGATCAGGCTCCGCGCCCCGCCCTGATACCAGTTGTATCCGCTCCACGGCTTGCCGGTGACGTACTCGATCTCGAAGGTCTCGCCGGGCGGCAGGTCCATGCGGGCCGCAGTGCGGCGCCGGGCCTCCGCGATCGCCGTGCGGAAGACGGTATCGAGCCGGGCCTTCGGGATCACGAACTCACGCTTGAAGCGCTCGAGACGGGCCGCAACGGTGCCCTGCCCCGGTGGAAGTGCCGCGTCCAGTTGTTCGACGAGCGCACCGAAATGCCTATCGGAAAAGGTCGGCGGGGATGCGTCGTACAGAGCCTTGGCCTCCTCATCGAAGCTGAGCCTCTCTCCCTCGAGCATGGACAGGCGGGCGCGCACGGCCCGGAGCTGAGTCAAGAGATAGCGGTGGCGGAGGCGGATCATCTCATCGGCGCCCGAGAGATCGGATGCCGCCACCTGCTCGAGCAGCGAGGCGGCCGCCCGCTCCAGTTCCTCGAGGGTCGGGGGGTGTGCCTCGACCTCGGCGCGCCATTCCTCCGGCCCGTAGTATGCGTCGACGTAATTCGGGTCGTGATGGCCGACCCCCAGCACCAGCTTGACATATCTCTGGGCAATGAAGTTCATCGAGGCATCGAGGTCGGTGTAGGCATCCCGGTGGCGACCGGTGTTGCCCCCGGCGCCTTCTCCTGGGGAGCAGGCCAGGAATCCCCCGGCGAGCGCGGCAAATACCAGGAGTCGAAGTGGCCCGGTCCGAATCATGTCATCTCCACCGGTTCTGCGGTGACCCTCAATTCGATGGAACTCCACTCTGGTACAGTTCCACCAACCCATTCATGGAGCCGGCGCTGATGCGCCTCGTCACCCACGTGGTACTGAAGACCCAGTCATCGAAGAAGGTCCCGAGCTGTCGGTCAGTCGACCCTTCGACGAAAGCGACGAAATCGCGCGTAGTACCGCCAGTCCCGCGATACCGCTCAAGGTACCCCCGAATCGCCGCCGTGAAAGCCTCGTGTCCGATGAGCCGGTGGAGGGTGTAGAACATCAACATGCCAACGGGATAGGACAAGTCCGTGAGACCCGCCCTCCCGTAGTCCGCGAGCGGGACGTGTCGATAGGATGGGTGTTTTTCAAAACTTTCCAGCACCGCCGTCGCCGCGCCCTCGACGGAGGCGCTCATGCCCGTCCAGGCGTCCAGTTCCTCCGCAAGGCGGCGCTCGAGGAACGAGGCCAATCCCTCATTCCACCGGGGCGACGGAGCGTCCAGATCGGGTACATTCCACAAGTGTGACAGCTCGTGGTACAGCTGCCGGTGTTCGGTCGAATCTTGAAACGCATCACGGGTTTGGATGATCCCGGCGGCCAGGCTGGCCTGTGAGCCGTAGCCCTCTGGGATCTCGATCACGGCAAGCGCGGTGTTCGAGGCATGTGGACCGAACCAGCCCTCGAGCAATGCCATCGCCTGTTCAATCCGGCCCACCACTCGGTGCGCCCCAGCCGAATCCTCTGGGAAGGCGAACACCCGTAAGTCCTTCCCGCGATGCACTTGGTAGGGTGCAATAGCGATGTTGACGAAGTCCACGGGGAGCATGCTCCGGTACCCGAAGGTGGTTCGGCCATCACTCGTTACCCGGCCGGTCTCGACGCCCCCGGTCGCGACCACGAGACTCTCTGGCACGGTGATGTGGACGGCAAAGGTGAACGCCGGGCGCGGGGCCTTCCGGTTCTGGTCCCAGGAAGGCACGCCAAGCATGGGGAAGGCGAACGCGTCCTCGCGAAGAATGGTGAACGACCGGTCGATATGATCCTGAATGTACCGCATGCCGGTCTCGGCATAGCCGGCGAGGTGACCCCCATAGGTGATTCGCAGCGTCCGGCGGGCACCTGGTTCGATGGCAGTGTCCAACATGACGGAAATGTGGTTCGCCTGCTGCTTGGGCAAGTCCTGGAAGAGGACGACGTCCTGGGTGAAAGCGAGCGCCGAGCCACCTTGGTCCGTCACCTCTGTCACCGTCATGAGCCGGTAGAGCAGCAGCGGCACGAGCCGTACACCTTCTCCAGATGCATTTTCCAAAGTGAGTTCGGCTGTTCCCGCTAACCGCTCTTCGTCATAGTCAATGGCGAGATCCAGCTTCAAATGCGTCAGGCTGAGCGATACGCGATCCATTGGGATCCACGCGGAATCGGCGTGTATCGGGAGGAGCGCGAGCGCGCCAAGTATCAGATCAGAGGCGGTCATGACGGGCCTTCTCCCGGGGTGGAATCCTGCAGAATTCGGCACCTGGCGAAGTAGTTGCCAACCCTTGCCGAGGAAATTGTCACCCTCGGCTCCCGATCGGTATGCCCCACAATCGCTTCCCAAGAAATTGCACCCCGATAAAAGGAGCCGGGGTGTCCGATATTTGGGAATGGTGGCATGACCCGCGAGCATCCAAGTTGAGTGGCGCTTCCAAACAATCCTCAGAAACGCAAGATGTTGCACCACAAACCTCAGGGGTAGTTCACAGGAGGTCCTCATGCATCGGACGATCGGAGTGGGCATGGTGGGGTTGCTCATCGGGGCACTCGGTTGCACCGAGACGTCGGCGCCCAGTGCCGCAACGGAGCAGATCTTCGAACCCGGTTTCGACATGACCACGCCGCCCACAGGCGGAGCGTGCCCCAATTACGTGTGGTACGAGACGACGGAAACCCTGAACAACGGCGCAACAGTCACCTGGCGGTCCGCTTTTGGGGTCTTCGACTATATGTTCAACACGCCTTATGCCGTTGCCCAGTTGGTCTCCGCCTCGAACGGTCCGGCGGTCTCCGCCGTGTCGATGAGCACTCGTCGCAATACCAAGAACACCTGGACGCCAAGGTCCAAGAAGGATCCGGCCGATGGCGATTGGAGCTTCGCCGACCCGGACTTGACCGCCACGTTCACGGCCATGCACCGGGGCGATGAGGTCGATCCGGTGACCGGTGATCTCATCTGGGCCGGACTAATCGGGAACGGTCATTTCTTCCTGCTCGTTGATTTCGATGATGGTTCGTCAGCCAAATTCGGCGTCAACATCCACTTCGAGGACCCAGACGACACCTTCGGGCATCGGTGTGTAGATCCGGTCTGACCACGGTTCCCTCCAACGCACAAGGGGCGGCCCCAGGAGCCGCCCTTGTCCAGCTGTGAGGTGCCGAACCCAGCCACCATCAGGGAGATGCGTAGGCCACCCGTGGCGGTTCGGCTGGGTAAATCCCCTTGCGAGCAATGTACCTGGTTGTGAGGGCGTCCAGGCCGTGCATGAAGACAAAGAGCACCGCGGCGCCGAGAGCCATCGGCAGCGGTCCGGTCGACGCCATGGGGATGGAGAGGAGAAATCCGACCCATAAGGTAGCCGCGCCGATGATTTCGAGGACCGCGAATGGAGTGTGGCCGAGGTACAACTCGCCCAGGCCGGGAAAGAGGAGCGACAGAAGCACGGCCTTGGTGGAGGACTTGAACCGCCCCGTACAATGGGCGCACTGCTTCGGTCGTCCAGCGACCAACCGGTGGCAGTACGGGCAGAGGTTTTCCATGTCTAGCGCCTCGGGCTTGTACGCCTTGAACTCCAGCTTCTTGTGATCGATGAGCTGGCGGAGCCGCCCTCGGTCCTTGCGAGGCATGTACGCCAGCAGGTGCTTCTTGCCGCCGCGCATGGTCAGCTTGAGGCGGCCCAAGAATGAGGTCCCGTGATGATAGATGGTGGGGTAGCGCAGTTGGGACCGCAGGGTGTGCGGCCGGCACTTGCGATCGACCTGAAGCAGGATGATGCGGCGATCGGTCAGGATGATGGCGCGGCGATTGATGTAGTAGGCGATCCAGCCGAGGAGGTACGATTCCCAAAACGACACGCCGTTGCCGACGGTCACGAAGTGGACCGTTTCCCCGTCATCGAGCATCGACCGGCACGTGGCATCGATCTGCTTGAGGAGCTTGAGCTTCTTCTTGGACTGCCGCCTAGCCGCCCAGCCGTCGTTGCTGAACAGTGACGCAAACACGTACGGGTGATCCTCGGGCCGACGAATCAGAAGGTCTTGAAAGCGGTCGGTGCTGGCGAGCCGTGGGTGCATGCAGAGGGGGTCCCGATCCCTGGAAGCTGTGGAGAGCCCTCTCAGCTGAGCCAAAACCATGCCACCCCGGACCGCGCGGAAACGCCGCGATGCGCCGTCCCGCCGAGCCGATTGGGTGGCACGGCCCCGCCCACGGGGCGGCACGGTGCGGCAAACCGCATGACCCTCGCCGTCTAGGGCCCGACCGTGCCGGTGAGAATCCCGTCGCGGATCCGCACCGCCCCGGGCCCGGCATGGGGATCATCCCGAATGGCAAACGCCACCCTGGTGACGAACCGGAGTGCTCCGGGAAGGCGCAGCGTCTCGCCCTCGCGCCGAACCAAGAACTCGAGCGGCGTCCCCTCCGGCTGGCCGGCGTAGCGGCTCCGGTATTGGGCACCGAAGCTCTGGTCCTTCACCTCGACCTCGCCGACCCGTAACAGGATGTCCCCCGCCCTGATCCCAGCCACGGCGGCCGCACCGCCGGGCGTCACCCGGTCGACCCGGATGCCCTCTCGGCTGGGGCTCACGCTCACACCGATCCGGGCGCTCCGAGTCGTGTCGACGGTGAGCGCGAGGCCGGCCAACGGAAGGACCTCGTGCCAGGGATACCGGTCTCGGCCATCGATGAAGCGGACGTTGAACTCCTCGAACGAGGTCCCGCCCGCGGCCTTCTCCACCGCAGCCCACCATTGCTCGGTGGTGAAGCCGGTGCCGGCCTTGTAGGTGGTCTGATACAACTGCCGCATGACGTGGTCCAACGAGCCTCGATTGTCCGACGCGTTTCGGATCAGAATGTCGAGGAGAAAGCCGGCGGCCGATCCCTTAGGGTAGTAGATGAAGGCGGTGCCGTCTGTAGGCTCGATCCAGGTCGAGAGCGAGGCGTCCTCGAGCGCTACCGGGGGTGAGTTGGACTCGGTGTTGATCTTCCCCGCCGTAAGCCGGTAGAACGCCTCTTTGGGGATCACCCCCCCCCGGACCAAGGCCAGATCGGCATAGTAGTCGGTGATGCCCTCGCTCATCCACAGGAGGGTGGTCGGCTGCGCGCGGCCGTAGTCGTACGGCACGAGCTCCGCCGGGCGAAGACGCTTCACGTTCCACGCGTGATAGATCTCGTGGGCCACGATCGACGCGAGGATCGGACTGCCGATGATCCCGGTGGTATAGATGCCGAGGTGGGAGTTCTGGTGTTCGAGGGCGGCGCCTCCGGGGAAGCCCGCGTCGAAGACCATCTCGATGGTATAGGTATTCCACGGCACTTCGCCAAAGACGGCGGCCATGGGTGGCATCATCTTCCGGATATCGTCCCACAGCTTGGCCCGCGCTGCTCCTGCCAGGACCCCGGCCGGATAGGTGGCGAGGCGGTACCACTGCTGGCCGACCTGAGTGCTGTCGAGGTCGAACCGTCCCACGAACGTCGGCATGTCGACCAGGTCGTGGTAGTTGTCGGCGAGGAACTCGCGTGGCCCGGTGGACGTCATCCCGGTGGCGATGTGCCACGCCTTTTCGGTATGAATCGTGACCCGCGCTGGGAATTCGAGGGATCCGGCTTCCGGAAACAAGAACAGGTTGGTGCCGTTGAAGAACGTGAAGTCGGGCGCCGTCCATGCCATCCCGGTATCGAGGGTGTCGGCTTGGTAGTCGAAGGCCACCCGGACCCGTTGGCCTGGCCGGGGAAAGACACGCCAGGTATCGTAGTCGTGCTTGTCCCAGCGCAAGGGGGTTCCCGAGACGTCCGCGGTGAAGTTGATGATGAATCGGGCGAAGTTGTCGAGTTCGTAGGAGCCGGGCGTCCAGGCCGGGAGAGAGAGCACGATGGGGCCGTCGCGCTCGGCCACGAAGGACATTGCAACCCGGATGACGCCATCGGCGGCAGCCCGGGCGTCGAAGGTTACATCATAGCGCACCGCGCCGATGGAAGACGGCGCCTGTCTCTCGCTCGCTCGTGTGTCTTGGGCGCTGGTGGCCGGGGTGGCCCCCGCCAGCACCGCTGCGGCCATCATGGCCATCAGCCGAATGCCTGCTCCTCCCATCGCTCCTCCTCGATGAAGTTTGCCGTACGGCACACCCCCCCCCAGACGCATCCCCCCGTCTAAAGGTTGCGTGAACCTTGTGTGAAGATCTGGCCTCCTCTCTTGCCCGATTTGACCCGGCCTTCAAATATTGAACAGACAGTCAAAAATTGCCGACAGGGATACTCCCATATGCCTACCAGCGGCCACCAGGCCATGGCATCCCCACGCATCCGCGAGAAGCGGCGCCGGCGGCAGGCGGAGATCCTGCACGCGGCCCTCCATGCCTTTCGTGAGAAGGGATATCACGCCACCACCCTCGACGACATCGCCAAGAAACTGGACGTTCGGAAGACCGCCCTCTACCACTACTTCCCCGACAAGGAGACGATCCTCTACCAGTGCCACCGGGAGTCACTGGCGGAGGTCCAACGATTCACCAGGATGGCGCGGAAGCGCTCTCGCCGGGCCGAGGATCAGCTCCGGTACATCATCCAGGAACACGTGCGCGTCATGACCGAAACGCTCGAGGGCTCGCCCCTGGCCTTCGAAGTCACCGCCCTTTCCGAGGAACGCCAGCACGAGGTGATTAGCGCGCGTGACCGCTACGAGAGGGGACTCCGGAAGATCATCGACTCCGGGATTGCCGAAGGAGCATTTCGTCCGGTCGATGCGAAAATCGCAACCTTCGCCATCCTGGGGGCTATCAACTGGATCGCCCGTTGGTACCGCCCCGAGGGAGCCATTCATGCCGCCGAGCTTGGCGAACAATTCGCCGACCATTTGGTGGGAGGCCTCATATGCAGACCGTAGCCCCCGACCGTTATTTCACTACGCGTGACACCCACAGCTTCGCCTTCGAGGATATTCTCTACCAGAAAGCGGGTCGCATCGCCCGGATTACCCTCAACCGGCCGAAGCTCTACAACGCGTACTCGACCCGGGCATTGGAAGAGCTGGCAAGTGCCTTTCGCGACGCCAGCTTCGATGATGCCATCGGGGTGATCGTCTACACCGGAGCCGGTGACCGCGCCTTCTGTACTGGGGGGGACGTCAAGGAATATGCCGAGAGCTACGTCGCCACGCCGCGCGACTACTGGAAATACATGGCTCTTTTCCGAGCATACATCGAGAGCATTCTCAACACCGGGAAACCCGTCATCGCCCGGCTCAACGGGATGGCGGTGGGCGGCGGCAACGAGAGCCAGCTCGCGTGCGACCTCACCGCCATGGCACAGCACACGTTCATCAAGCAAGTCGGTACCCACGTCGGGTCGGTGGCCTGCGGCGGATCCACCCAGTGGCTGCCCCTGGTCGTGGGCGACAAGCGGGCTCGGGAGATTCTGATGCTGAACGAGCCCATCCCGGCGCGCAAGGCGCTGGACTGGGGGCTGGTCAATTGGGTCGTGCCATCTGTCACCCGCAACGGCGCATGGATCGAAGAAGCGACACCCGAAGAGATCAAGCAGGCGCAACGTGGCCAAGGTGGCTACGCCATCGATCTCTCGAAACTCGACGCGTTCGTGGACGACGTCGCTGCACGACTGCTGGAATCTTTCCCTGAGTGCACAAGGTATACCAAGCAGCAGGTCAACTTCTGGAAGGACCTCGCGTGGCACTCGACGGTGCGACATGCCCAAGACTGGCTGTCGCTGCACTACACCTGCTGGGAACCGGCCGAGGGCATGCGCGCCTTCGTCGAGAAGCGAGCGCCCCGTTACAGCCTCCTTCGGGACCGGGCCGCCGAGGGTCGGTCGTCCGAGACACCCTGGGGTGCGCCGGTGAGGACCTGTCCCGCCTGCGGCGCCACCAACCTGCCAGCAGACTTGGAGTACTGCGGGGCATGCGGCCAACGGCACTCGTAACCGGCGCCGGCCGCGGCATCGGCTTCGGTATCGCCCGGGCCCTGGCTCACGACGCCTGGGTGGCCGGAGTCGACCGGGTCTTTCCCGATCCAGAGGGCCCCTGGAGTGCCGCGGCCGTTGCCGATGTCCGCGGCGCAGCCCTGGCGGACGCCGTGCGCACGATCGCCGAAGAGCGCAACGGGTTGGACTGGGTCGTCTGTGCCGCCGGCATCATCCGAGATCGCGTCAGCTGGAAAATGTCCGATGACGAGTGGGACGAGGTCATCGCCGTCAATCTGACCGGGGCCTTCAACACCGCTCGCGCCGTGGCGCCCTTGCTCCGCAAATCCCCACGTGGCCGGCTGGTCTTCATCAGCTCGATCAACGGCATTCGCGGCCGGTTTGGTCAGGCCAACTACGCGGCGTCGAAGGCAGGGCTCGTCGGGTTGGCGCGTTCGTTGGCGCTCGAGCTGGCCCGGGATCGCGTGACGGTGAACGTGATCGCGCCGGGATTCATCGACTCACCGATGACCCAATCGCTCCCGGACCATATCTTGGCCGCCGCCGTTGCCCGCACCCCCATCGGCCGGCTTGGCGCGGTCGATGACGTCGCCGCGACCGTCCGGTTTCTCTGCAGCGACTCGGCAGGGTTCATCACCGGGGCCGTCCTTCCCGTGGACGGCGGACAATTGCTGGGAGAGGTGTCGTGAGGCCCGCCGTTGCGGTGACAGTCGAGGACGGAATCGCCCGGGTGGTGCTGGACCACCCGCCGCTCAACATCCTCACCCGCACCGTGCTTCGCGAGCTTCGGGAGTCTCTGGCGAACGTGACGCCGGACCGGGCCGCGCGGGTTGTGCTGCTGGAGGCCCGCGGCAGCCACTTCTCGGCCGGGGCGGACGTGGAGGAGCACCTGCCACCGGAGGTCGGGCACATGATCCCGGAGTTTCTCGAGACCGTGCGCCAGATCGAAGCCGTGCCACTGCCGGTCGTGGCCGCGGTGCGCGGGCGGTGCCTCGGGGGTGCGTTCGAGCTCGTGCAGGCCGCCGACATGGTGGTCGCGACTGACGGAGCACAGTTTGGCCAACCGGAGATCTTTCTTGGCGTCTTCCCCCCCGCGGCCTGCCTCCTCCTCCCGGAACGGTGTCCCTATGGGGCCGCCGCCGAGATGCTCCTGACCGGAGACCCCATTTCCGCAGCAGATGCCCGGCAACTGGGCCTCGTGCAGCAGGTCGTGGAGGATGAGGCGCTGGAGCCGGCCGCCCTGGCGCTTGCGCGGCGCATCGCCCGGCACAGCGGCGCGGCTCTTCGCCTCACCAAACGCGCTCTTCACTACGCCCACCCCAACCGCCGACGACGCTTCCGCGACCTCGGCCGCCTGTACACCGAGGAGCTGATGTCCCTGGACGACCCCCTCGAGGGACTGCGTGCCTTTCGCGAGAAACGCAAGCCCACATGGACGCACCGATGACCTTCCGCCAGCCCACGGTCTTCCCGCAATGGACCAGCCAGCCTCTGGATGAGATCCTGGGCCAGTGCCAGGAACTCATCGAGGACATGAGCTTTCCAACCGTCCGGCGGTGGCGTGATGCGGGCGGCAAGGTCCTGGGACACTTCCAGGTCTATTTTCCTGAGGAGATGGCTCACGCGGCGGGGATGCTGCCGTTCAAGGTGCGTGGCGCGCCCCTCGAGGCCACCCAGGCCGACTCGCGGTTCGGCTCCTACCTGTGTTCGATTCTCAAGACGTCGCTGGAATTGGCGCTCAGTGGGCGGGTGGAGTTGGACATGTTCGTCACCCACCCCATTTGCGACGCCGCTCGCAATCTGGCCGCCATTTGGGGGCGCAATCTCCCCTATCCATGCCAGATCCTGTACCTGCCGCAGAATCCCAATTCCGCTTACAGCGTGGCGTATTTGCGGGAGGAGTACGATCGGCTCAGACGGGTCATCGAGGGTGTCGTCGGCGCCCCGGTATCAGACAGCGCGCTGCGAACCTCGCTGGGCGTCTTCAATGCGAACCGGGCGCTCATTCGGCGGTTGTACTCCATCAAACGTGACTCGCCCTGGTTGCTGTCCGCCGATGAATCGTACGTGCTCCTGGCGGTCGGCGGTCTGATCCCGAGGGAAGAACACAACGCGCTGCTACAGCATGTGCTTCCCTTGCTCGAAATGCGCGACACTCGAAAGCACGATCGCATCCGCGTCCTGCTGGAAGGCGGATTTTGCGAGCAACCGCCGCTGGACCTGATCCGAACGATCGGACGGTCCTGCTACGTCGTCGATGACGACTTGCTCATTGGTCTCCGTTGGATTCTCGATGACGTGCCGATGGATGACGACCCGCTGGCGGCCCTGGCGAAGGCCTACATCGAGTGCTCGACGCATAGTCCGGTGCAACACGACTTGCGGAAGCCCAAAGAGAAAATGTTGCTCGACCGGGTAGCGGCGGCGGGAGCGGACGCGGCCATCGTGATGGCAGCCAAGATGTGCGAGCCGGGCCTCGAGGAACTGGTGGTGAACACTCGCGCGCTCGATGGCCACAACATCCCATACTTCGTCAGCGAGTTCGAGGAGAACATGACCAGCTTCGATCACCTGGAGATCCAGCTGGAGACGTTTGTCGAAAACATCCTATTCGAGTGAGTCGATTCAATGGCTGAGCACGAGGGAGAACGGACCATCGTAGGGCGTGGCAACACGGATGGGGCCGGGTTGTTCCGGCAGTGGTTCGAGGAGCTCGATCAGGCCGCCCAGAGCGGCCGCGGGGCGGCGTACGTTTTCGTGATGGGCAGCCTGGCAGAGTTATTGCGCGTCTTTGACTTCCCATTGGTCTTCCCGGAGATCAACTCTCTGCAGACCGCGGTGCGACGCGTGGCTCACGAATACCTCAACGAGGCTGAGGACTACGGCTACTCCCCGGACATCTGCGGGTACGTCAAGGCTGATGTCGCGGTCCAGTTGCGCCGCGGCTCCCACCCCATGGGGCGAATTCCCAAGCCGTCGATCGCCGTCATCACCAACGCCTGCAACACCTACATCAAGTGGGCCGAGATCTGGGAGCGGATGCACGGGATTCCGGTCTTTACCTTGGATGTTCCTGGTTCCCGGTCGCAAGACACGACAACCTCGCCAGGCCACCCCGACTTCGAGCGTGACCGCCAGTACGTCGAGGGGCAGCTCAGAGAACTCATCCCGCTCTGCGAGCGGGTGAGCGGGATTCCATTCGACATTGACCGCTTGCGGGACACGATGCGCCATGCCAACACCATGAGCCGGGGCTGGAAGCGTGTCCTCGAACTCAACCAGAGCCACCCATCCGTGTTCAATGCCCTCTCCGACGGCACGATCTACTTAGGGGTCGCGAACGGCTTTCGGGGGACGGGAACAGGCGCACGATACTTCGACGACTTAGTGAATGAAATGGAATACAAGGCTGCGCATGGGATCGGAACCTTGACCGACGAGCGGTACCGCCTGCTTTTCGTCGGCGTTCCGTGCTATCCCATCTTCCGCCGCTTCAATGAACTATTCACCGAATGGGGCGGGACCTTCGTCAACTCGACGTACCTCTGGTTTGCCTCCGGCGGGTCCAACCTCGGCCATCAATACGACCTCGATCGGCCCCTGGAGAGCCTGGCCGAGGGACTGCTGATCAGCGTCCGAGACGCGATGGACAGCATGTTCTTTCAGACGCCGATCCTGTCGCTCATGATCGATGCCTACCAGGCCCACGGCGTGGTGTATCACCCGATCAAGAGCTGCCGGACGGTCTCCACCGGCTTGGCCGACAGCCGCCGGGCGTTGATGGCCTCGCGCGACATCCCCAGTCTGTTTCTCGAGTCCGACATGATGGACCGGCGAGTCGTCTCGGAGGCCCAGCTGAAGAACCGTGTCGACGCGTTCTTCGAGGGCCTGGCGACGCGACAGCACCGCGCGACTGTGGACATCACGTAAAGGAGGAGAGCATCATGGCCTATGCCGCGGGAGTCGACGTGGGCTCCACGCAAACCAAAGCGGTCATCATCGACGAAGAAGGCCGCGTCATTGGTCGGGCCTTGATCGATACCGGGGCCAACGTCGTGCGGGCGGCCGAGTCGGCCTTCGCTGAGGCCTTGGCGCACGGCACCCTGCGCGAGGAAGAGGTCGAATACGTGGTGGGGACGGGATACGGGCGGTACAAGGTCACCTTCGGGAATACACAAGTCACGGAGATCAGCTGTCACGGCCGCGGCGCGGTGAAGATGTTCCCGAATACCCGTACGGTGGTGGACATGGGCGGCCAGGATACCAAGGCCATCCGGGTCTCGCCCACGGGGGAAATCATCGATTTCTGCATGAATGACAAGTGCGCCGCCGGAACCGGGCGTTTCCTCGGAGCTGCCTCGAGTGCGTTGGATATCGCACTGGATGAATTGGGACCGACAGCCCTCCGGGGGGAGCGGCCGGTGAAGATCAGCACCACGTGCACCGTGTTCGCGGAATCGGAGGTGCTGTCCTGGCTCGGGAAGGGCAAGAAGATCGAAGATATTCTGCTGGGCGTGCACCAATCGATCGCCGCCAGATCGTCGGGCCTGTTGCGCCGGGTCGGAGTGGAGCATGAGGTGACGTTCACCGGCGGCGTCGCGAAGAATGTCGCCATGATCGAGACCCTCAACCGAAGCCTTGGTCTGGCGGTCAACGTCAGCGAGGAATCGCACTTCATGGGCGCCCTCGGCGCCGCCCTCTTTGCCCTGGATCGGATCGTAGCCAGCCGGGCACCCGCGGCCCCCGCCCCCGCCCCCCATCGCACGCCGTCCGGCGCACCCGGGGACACGACCTGATGTACACCGCTGGCATCGACATCGGCTCCACCTACACCAAGGCGGTCATCCTCGGCCCGTATCATCACATCGTGGGCCAGGCCATGGAGCCCACGGGGTTCAGACTCGCCGAGGTGGCGGAGCGCGCCTTCGAGGAAGCCCTTCGCGAGGCCGGCGCCGACAAGGAGATGGTCGACTATGTGGTCGCAACCGGTTTTGGCCGGCATCAGGCGGCCATCAGCGACGTCCAGGTGACCGACCTCACTGCCAGTGCACGGGGGGCCACGTTTCTGTTCCCCAATACCCGCACGGTGCTCGACGTCGGTGGGCAGACCATGAAGGCCAGCCGCCTGACCGCCGACCGAAAGGTCAAGTCCTTCCGGTTGAACGATAAGTGTGCTGCGGGAACCGGGGCATTCCTAGAGAAGACTGCTCGGTACATGGGGTACTCGACCGCCGAGATCGGTCCTCTCGTTGCTACCTCCAAGGAGGCGGTTCCCATTTCGGGGGTCTGTGCGGTGTTCGCCGAATCGGAGGTCATCAATCATCTCTCCGAGGGCATGGCTCCTGCCGACATCATGCACGGCGCCATCGTCTCTCTGGTCGGCCGCTCGGTGCAACTCATGAAGCGCGTTCGGATGGAACCCGAGTTCACGCTGATCGGCGGCATCTTGCGTTTCGAGCGTATGGTGGACGTCGTGCGGGAGCACTTGGGAGCGGCAGTCAACGTGCCCGGCGGGGACCTGGTGCAATACACGTCGGCCCTCGGCGCAGCCATCCTGGGGCAACGCCGTGTGGAAAGGCTTCGCCGGAGCGGTGCCCCGGTCCGTCCATGACAGATTTACCGGAGCGGTTGGGGTTCGTGGTGGAAGCCGAGGCCCGACGCGTCCTCGCGGAAGCCGACCTCAGGCCCGACCCCGAGCTGGCAGCTGAGGGGTGGGAGCGCCGGTTCATCGCGGACGAGAAGCGCGCAGCAGAGGCCACGGCGCTGTACCAGCAGCTGGGGTTCGAGGTCTGTGCCAGGCCGGTCAGGCCTGAGGAATTGGGAGACGACTGCGAGGATTGTCAGTTGCTGGTCCGTCTCAAGTTCACCACGATCTACACCCGACGCCCCACGTCGGAGGACCGATGAAAGCGGCCGTGTATCACGGGCCCAACCGCCCGTTGGATTTGACCGAGGTGCCGACCCCCATCCCCGAGTCCGGGGAAGTCCTGATTCGGGTCGAGGGGTGCGGACTCTGCCATACGGACCTGCACTACCTCGAACATGGTGTGAAGACGTTCAAACCGCCGCCTATCGTCCTGGGACATGAGGCGGCTGGGATCGTCGCCGAGGTGGGCGAGGGTGTCGAAGGGCATGCGGTAGGCAGCCGGGTGCTCATTCCCGCGGTCTACGCCTGCCGGCGGTGTGCCTACTGCCGGGCGGGTCGCGAGAACCTCTGCGAAAATCTGATCATGCTGGGAAACCACATCGATGGCGCATACGCCGACTTCATTACGGTCCCTGCCTCGGTGCTGGTTCCGGTTCCGTCATCCTTGCCGCTCGAGCGGGCGTGCGTCATTGCCGATGCGCTCTCGACTCCCTATCACGCCGTCAAGAACCGAGCCCGGGTCAAGGTCGGTGACACCGTGGCCGTGGTCGGCTGCGGAGGCGTCGGACTGAACGTGGTCCAGTGCGCCACCGTAGCCGGCGCCCGGGTCATTGCGATCGATGTCAATGACGCCCGGCTCGAGACCGCACGGACGCTGGGGGCCGTGGAGGCGGTGAACCCCACCCACCTGGACCGGGTGGATAAGCACATACGCAAACTGACCGGCGGCGGGGTGGATGTGGCATTCGAGGTGATCGGACAGCCGTCTACCATCGGTACGGCGTTCAATGTATTGCGCCGCGGCGGGCGGCTCTGCGTGATCGGGTTCGCCCACGATCCAGTGCCGCTGAACGCCGGGAAGCTCATGTTCTATGAGCTCGAGGTGGTGGGCAGTCTGGGCTGCGGGGGCGGCGAGTACCCGGAGATCATGCAGCTGGTCGAGGCCGGCCGGCTCACGCTCGACCCGATCGTGAGCGGCACGCTGCCCCTCGAAGCGATCAATGAAGGGTTCGACCGGATGCGCCAAGGGAAAGGCGTGCGCTGGGTGGTGACGCCGTAAAAAAGTCGTCAGTCATCAGTCGTCGGTCGTGAGTCGTCCGACACTGGTCGATGGTCGGCTGTAGGATCGAGAACTCATGATTCCGAGCCGAGCACTCACGCCCTGGTACCAAGGACCGAAGACTGACGCCAGAGACGAGGGACTCGACCATGAACGCAGGTTCGCACCCCGATCCACTTACCCGATTCGAAGAGGAACATCAACACGCCTTGGGTCAACTCGAGCGCCTCGAATCGGCGGCCGCCGGCCTCGAAGCCGGTTTGGACCCGGCTCCCCACCTGGCCGTCATGGGTGAAGTGCACGCGTTTCTCTCGACGGCGGTGCGGCAACACAACGAGAACGAAGAGTTCGCCCTCTTCCCACTCTTGGCCGAAGAAGCACCGACGGGCGTTTTCGAAGAAGAGCACAAGACACTACGCAGGCTGGAAACCGAACTCAGTGCAGCGCTCCGCGGACCGGCCGCGGCCACGGCCGCCCCACGAGTGGCCCACGCCCTGGTGGAGCTGCTCCGCGATCACATCGAGCGCGAAGACACCGTTCTCTTCCCCATGGCCCGCGGAATCCTCGGGACGGAAGGCTTGGCCCGGGTCGAGGAACTGATGACGGGTCGGTGAGGAACACCGCGGGAGCCGCGGGTCTCGATGTGTCAGCTACTTGCACCCGCAGCCCTCGCACGATAAGTCACCCGTCATGATGCGATTCGTGGCGGTGACGCTTCTCCTCGCAGTTCTCGTCCTTCCCGCACCCGGGCAGGCTCAGGAACCTGTGGCTCCGAGCGGCGGCGCCCCTGCCCCCACGGCCTCCGCCCCCCCGGGGGTCGACCTCACCATTCACGCGATCATCGCCCAGGTCTCGCCCGCCCGCATCGAGCGCGACATCCGTACCCTCGTGGGGTTCGGCACCCGGCACACGCTCTCCGACACGGTGTCTCAGACGCGCGGCATTGGCGCCGCCCGCCGCTGGGTCAAGCGCGAATTCGAGGCGATTAGCGCGTCATGCGGCGGCTGCCTTGAGGTGTCGTTTCTTGGCGAGGTGTATCCGGCGGGCGAGCGGCGGCTTCGTCCCGGTGGAGAGACCCACATCGTCAATGTCCTCGCCATCCAGCGGGGGACCACCGACCCCGACCGAAGGGTCCTGATGACCGCCGATATCGATAGCCGAATCAGTGACCCGATGAACTTTGTCGACTCGGCACCTGGAGCCAACGACAACGCGAGCGGGCTGGCCGGGACGCTCGAGGTGGCCCGGGTGTTGAGCCAGTACCAGTTCGCCGGCACCATCATCTACGCAGCGTTGGCCGGGGAGGAGCAAGGGCTCTACGGGGGCCGGACGGTCGCCCGTTACGCCCGCGACCACGGCTGGCGGATCGTCGCGGTGCTCAACAACGACATGATTGGGAATATCGAAGGCGGGAACGGCGTAGTGGAGAACACGACGGCCAGAGTGTTTTCCGAGGGCACACCGCCAACGGAGACCGACGAACAGCGCCGTCGCCGCCGATTCACGGGCGGTGAAGTCGACGGCCTATCCCGCCAGTTGGCCCGTTACATCGATCGCATCGCGGACCAATACTTCCCGACGCTCGACGTCATCATGATCTATCGGCTCGACCGGTTCGGCCGGGGTGGACATCACCGCCCCTTTGCCGATGTGGGCTACCCGGCCGTCCGCATCATGGAGACCAACGAGAACTACACCCGCCAACACCAAGACATTCGGACGGAGGATGGTGTCGCCTACGGTGACGTGATTGCCGGAGTGAGCTTTCGGTACGCCGCGAAACTCACCGCGCTCAACGCCGCCACCCTGGCCGCCTTGGCGCGCGCGCCGGGGGCCCCAGAGCGTCCGGTCATCCGCGGGGCCGTCGAACCCGCGGCGCGACTCAGCTGGGCGCCGCCGCAGGATACGAGCCGGCTGGCTGGATATCGAGTCTATTGGCGCGCGACCGATTCCCCGACGTGGGATCACAGTGCCTGGGTCGGTCACACGACCACCCACATCTTCCACGGACTCGTGATTGACAACTACTTCTTCGGGGTGTCGTCTGTCGCGATGGACGGAAACGAGAGCCCGGTGGCCTTCCCTTCCCCCGGGAGGTGATCAGACCCCAGGGGAGGGCCTCCGTGTGCTGTCGCCCCGCGGTCGAATCGTCCACATGACACGGCTCTCACCGTCTCCTTGGCCCGAGGTCACATGAGCCTCCGCCCCTCTTCCATTTTCGTGGCCCTTCTCGGCCTTGCCGCCTGGCTCGGGTGCAACCACGCTGAGGCGTTTGTGCCCACGGACCACGGCAGCGACCAACCGTTTGCGCCCGGTCCACCCACGCGGTTGACGCTCAATCCGCTCACCGATCTTCGACCCTCCTGGCTTCCGGACGGCACCGGGATCCTCTACGGCTACGAAGTGGTCGGCCGGGCGGACCGCGACCGGTGTCTGGCGATCTTGCCGGCAAGCGGTGGCACCCGTCAGCTGGAGATCTGCGACCCGAAGCCCGAGTCGGTCGATACGGCGGACGCGTACAGTGCGCCAGCCGCATCGGATGCCGGCGTGCTCGCGTATGTGCTGGACCGCTCCCCGGCGAATTCCCTGGTCCCGAGCCGGAGCGCCCTCGAAGTCGCCCCACTGTCGCAACCGCTCAACGCCACGGTGATCCAGGTCATCCCATACACGCTGCCGACGGGAGAGATGCACCAAGCTGTCTCCCATGTGAGTTGGTTGGATCAGGACCATCTCGTGTATGTGGGCCAGCAGGTGTTCTATCCGAGGGCATGCTCGACCTGCCCCGCGGACACGCTGGCGACCGGTCGCGATCTCGTCCTGGTCGACCTGGGCGGGTCGTCCCCGCGCCTGTCGGTGGTGCCGGGCACCGCGCTGGCCTCTTCCGTGGCCCCGGGACCGACGCCGACCAGCATCTACTACACGGTCTCCGGCCAG
>JBFGLJ010000013.1:0-27384 GCA_041576235.1 Gemmatimonadales bacterium | reverse complement strand
GCGGTGACGAAGGCACCGGCCGACATTGGAACCGAAACCCGGCCATCCAGGCCTTCATGCGTCGGCAGAATCTCAAGGACAACCACGAGCTTCAGGCCTATTTCAATCGGCGGCTCCACCGGATCCTGACGGCGCACGGCAAACGCATGGTGGGGTGGGGGGAGATCTTCGCGGCCGGCATCCCCAACGACATCGTGGTGCAATCGTGGCGGGGCCAAGAGACCCTGGCCGAGGCAGCCCGACAAGGATACGAGGGGATCCTCTCGCATGGGTACTACCTGGACCTGATCCAGCCTGCCCGCTATCACTACAGCGTCGACCCCCTGGCGGGACAGGCGGCGTCGCTCACGGCAGGCGAACGTGCCCGGGTCTTGGGCGGCGAGGCCTGCATGTGGGCCGAGTTCGTGACGCCCGAGAACGTCGACTCGCGGATCTGGCCCCGGGGGGCGGCGGTGGCGGAGCGACTCTGGTCACCGGCCGACGTCGCCGACGTGGACGACATGTATCGCCGACTCGAGGCGATGAGTGTCCGGCTGACCGCGTTGGGGTTGACCCACCAAACCAGTTACCCGGCGATGCTCGAGCGCCTGACCGGCGGAGCGGACATCCAACCGCTCCAGGTACTGGCCGACGTCGTCGAACCGGTCAAGCTCTACACCCGCCATCGAATCAAGTCGTACACCACCCAGATGCCGCTGGTGCGCTTAGTCGACGCCGCCCGCCCGGAGAGCCGGACCGCGAGACGCTTCAATGGCTGGGTCGACGCGTTTCTGGCCGACTCCACGCGTTCGGTCCACCGGGATGCGATCCGAGACCAGCTTGTTATCTGGCGTGACCACCAGGGCGATCTCGACCCCGTCATCCGTGGGTCCCAGCTCCTCCGCGAGGTTCGCCCGCTGTCCCAGTCGCTCGCGCGCCTGGGCGACATCGGTCTCGTCGCGCTCCAGGTGCTCGACGGCACGGTGGCCCTCACCCCGGGGGTCGAGGCCCAGCAACGCGCCGCGCTCGACCGGGCGGCTCGGCCGGTGGCGGAGGTCGAGATCATGGTGGTCGAGGGGGTGCGGAACCTGGTGGAAACGGCTCACCGGGGGCCATAGACCAGGTCTGTTTCCAGGCCCAGCACTGCTTGACCCTCTCTTGACCGTTCGGAGGCAGCTTCCGGATGGACTCTAGAAAAGAGGGCACCATGCTTCGTCTTCACCAGCTCGTCCTACCTGCCGGCCTTGCGCTTTCGGGGGATCGGTGGAGGCTGCTGTTAAGCAAGCCGGGAAGGGAGGCGGTTTCCTTGGACCAGTTGAGGACCATCTTGTGCCGCCAGCGTGGTGGCGAGGATTACCAGATGCCCACCCCAGTGTCCGCGGGGTCACAGGCCGGCCTCTGCACAGGGTGAGACGCGGAGAACCGATTGCGGGCTCGGGTCGTTCGGTTGGTGGACAGGCCGGGAGGATCCCCCCTTCCTCGGAAGGCCCGGCCTGGGTCCAAACCACCACCCTACCAGTTGAGGAGGCCTCATGTTGAAACGCGTCCTTACGGGCCTGGCGGCGGCAGCGTTCGTGGCCGTGCTCCTGCCCGCAACCGCCCACGCCCAGGGCAAGGACAAGCCCGCCTACACCAACGCCACCATCACGGGAACCGTGATCGACGTGTCCTGTAAGTTCGGCGCCGGACTGTCGGGCAAGGACCACCGCATGTGTACCCAAGTCTGCGCTGACAAGGGCATTCCGTTGGCGATCCTGACCAGCGACGGGGAGCTCTATATTCCCGTGAGCGCCGACATGCCGGGCAGCTCGCAGAACGCCCTGCTCAAGGAACACGCCGAGCAGGTGGTCGAGGTGCGCGGCAAGGTATTCAAGGCCGGCGGCGCGAACGCCATTCAGATCGCCGACGTGAAGACGGGACACACGAAAGGATGACGAGGGCGGGGGGAGCACATGAGCCGGGCCGGCGGAGCGGTCTCCTGCGGCCCGCGCTCATCGCCATGGCCCTCGTCGGTGTGGCCGGCGTTGGCTACGCCGCCCGGGGGCTGTTGGCTGGCCCGGAGCCGAGGCGGCTCCTCCCCCCGCTCGTGGGCGAGCGCGGCCACGCGGGTGGCGCCCCCATCCCCACCGCCGCTCCCGCCCTCGTAGCCGACACCACCTTCCCCGTCGAGCCGGTGGAGCTCTTGTGGCTCCAGGGCCGGCTGGCACAGCGGGCCGGCCCCGGCCTGCGCTCGGTGTTCGACGGCTCCGGCCGGCTCATCGTTGTCGACCGCGATCTCCGCTTCACCCAGCCCCGATTGCAGCTCGGCGGCCGCGACATCGAGAGCGCAGCCCGCCACGGCGCGGGCTGGTGGATCGCCAGCTCGGGTGGAGATATCGTGCAAACCGACTCAAGCGGCCGGATCGCTCGTACGGTCCCCGCCCCCTATGAATTCACCAGCCTCGTGGCGTCGTGGCCTCACGCTGAGGCCGTGTGGGCCACCCGGTCGCCGCGCAATTTCAACTTCCGGTGGGACTCCGTTCCCACTCCCGTCATCAGTCGGCTCAGCGCCACCGGCGAACCGGTCCAGGCGATTGCGCCCGCGGTGATCCCCCAGCACGTGCTCATGACCGAGCTGGCCAACACCGGCCACCTGGAGGTCCTGGGCGGGGGCGATACCCTCTTCTACGCTCCGTTCATTCGAGATGAGCTGATCGCGCTGACCCCAACCGGCGACACCCTATGGGTCGCCACCCGGGGCCTGCCCCAGAGCACGGCCGAACCCAGGCTGGTTCTCGAGGACGGCGTGGCCACCATGGAGTACTATCCCGTCAACCTGGGCCTCACGGCGGGGCCCGACGGCAGGCTCTACCTCTTGAGCACCCCGGGGTACACCACCGTTCAGAGCCGCCTCGATGTGTTCGATCCCGCAACCGGCGCCCTGGTGTGGACCGCCCGCTTCCCGACGGCGCTTCCGACCCTGGCGGTCAATGCGCGCGGACGCCTCTATCGTTTCGACGCCTTTCGCCTGTTGAGCGGTGTCGCGGTGGCGGATCGTGAGCTCTTTGCGCCCTTCTCGCTGGATGTCTTGGGTGGAGGGCACATCGGCTCCGCCGCTCTGGCTGGGAGGGTCACCCTGATCAATTTCTGGGCGAGCTGGTGCACGCCCTGCCGGGTGGAGATGCCGGCGCTGGATTCCCTCCGCCGGGCGATCGCCCATCCGGACTTTCAATTTCTCACGATGAACGAGGATGAGAATCCGGCGGATGCCGAGTGGTTCATGCAGGAGTTTGGGTTCGAGTTCCCGGCCTTGTTGGGCCGTGGGGACCTCAAGACCAAATACTTCTATCGCGGGCTCCCGTTCACGGTGCTGGTGGATCGCGAGGGCAAGGTGGTGCAGCGGTGGATGGGGTATGCGGGCGAGGAACAGATGGATGCGATTCGGACGGTGATCGACGCCGAACTGGCCCGCGGCGATCGGGAGCACGGCGGGGGCGACCCGGCGATGTCAGGCCACCGGCATTAGTCGCGTTACTTCACCACCCGCGTCGCAGGCTTGAAGACCCCCCAGGCGAACCAGAAATGGTTGCCGTGCGGGATGGCGCGGAGCTGGCGTCCCTCCAGCGGTCCGTCGATGCCCCGTCCCAGGAGATTCCAGGTGGATCCGGTTTCTTGGTCCCGGAAGCGGCCGGGCCCCGAGGGCGCAAAGGAGAGGGTTTGGCCGTCGAGCCTCCGGTCGAACACGGCGCTCGCACCGACATCCCTGCTCTCCGCGATGGCCTCGCGATCGACGGCGCTGGCCGTTCCCTCCGCCCACAGCACCGCGATGGGAGTTCCCGAGACCTGGTCATTCACCACCCGCTTCTTGGCGAGTAGGGAAAACGCGTAGGCCACACTGGACCCGCCGATCTCGAGCGCGGCAACGCGCTCCATGGCCGGGAGCCGTCCGTCTTTCTTGGCTCGGAAGAACCGGGTGTATGGCCCCCGCTGCGAATCATACCGGGTGTAGGGATTCCTCCCGTACTGACGGTTGAACCCCGTCTTCCTGGAGAGGACTTGGGCCTGCGGATGGCTCTGCTTCACCAACGACCAGCTCACCACGGGGGCGCTGACGAAGGTGAGGGTCCGGCCGGCGTAGGCGCCGACGATCCCTTCGCCACTCGCCTGCTGCCACCAGCTCTCCGTCTGCCGGTCGTACATCACCAAGTCTGAGTGGCGAAGCCGTCCGGTGGTCCCGAAATCCAAGACCCGGCCGTCGAGCCGCCGGTCGAACGCCAGGGCAGTATTACAGAGGGGACAATAGGTGACGGAGACCGGTGTGGTGCCGATTTCGTCATTCACGATCTCGTGCCACATCAAAATCTGGAGTGGGTAGACCCGGGCTTGACCATCCAGCGTCACCAGGACGACCGGCTCCCGGTCGCCGAGCCAGCGGTCGGCGTCTGGCACGCGCACGAACGTCGGCCGGTCGATGGGGGGGATGCCGTCCTTGGGCGGCCCGCCGGAGACGATTTCATCGAGCGGGACGGTGTGCTTGGAGAAATCGGTGCGCCACTCGTCGGGGGACACCGACTGGGCGTTGAGGACGAGGGGAAGCACCACCGCAGCCAGCGCCATCGGAACACTGCATCTCGTGGGGTTCATGTTGGTGAAACGAGCTCGGCCGCATTCCGGTTCCTGGCGCCGTCCTTCCGTTGCCGATCCCGTTCTTAGCGTCTTCCTCCGGCCAGAGCCCGGTAGTACTCCTCCACCAGCTCGCGGTATTCCGCTGGCACCTTGTCGCTTCCCACCTGCTGCAGCTGTTCGGGATCGGGTCCCGTGAGGGCACGCCGCAACCCGTACTCGAACTCCTTGAGCCCTTGTAGCAGTTCCCGATGCAACCGGATGGCCGAGCGGCGGTCCTCGTAGATATTGCTGGCGCCGAGGTCGCGCATGCTCGAGATGACCCGATCGAGCTCGCCGGTGTCGATCCCTTCGGCGCGGAGCTGATTCCGGAGTTGCTGGAGCTCCTGGCGGCGCTCGGAGAACTCGCGACGCCATTGCCGCACACTCTCTTCTGAGAAGCCCAGCCGATTCCCATCGCCGCCTTGCCCCCGATTGCCCTGGGCCTGGGATGGCTGTTGCCCGTCTCCCGGGCCTGGTTCGCTACCCTGCGGTGATTCGCCCTGGGTGTCTTCGGGCGCTCCCGCCTCCCTTCCCGTGTCCCCGCGCTCCGCCAACCGCCGGCCTTGAGCCGAGTCCTGGGCATCGGCCTGCCGGCGAATGCGCTCGCCCAGCGACTCGAGACCGGTCACCAGGTCCTGGGCCCGGTCCAGGGCGTCGTCCAGGCGCTGCTCGCGCGAGGTCCCTATGGTGCTCAGCGCGTCCTCGATTCTCGTCCGCACGTCTTCCACATCTCTGCGAATCTGCTCTTCGAAGTTCTGCGCGTACTCCCGCGAGCGACCCTGAATGACACCGCGCGAATACAGGAGTTTTTCTCGAAGCTGATTGTCTCGGATGGCTCCAGCCGCTTCGGCCAAGCCTCGCGCGGCTTCGGCCTGATCGCGCCGGCCGTCTCGCGCTGCTTGATCGAGGAGTTGTTCCAGCTCACCGACGTCGGCGGCCATCTGCCCCTTCCGCTCGACCATCCGCTGCAGCCGTTCTTGCGATTGGGGGTCGGTGGGCGAGGGGTTCAGTCCCGCCAGGTCCTCGAGCATGCGATCCTGTTGATCGAGGAGGCGTTGTGCCCGCTCGAGGGCGTCTTGGGCGTCCCGCGCTACCCGGCCCGAGCGATTGCGCTCGAGCCGCCGCCGGGCGTCGCGCAGCTGTTCCAGGGCGTTGCGGCCCTGGGCCGCGCCGCTCGACCCCTGTGCCGACGCGGCCCGCCGCATGGCCTCCGCGGCTTCGCGCAGTTGCCGGGCCGTTTCGGCGAGTCCCGGCTGGGATTGTTCGCGCGCCAGCCGCTCCAGCCGCCGCGCCTGTTCCTCGGCCTCCTCGGCGAGCCGGCGCTGTCCCCCGCCTCCCGCGCCGGCCCCGGCCTGCCCGGCCCGAGCGCGGGCCTGCAAGCGCTCGTTCTCCTGCTGCTGTCGCCGCGCCAGCTCGCGCAGTTTCTCCAGCGTTTCATCGATGCGCTCATCCGCGGCCTGCTGGTTCCCGCGCTGGACTTGCTCGTACTGATTGCGCATCCGGTCCAGTTCGAGCTCGAAGAGATCTGCGAGCTCCTCGCTGATGCTTCCGCTCTCGCCCGGCGAGCCGCCTCCTTCCGCGAAGCCGACTTGGAACTCACGGTACGCCGCCTCGGCTCGCTGCAGTTGCTGGAGGGCCCGCTGTTCCGGTGACAAGGCCTCCTTCGGTTTACGGGCGCCAAGCTCGGCCTCGGCGGTCTCCATCTCGGTCACCGCCTTGGGAAGCGCTTCGGCGATGATGGCGAAGGTCGAATCGACGCCGGTGATCCCGCGCGACTGCATCCGCTGAATGAGGGTGCGGACTTCTTCGCGGAGCCGGCCCTGCGAGAGCGTCACCGTGGACAGGTGCTCGTTGAATTCCTTCTCCGAATAGGCCGCGCGATCCCGGACTAGCCGAAAGGTGGCCGCGATGATTTGCCGCTGCCGTTCCGAGAGTTCGCCGCTGACGGACCCCATGCCTGTGCCCGGCTGCTGATCGGCCTGGCGGAAGGTCCGGTCGAACGGCCGGACTTCCATGAAGTAGATGTCGGTGACGGCTTCGCTCGTCCGGCCCCGGCGCCCGTCCGTGGCCTTGGCGTAGTAGGAGAGAAAATCACCGGGCTCGAGCTCGAGGTCTTCGAGGAAGAAGGTGTGTCGCACCGAGACGTCCTTGAGACGTCGGGGCCCGGGGTAGAGTTCGAGCGTCTGCTCCTCACCGCCGTTCACGGCGTACACCAATTCGACCCGTGCGACGCCGTAGTCGTCTTGCGCCTCGACCTCTGTCGTGACCTCTTCCAGGCTGGTGACCGAGATGTCGCGGCCCGGCGTGGCGAAGGAGACCGATGGGGGTTGATCCGCCAGCGGCTCGATGAGGTAATCGGGCGATCCCACAACCTGATCGCCCTCGATGCTCTCGAACAGGACGCGGTAGGTGCCTTCGGCCTCGACAACCAGCGTGCCGCTGAGCCGCCCGTCCGTCGTCAGCGCGAGCGGGATGGTGTCTCCCGCCTGCACCTCCAGGTGCCCGCCGGCTACCGGAACGGTTGGCGCAACCGTTACGACGGCCTTCGTTCCCTTGAGCGCGATGATATCTCCCGAACCCTCCTGCACCTGGGGACGCAAGCCGGTATACGACGGGAAGCGGTATTCGACGGCGATGTCCTCGACATAGGGCAGGTCGACCAACTCGATCCGAAACACCGATGATCGGACGCCGCTGGCCTCGACGTAGTATTGTCGCGGGTCGGTCAGGTCGAACAGCATGAGTGAATACCCGGCGGTCGTGTCTTCGATGGTCATGGGCCACCGATCCCACTCCATGGCTTCACCGCCTTGGACGACGAGTTCCACCTCCTCGGCGTCGAAATTCACCAGACGGGCGAAGACCTTGAGATCGGACCCGCGTGGCAGCGTGACCGAACCCGGGGTGACGTCGATGCGATACGGGTTGATGCCGAGCGCCTTCCATGGTGTCAGCAAGAGGGGTTTGCTATTCTGCCAGAATCCGGGACCGAACAGCAGGAGGATGGCTCCGAACGCGGTCGATCCGGCCATGAATCCGGCCGACCGTCTGAGTGCGCGACGCTCGACGCGCTTCCCGTGATCGATCTCGCTACAGCGAGCGACCGCGGATGTGACGAGCTGTTCGACCAGCGCTTGCGATCCGGCGAACCGGACACCCGGTTCGCGGGGCTGCCCGAATTCAACTGCGCTCAGGAGCGCGCCATTGAGCGTCGGCTCGTGTTCTTCGAGATAGAGGGCGACGCGTTCATCGGAGACCCTGGTCAGCTGCGGCGTGATGAGGTATCGGGCCGCCACGAGAGCGATCAGGAGGTATGCCAGGCCTCGATAGATCTGAACAGCTGTGTCGTCGAAGTACGAGCGGTCAATGCCGTAGGCGGCACCGAGCAACAGCACGGCGGCGGTGAACAGCACAATCGCCCCGCCGACGAGCAGCCTCCGCAAACGCCACCGTGCGCGGACGGACCGGACAACGCGGCGCAGTTCATCTTGGCCGTCGGAATGTGCAGGATCGAAGTACCTACCCACGTGGGGCCTCCTGGTGCCGCTCGAGGCGAGCGCTGTGAGCCGGTAGCCGGTTGGAAGCGACCGATTCAGCCACGAGTACGACGAGCGCCACGATCAAGATATACCACCACATGTTCTGCCGCCGTTCTCGCTCCGCGAGCGTTAGCATGCCGGCTGGCGCCGTGAAGGGGACCGTTGCGGCCTCCGGATCTCTGGTCGCGGTGACGGCGGCACCCAATTCCTCGGTGTCGAGTGCACGACGGTCCGACTCCGACCGATCGGCGTTGACCGCGATCGGGTGTGCGTCGACCCGCCTCCCCCCCCGCCGCAGTCCGTAGAAGCCCGGATCGAGCAGCGACACGAATCGGTCCGCACCCTCCATTGAAATGGAGACGCGCGCCCCCGACGGCGATTCCACAACGAGATCGCCGCCGGCACCCTCGGCGGGATCGTCTTCCTGTGTTTGCTGAAACAGGGCGGCATCGATGATCTGCCCGGCCTGGTACCAGGGCTGCTCGATGTTCCGGCCACCGAGGTATCGGGCGACTTGGTGTACCAGCGGGAGATACACCGGCTGAACCGGGAGGTCGTTCCAGAGGTTGTCGAGGGCCGAGGCGAGCACCAGGGTCTTACCTTTGCCATGGTGCCGCTCGGCCAGTGCCACCGAACCGTCGGCGAAGCGAGCCAGGACCACGCCCGCCGTGTCCATCTCGATGACCCGGTACCGGAAGAAGCGCGGGCTCGACAGGTCGCCGCTCTCTGGGGCGCTGAAGATCGCGAAGACGGGATGGCCGTACTCGATGGTTCCGAGGGCGGTCCCCTCGCGAGGCACCCGATCGACCGGCTCGCTCCAGGTGCCGGGCAAGAGCGGGCGGGCCTCGGTGGGCCACGACTCGAGCGCGCTGCCCTGTCCGAGGACGATCCACAGCCCTCCACCATTTCGGACAAACTCGACCAGCGCCCGTCCCACGGCGCCCCGTGGGAACGGAGCGCCGTTCAGCACCACCATGGCACGCCCGCTGAGGTCTTGGACCCTGACCTGGTCGCCATGCTTGGACTGGACGAGGAAGGCCGGTTCATGGCTGATCTCGAGCGCCTGGCGGAGATAGAGCGAGCGCCGGGATGTCCGACCGGCTCCTTCGACCGAGAGCAGCGACACGGTGGGACGCGGCGGGAGGACGAAATGGAACGCATTATCGGCCAGCAGGGCGTCGTCCGCGGAGCGGACGGTGGCGCGGGCTTTCGAGGCCGGCTGGGGGACGGGACCGAATCGCACCGTGGCTGCACCGCGTGCGTCGAGGGCGACGTCGCGCCGCTCGACCTCCCTGCCATCGATCTCGAGCGCCACCCGGTGGGCCCGGACGGGGGCCTCGCCCTGATTCACCACCCGGGCCAGGACGAAGACTTCTTCACGGCCGCCGCCGCTGCGGCCGCTGCGCTGGATTCGGGCATCGGCCACGAGCACGTTGGCCGACTCTCTGGTGGATACATCGACGGCGCGAAACTCGACCCCCTTGGGCAGGCTCACGTCGGCCGATCGGTCCCACCCGCTGTCCTGAAAATCGCTGATGAGGACCGCCTGCCTCCGGGACAGATCCGATCGCGCCGCGATCTGACGGGCGAGCTGCAGGGCCGGCGCGTACCGGGTGCGGCCCACAGAGGCGGTCATGGTGTCCAGCACTTGTCGGATCACGGCCGGGTCGGCCGTGGCCTCGACGGCGATGACGGCGTCGTCGGCGAAGGTGATCAGCGACACGCGGTCGTCCGGGCCGACGGCATCGAGGGCCTCCCGCGCCGCGCGGCGGGCTCGATCCCACGAGTCGCCGTAGCTCATGCTGTACGAGCGATCCATGAGGAGTGCCACCTCGGTGCCGCCCCCGCCCCCGGCGGCGCCCGCCCCCAGTCGGTCTACGAACGGCCTGGCAAAGGCGACGACCAGCAGCACAATGGCGAGGGAGCGCGCCGCAAACAGCAGCCAGTGCCGTATCCGTTGCCGCCGGACCGCGCGGTAGGGAACCCGTTCCAGGAATTGAAGGGACGGGAACCGGGTCACATCCCGCCGGTGCCGGTGTGTCAAGTGCACCAGAATGGGGATGGCGATCGCGGCGAGGGCGACCAGGAAGGCGGGCGCCAGCAAGGAGATTCCCATCACCGCACTCTCGCCATCTTGTGTCGCCGGCTCAGATAATCGAACAGCGCGTGGTCCAGGGGTGACGTTGTTCGGAGCAGGGTATAGTCGATGCGGTTCTCGCCCATGCGCCGCCCCAGCTCCGCGACGTGATCGTGGAGGAGCCCTCGGTACCCGGACCGCACCCGGTCGGGTACCACGGGAATCCGCTCACCCGTTTCGAGGTCCTCGAACTGGGTCGCCTCTTCGAAGTCGAATTCCAATTCTGCCGGATCCATGAGGTGAAACACGATGAGATCGTTGCCGCGCGTGCGCAACCGATTGATCGCCTGGATGGCGGTCTCGGGCGGCTCGTAGAGATCGGAGAGCAGGACCAAGATGCTTCGCCGGCGAATGCCCTCGGCGATGCGCCGGAGCGGCCTTGCCAGTTCGCCGGGTCCACCTGGCGTGATTCGATCGATGCTGTGCAGCACCGAATCCAGCCGACGCCCGGTGGGTGGGACTTGCGTCACGACGTCCCGGTCGAAGGTGATGAGTCCGACCCGGTCGCGCTGGTGGTAGGAGAAATACACCAGGCAGGCGGCCAAGTACCGCGCGTAGTCGAGTTTGGTGACGGCGCCACTGGTGAAGTCCATCGAGGCGGAGATGTCGATCAGGACGCTCATGTTGGCATTGGTTTCGGCTTCGAACTCCTTCACGTAGAGCCGGTCCGTCCGCCCATAGACGCGCCAATCGATCCGGCGAATGTCATCGCCGGGCATATACGCTCGATGTTCGGCGAAGTCGATCGAGTGTCCGAGATGGGGCGATTGATGGAGTCCGGACACGAAGCCGTCGACCACCGTCCGGGCCACGAGATCGAGGTTGTCGATCCTGGCCAGCACCGCCGGGTCGAGGAATCGGGTAATCACAGTCCGGAGGATGGAACCGCTACGGCATCGAGGAGCCTCCGGATGAGGTCGTCCGGGGCAATCCGCTCCGATTCCGCGTAGAAGTTGGTGAGGACCCGGTGCCGGAGCACCGGATGGGCGAGCGCCTGAATGTCCTCGAACGAAACGTGCTGCCGACCCTGCGTCAGGGCGCGCGCCTTGCCGCCGAGAATCAGGTACTGGGCCGCCCGGACGCTGGCGCCGTACGATACGCATTTCTGGATCACGTCCGGCGCGCCAGGGGTATTCGGACGGCTGTGCCGCACGAGCGAGACGGCGTACTGCAGGACCGGCTCCGACACCGGCACCTGCCGCACCAGCCGTTGGAACGCCTGCAGCATGGGACCGTCGACCGCATGCTCGAATTCCGGCTCCAGAATGGCGGTGGTGGTGCGCACCACCTCCATTTCTTCTTGCTCCGGCAGGTGGTCCATCAGAATGTGGAACATGAATCGGTCGAGCTGCGCCTCGGGAAGCGGATAGGTGCCTTCTAGCTCAATCGGATTCTGGGTGGCGAACACGAAGAATGGCTCCTCCAACGTGTAGGTGCGCCCCTGCACCGTCACCCGATGCTCCTGCATGGCCTCGAGCAGCGCCGACTGGGTCTTGGGGGGTGTGCGATTGATCTCGTCGGCGAGAATGATGTTGCTGAAGATCGGACCCGGCATGAACACCATCCGGCGTTCGCCGGTCTTGGGATCTTCCTGCACCAAGTCCGTTCCGATGATGTCGCTCGGCATGAGATCCGGCGTGAATTGAATCCGGGAGAATTTGAGATCCAGCACCTGGGCAATCGTCTGAATGAGGAGCGTCTTTGCGAGTCCTGGGACGCCCACGATCAAGCTGTTCCCCCCGGCGAGGAGCGTCAGGAGGACCTGGTCGATCACCTCATCCTGCCCCACGATGAGCTTGCGCAACTCGGAGAGAATCTTGTCCCGGCCGCTCTTGAGCTGCCGGGCCAGGGCAAGGTCGTCTGTAGGGGTGGCCTCGATGCGGGTCGTCATGGACTATCCTTTGCTGAGAGCGACACACGTCTCCTGCCGCGGGTCAATGCGTCATACCATACATCACGTAGTTCACACCTAACTTGTACGCCGTATTGGTCACATCCACGGGGAAGAAGCCCGTCTCCGAAAACTCCCATGACTCTCCAATGTCATTGTTGTAGTTGACGATGATCATCAGACGCTGAGAGGGGTCGTTGTCTTCGAAGAGTCCGTAATATGCAGACGGAACCCCGAAGTACGGATGGCGATGATCCAGCGTCTCGATCTTGAAGAATGCATCGAAAATCGGATGACTTCCATCGAGCCGGACGAAGCGGCCTTGGGGCAACACCATGCGCATATGACGCTCGAAGTTGTCCCACTGCGGACCTTGGGCGAAGTTGTCGGCGAAGTCGTCGACAATGAGAAACCCACCCTTTCGCAGATATGCCCGCAGGTTCTCTGCCTCTTCATCCGTCAACGTCATGAAGCCCGGCTCCACCAGGTACGCCACCGGGTACTTGAAGATCTCGGGGTCGCCCACCGAAAGAACGTTCCCGCCGTCCTGCCGCGCTCGGATCGCGGTGAGTTCGCCGAGGATCTTGGAGAAATTGCGGTCGGCCCGGGGCCAATCGTGGTTCCACTGATAGTCGCTGCCGCCAAAGAAGCCGCCTCCGCCCCGCTGCTGTGTCGTGATCGGGGTGTAGGCCAGTCGAACGAACGTGAACCGGCCGTCGTAGCCGACATTGAACTTGCCGGCCTCGTCGGTCCCGGGTGCCCGCCGCTGGGTCTGCCCCGCCGTGGAAGCGCCGGCAAGGAGCGCAGCGAGAATGACCAGGCTTCGCATGCCGACCTCCTCAGCTCTCGCCCGGCCCGCGGCCGGCTTGGAGTTCCACCAGCAAGTCCAAGGCGTCTTGGTAATTCGGCGCCGTCTCGAGCGCCTCGAGCACGGCCCGGCGGGCGGCGGCCGGCCGGCCGCCGAGTTGGAGTTCGCGAGCCAATTGGTAGAGGGCCCCCGCTCGGTCAACCGGCTCCAACGCCAGGACGGCTCGACGCTCGCGGATTGCGCGCTCCCCTTCTCCCAACGTCCGATAGACTCCAGCCAGTTTCTCATGAAGACCGATGTCGTAGGGATAGACATGCATCAGGGCCTCCAGCGCCCGGGCCACGCTCGGGTCTTGGCCTGGTCCTCTCGCCTCCTCGACCTCGACCAGGCTTCGAAGTGCCGGCAAGTGCTTGGCATTCCGGGCCGTCAGGCCGGCCAGCTCGCGCGCGGCCAGATCCAGTCTGCCCTCAGCCTGATAGATCCTTCCGAGGTACCATGATGGGCTATCCGGTCCCACGTACTCCGGAAACAGTTCTCGTGCCCGCTCGAGGGGTGGCAATGCCTCCTGGTATTGTCCCTGTCCAAACAGCCATCGGCCGTAGCCCAGCTGGACCAGGAAGTCCGTGGTGTCGGCTCGCGCCCGTCTGGCGAGGGCCTCCGGGGAGGGTGGCGCGGCGCCCCCGCCCCCGCCCCCGTCTGCCGCTCCGTTTCCGTGCCGCAGAGCGGCCAATCCGGCGGCGAATCTCCGCTCGAGGTAGCGATTGAATCTCCGGTCTAGGTCGGTGGGTTCGATGTCGAGGATCGTTCGGAACACCTGGGGCGTGCTGGCCCCGTCGCGATACGCATCGAGCATCCGCAGAATGGCGTCCCACCCCTGTTCGGCCTCGATCATCTCGAACACCAGGGACGCTTGGTAGTACGAGAAGATCACCTGTTCCGGATAGGCCGGGCGCATGAAGCCTTGATTGAGATCGCTGACGGGCGCGAGCCGGCCCTGGCGGAAGGCCACGAGGAACGACGGCGTGACCTCGTCTCCCCACCCCGGGCGCGCCCGGCGCTCCTCGAAGACCGCGAGGCCTTCGGTAAACCAGCGGGGCACGCGGTACCGGCTGCGCTCCATATGGAACGTGTGTGCCAGCTCATGCCATAGAGTCGAGCCCCAATGAAACTGCCCCGGGGGCCGGGCCGAGGGGGCGTCCATGGCCACCACCTGGCCGAAGCTCACGCCGAGCGCGCCGAGCCCCACCAATCCCATGGTCCTAACCGAGAAATCGGCATGCCGGGGGTACACCTCGACTCGGATTGGTGTCGGAGGCCGGAATCCATAGTGGGCAGACAGGGAATCGTACGCCGCCTCGGCCAGCGGCTCGAGGTAGAGGGCGATCAGGTCCGCCTCTTTGGGGTCGAGCACGAATTCGAACCGGTCCGACCGGGTGGTGCGATACCCATCGACGACATCGAGGAGGTCGAGGGTGTTCTTGGTCCACACGTCGTACGGATCCCCCGCGAACGCTCGCTCAAGGTCGCGCCGGCCCTCGGCCATCTCGGCCACGCGCAGCCGATTGAGGCCGCGCACGGCGAGCCCTCGCCAGGCGAGTGAATCGCGTTCCACGGCGTGGTTGGCAAAGTCCACCGCACGCCGGTAGAGCCGATTCCGGGCGCACACCTCGGCCAGCGCGATGAAAAACGTTGCTCCTTCTGGATCGGTGGTGAGCGCTCGGTCCCGGGCGCGGGTGAACCCGGCTCGATCGTCGACTAAGAGGCTGGCCGCCGCCAGCATGGCCAGGGCGTCCACCGCTTGCGGGTTCACGGCCAGGGCCCGCTCGGCCTGGGCCACCGCTCTGGGGTAGTCCTCCAGATCGATGTAGAGGCGAGCCAGAAACGCGCGGGCCGCTACGAAGTTGGGGTTGATCTCGATGCTCCGTTCGGTCAACCCGAAGGCCTCGCTCGAGCCGTCGAAGTGTTTGGCCAGGGCCATGCCGAGCCGTGCGCCCGGATGATTGGGGTTGTCCGCGAGCACGGATTGAAACATGTGGGTTGCGTCCGCTCCGTTGTACTTCTGGAGGAACAGGGTGCCCAGCGCGACGCGGGCATCGAGATTGCCCGAATCGGCGGCGATGGCTTCATCGTAGGCGCGGAGGGCGTCCCGGAAGAGCTGCGGATTCCGGCGCCCCAGGTATTGGACGGCTCGCGCTACCGCGGCCAGGTCGGCCGATGACCGGGCCTCGCCCCGATTGTAGATGTCAATGAATTCGTCGAAGGTCGCCATGGCCACGTCGCGCTCGTCGCCTCCTCGCTCGAAGCGGAGCTCCGCGAGGCTGACACGTGCAGTGAGGCGGTCTCGGGCCCCGCTGGTCACCGCGCGTTGGAACGCGTCCTCGGCCTGCGTGTGCTCTCCCAGCGCGCGGAGTGTCTCGCCCAGGGTGGTGAAGAGCTGCCGTGCGTTCGTGATCGAGTCGGCGATGTGGGCGCGCAGCATCGACGCGGCCTCTTGGTACTGCCCTGTGGCCTGAAGCGCTTGCGCCAGCCCATGGGCCGCTTGCCACGAAGCATCGCGCGCCAACAGGCTCCGGTAGGCGGCGATGCCGGCGGCGTAGTCGCCGCCCTGGACCATGGTGTGGGCTTCGTCCAGGGTCGCCTGCGCATGGCCGCGTGAGGTGCACGCAGACACGAGGCAGACGAAGACCAGCCCGACGAATCGGAGCGGGGGTGTGATGCTCGTCCTCACGGGATCTGCTCCTCGCGCTCCCGGATCTTGCGGTTGGTAGAGGCCAGCTGGAGCAGCAAGTCTTCGAGCCGCTGTTCGTATTCGTCGGGTGCCATTCGCTGCTTTTCTTGCTGGAGCGCGGCGATCGCCCGCTCGAGCGATTGTTTCGTCCGGGAGAGGGTCGCGAGCACCGGATCCTGTGCTCCGCTCGGGTCCCCCCGCCTGGCCGCACTCGGCCCGCCGAAGACCAGGGTTCGGGCGATTGCGCCATCGGCACCGGAGGGATCCGGTTCATGGCTCCCGACCTTGTCGCCGTTGTCGTCGAGCAAGGCGTGCTCGGTGAGCAGCGTTCCCTCCTGCTCGTAGGAGCGTGCCACCTCGGTGCGGGCGTAGGTGAAGGCCTCGAGGAGCGACACGTGTCCATCGTGATCCACGTCGCCCGCGTCTGTGGCGATCGACTGGACGAAATACGTGCCGAACCTGGTTTCGTTGCGCTCACGCCCGCTCTTGGTGGCGGTGATCACCGTCCGGTTCGGCCCCGACAGGATGGGAATAAAGTCGCCGCTTGCGCTGGCGAGGTTGACGACCACGAGGGTGGAGGTTCGATACCCTGAGAGCGCCGCGGCCAGATCGTGCGCGGTCAGGTCCGGTCCGGGAAGATTCAGCTTGGGCACACCGTCCCGTGCGCTGCCGTGGCCGATCAACACGATGAACACCTGAGAGGCCGTTCCGGCCTGCTCGCCGACCTCACGCAACACGCGCTCGACATTCGCCTTGGTGGAACGGTCGTGGATCCTCTGGGGCGCCAGCGCCGGGCGCTCGGCCAGATAGATCGTGTTGCCTTCCGGGATGCCGTGTGTCTTCGTCGCGGCATCGAGGAGCGTGACCGCCCACTCATGAAACCGTTCTCGGTACCGGGTCTCGCCTCCGAGACCGCTGATCACCACGAGGTGTGTCTGGGCCGCCGCGGTCGTGAGCGGAAGGCAAAGCAGCGCCGCGAGCAGGCCGGGCCTCACGCGAGCCCCCGGAATCGGCGTAGCCCCCATTCGGCGGCGATCGAACCGAGGAGAACCAGGAACACGATCGGCATGTCCCAGAGGTCGTGCGATTCATGCCGGGTGGCGCCGCTCTCCGTGTAGCGCACGTCCTCGGTGAGGCCCTCGATTGACGCTTCCCGGTAGAACCGTCCTCCCGTCTCGGCGGCGATGTTCTTGAGGAAGGGCGCCCGCATGTGCGCGCCGAAGTACTCGGTGGGGTGCTGTTCGACCCGTACTTGTCGGAGGGCACTTCCCAATTCGCGGTCGCCGTGTCTGGCCGTCACCCGAACGTCGTAACGGCCGGCGAGACTCGTGGCGAGTTCGGCACGGTAGACACCATCCTCCTCGACGGTCCACTCGAGCGCGTGGGTTGTTTCGTTCCCGAGCGGATCGGTCACCGTGGCCTCGACCTCGGCCCCGTTGATGCCGAGGTAGCTCGAGTCGCGTACCTCGGCGGTCATGCTGATGGTTTCCCCGGGCTCGACGTCTTCGGCGGGCGTTGACACGTGAATCTGATCGGGCACGTTGCTCACCAGCCACCGGAGCATTTGCCGCCAGAACGTCTCATGGGTCAGATCCTCGAGCGGGACATCGGCGTGCATTTGCCACAACCACGAGTCCTGGACGGGGAAGGCGATCGACGTGCCCTTGCCGTACCGTTGGAACGCGAGGACGGTGTACACGTCTCCGCCGTCATCAGCGCGGCCGGTGAGCAGGGTGCTGGCGCCGGGTTTCGTCCGAGCCAAGGGGTTGAGGATGGACAGCGCGGGGAGCCCCGCCCATGACAGGGTGGAGCCGCTGTCCGCGTTCCCGATCCGGGTGACCGGATGCCCCCGGCCGGTCGGGGTGGGTTGGACCTCGACCGTGCGGAAGAACTCGGGATCGGCGGATGGCTCCATGATGACGGGAAGCACGTTGGCCAACTGGGTGCCATGGTACCCGCCCTCGGCGAAGGCCAGCCGACCTCCCAAGACGAGCAATCCGCCGCCGCGTTGGCCGACAAATTCCTCGATCATCTTGAGCTGGTCGTGTGCAAAGAAGCTGGCCTCGACGCTGCCGAGCATGATGCCGCGGTAGGTGAACAGCTCCTCTCGGGTCCGTGGAAAGCCGCCGGCGAGTTCATCGGCATCCTCCACGCCCAGTCTGAGAAACTTGTTCTCGGCGGTTCGCTGTAAGGTCACGACGCGGAGATTGTTGTCATCCGCGATGGCGCGCCGAATGAACTTGACTTCGAAACGCGGCTCGCCCTCGAAGTACAGGATCTTTTCACGTCGGTCGTCGACCGTCACCATCACTTCACGGACGTTGTTCTCCGCCACGAGTTCACCCGAGGCCTGCGGCACGTGAAAGCGGAACAGGCGCGGCCCGGGCTCGGTGGCAAGCAATTGCACCCGCACCATCGTCGCTTCGCGATCGCCGGCGAGGCGAATGTCTTGCGATGTCACGATGCGGCCGTTGTCTTCCACATTGAGGGTGACTCGGTCGCCACGAAACCCGCTCTGCACCAGCATGACATCGACCATCACGGAGGAGCCGAGGAGCACCCGCTCCGGCGCTTCCACCCTGCTCACCTCGATGTCGCGGGTCAAGGCGTCGCGGCCCACTCCGACGGTGTAGATGGGCACCTGATCGGCTTTGAACTGGAGCAGCGGGTCGGTGAGGTCATTGGTGGCATTGTCGGCGCCATCGGTGACGAGCACGACCCCCGCCAGAGGGACGCCTGCCAGCTCTCGGCGGACAAAGTGGAGGGCTTCCTTGAGATCCGTGCGGCTCTGGCCAAAAGTCAGCGGGAGGCCGGGATCATGGCGGGCCACGGAGGTGCCGAACCGGAAAAAGCGGAGTTTGAAGCGCTCTCCCAACTCCTGGAGGACGGGGCTGTCGGACGCCGCGAACGTCTCGGTCACGAAGGCCCCGCGGGTCTCTCCGTCGCGGTCAGCCAACTGCATGCTCCGGGAATCGTCGAGCACAATAGCCAAGACATTTTCTTGCGGCACAACGGTGGACACGACGAGCACCGGCCGAAGGAGCGCGAAGACCAGCAGCCCGACGATCGCCGTTCGCAGGACGGTCAGCACCACGAAGTCTCGCTGCCCCAGGTGTGGTCTGGCCCCGCCATAGGCCAGGAGGGCCGCACCGAGGAGCAGGGCGCCGGCAATGAGTGTGGCGGCGACCGGCCAGGGTGCGTCGAAGCCCAGCTGGCCGTGTTGATAGATGGCCGGCCGGTACTTGAACAGAAAGGTGAAAACCGACTCGAGCATCGACATCCGCTTAGTGACTCATCCCATAGACGATCATGTTGATGCCTAGCTGATACGCGAAGTTGGAGAAACGGAGCGGGTAAAAGGGATCTTCAGCCCACTCCCAGGCATCGCCGAGGTCGCTGTTCCAGTTGATGACCACGAGCAGGTGGCCATCGCGATCCACGATCCCCCGCAAGGCCGGCCGGTACCCGTCCTTCTCCCACGTGTGTCCGCCCCGCCGGCCAAGACCGACGTTCGGGACCTGCACCACGTGCTCGACATCGTAGAAGACGTGCAGGAGCGGATGATCGCTAGGCAGGTCGATGACGGGATACCCGGGGAGCACCCGTGCCATTTGCGATTCAAAATTGGCCCACTCCCACGAACCCCAGAAGTCATCGACCAGGAGGAGCCCGCCGGCAAGGAGGTAGCTGCGGAGGCCCAGCACTTCAGGCTCGGTGAGCGACATGTGACCGACTTCAACGGCGTACACGAGCGGGTACCGCCGCAGTGCCGGATCGTCCAGGCGGATCGGGTTTTCGAGGTCGTAGGCGTCGATGCCCGTGAGCCGCTTGAGCCCGATCACGAATTGCCGGTCGGCCTTGGGGTAGTCGACCGACCACCAGCCGCGAAAGGTCCGCCGGTCGATATCACTGTAGACGGCCCGGGTGAAGTAGAATGCCCGGCCCGGCGGAGGGGCGACGGAATCCGGTCCACGCCGCACCGCATCGGCCTCTGCGCGGGGTGGTGGTGCCAGGGCGCCGGGCCCGAAGGCCCCCATGACCGCGAGACTGCCCGCGGCCGCCGCCCACGTGACTGGGATGCGGATAGACACGCTCAGGGCCTCGATTGCTCTCGGATCCGCTCAGGTCGCATGACCGGCCGTCGTCGGCCGATGGACGTGAGCGCGTATTCCTCTATTCATACGAATCCTAACGCCAATCGGTTACGTCTGTCTAACCAGAGCCAGTTGCCCGTAACTCCGGTTCATCGCCGTCCGGAGGGCAGTATGTTACAGGCCCAGAGCTTCTCGGAGACGGATGACCTATGAAAAAAGTGACAGTGAGCATGGTGATGCGCCCAATGCTGCCGGCGGTCCTCGTCCTGATGGCGGGGGGATGCGCGCGCCCGGGGGTCGGCTCAGGCGCCACTCCCGTTGACGGGCGCTCAGGGCCCGCGATCCGTCCCCACCCCAGCACGGTGGTTCCACCCGGCGACTACACCGCCGCCCTCGAGGCCGGGACCCGCAGCCCGAGCGGGGAGCCCGGGCCGGCGTATTGGCAGCAATGGGCGGACTACGTCATCGAGACGTCACTGGATCCGGCGGCCAAGCGCTTGGATGGTCGTGTCGCCATCACGTATCACAACAGCTCGCCGCGGACACTGAGCGTGGTGTTCCTGCACTTGTTGCAAAACCTTCATGCACCGGGGGTGGTGCGAAACCGGCCGGTGGAATTGACTGGCGGTGTCGATCTCACCCGGGTCGTTGCCGATGGCCAGGTTCTCGAGAGCGGGGGAGAACACACTCTCCGGCGCGGTCCGGGCTACCGAGCCAATGGAACCATTCTGGCCATCCGGCCGCCGCGGCCCCTCCGTTCCGGCGGCACCCTCGAGTTGGACATCGAGTGGGGGTTCACGATCCCGCAATCAGGTGTCGGGCGCATGGGATGGAGCCGCGATGATCTGTTTTTCATCGCCTACTGGTATCCCCAGATGGCGGTGTACGATGACGTCGTGGGCTGGCATCTCGACCCCTATCTGGGCTCCGCCGAGTTCTACACCGGGTTCGGCAACTACGACCTCACCATCGAGGCTCCGGACGGCTGGGTCATCATGGCAACCGGGGCGTTAGAGAACCGGCGCGAGGTCTTGCCTGCTCCGGTGCTCGAGCGGTTGGAGCGAGCCGAGGCCAGCGACGAGGTGGTCTCGATCCTCACCGAGGCCGATGTTGGTCCGGGGCGGGCCACGCAGGCGTCGGCCACAGGGCGTTTGCGGTGGCGGTTCCTGGCCGACAGCGTGCGGGATGTCGCGTGGAGCGCCACCAGGCAATCGCGCTGGGATGCAGCACGAGCCCCCGTCGGTGACCGTGACGGCGACGGCGTGGCCGACTTCACGCGGGTCGATGCCATCTGGCGGGTGACCGCGCCGCGATGGCAGCATTCGGTCCGGTACTCGCAACACGCGATCGATTTCCTCTCCCGCTATACCGGGATCCCGTATCCCTGGCCGCATATGACCGCGGTGGAAGGCGGCGGCATCATCGGCGGCGGCATGGAATTCCCCATGATGACTCTCATCGGCGATTACAACACCCGAGGCGACGAGGCCCTCTACAATGTCACCGCGCACGAAGAGGCGCATATGTGGATACCGATGATCGTCGGCATCGACGAGAAACGGTATGGGTGGATGGACGAAGGGTCCACATCGTTCAACGAAAACCAGGCCCGGAAGGAGTTCTTCCCGGAGTCCGACCCGGAAGCCCGAGACCTCCGGACCTACCTGGACCGCGCGCGCCGTAGGATCGAGGGCGAGATGATGCGGTGGACGGACTTCCACTACCCCGGGGGGGCGAGCGGCGTGGCCTCGTATTCCAAGCCGGCCACCGCCCTGACCACGCTGCGGCGGATCCTCGGCCCCGAGCGCTTCGACCGTGCCTGGCAGGCCTACATCCGGGCCTGGGCCTACAAGCACCCCAAGCCTTGGGATTTCTTTGCGATGATGGAGACCCAGACCGGCGAGGAGCTCGACTGGTTCTGGCAGGGGTGGTACTACGAGACCTGGACCCTGGACCACGCCGTGGGCCAGGTCGAGACCGGATCGGGTACGACGGTCACCATCGAGAACCGCGGTCGGCTCCCGATGCCCACCCGGGTGATCATCACCCTGGACGACGGCTCGGTGCTCGAGCGGGTTGTCCCGGTCCGGCACTGGCTCAACGGGTACGTGAGTGCTTCGATCGCCGTGCCGCCGGGGCGGGGCACGGTGATCAAGGTGGAGATCGATCCGGATGGGGTCTCGCCCGACATCGATCGCGCGAACAACGTGTGGAAGCGGGGAGCCCGGGAGGGAGGAGGGGCGGCCCGGCCCTGACCCTAGGGGGCGAGGCCTCGGAGCCTTGCCCGATCCACTTTTCCCAGGTGGGTGCGCGGGAGGGTGTCCATGAACACGATCTCGCGCGGTTCCTTATAGGAGGCCAGCTTGGTCTTCACGAAGGCCTTGAGGTCGTCGGCCGGCGCCGCGGACTCTTCCCCGGAGGCAACCACGAAGGCATAGGGGTGCGTCAGGCCGTCTTCACCCGCTACCCCCACCACGGCGGCCTCCCGTACGGTGGGATGCTGCAGGAGGCAATTCTCCACTTCCTGGGGCGAGAGCCACTTCCCCCGCACCTTGAGCATGTCGTCACCGCGTCCGGCATAGGTGAAGTATCCGTCGGCATCGCGGCGCACCATGTCGCCTGAGACATACCACTCCCCGCGGAAGGCGGCCGCGGTTTGCTCCATGTGCTGCCAATACCCAATGGCGCGCGATTGTCCGCGCACCCACAACCATCCGACCTCGCCATCATCGACGGGGTGGCCGTTCTCATCACACGCCTTGACCTCGAACCCGGGCACTACGGTCCCCAATGTGCCCGGCTTGACCTTCCCCGGCTGGTTCGAGATGAAGATATGCCACATCTCCGCCGTCCCGAGGCCGTCGAGCAGTTCCACCCCGAACGTGTCGCGCCACCGCCGGTGCAGCTCGGCGGGCAGGGCCTCGCCGGCCGACGTGGCGAGCCTGAGGCTCGAGAGGTCTTGCCGGGAGGCCTCGGGGTGATTCACCATGTGATTGATCATGGTTGGGACGTTCACCAGAATGGTGGGGCGATGGCGTGCGATGTGTGCAAAGATCACTTCGGCGGTGCACCGCTCGGGGTAGAGCACCGATGTCCCGCCCACCGCGAAGGGGAACAGCAGGTTGCTGCCGGTGGCGTAGCCGAAGAAGAGCTTCGGGACGGACAGGGTGACGTCACGCTCGGAGTACCCGATGACCTGTTTCGCGTAGCGCTCGGTTGTGTTGGCAAACGACCGGTGTGTTTGCACCACGGCCTTGGGCCGTCCGGTGGTGCCCCCGGAAAACAGCCAAATGGCGGCATCGTCCCGGTGGCTGGGGAAGATGTCCAGCGTGTCGGCCGCGTCGCGGACCGCCGACTCGAATGGGGCGTCCCCGATCAGCAGCACTGATGTGCGCGCCTTGGTGGACGAGACGGCGGCCGCAAATGCGGCGCGGCTGTCACGGTGCACCAGCGCCGCGCGCGCCCGAGTGTATGCCAGGAACTCGGCAATGGCCTCGGCCTTGAGGTACGGGTTGACCATCACTACCACGGCGCCAATCTTGAGGATGCCGAACAGCGCGGCGACGAATTCCTCCCCGTCCGGCAAGGCGATGATCACGCGCTGTTCGGGTTCGACCCCGGCCGCGCGAAGGGCGTGGCCGTAGCGGTTGGCGAGGCGCGCCACGTCGCGGTAGGTCAGTGTCCGACCAGCAATCCGGAGTGCGACCTGCTGGCCTTTGCCTTCCCCAATGCGCGCGTCGAGAAAGTAGTCTGCAATATTGAATGATTCCGGTGGCACGAAGTTCATAGATCCTCGATGTCAGCCGACGCCGCGGTCATGCGGGGTCTCCTTGGTTCCATAAGGCCGCCATGCGCCCACGCAAACTTGCAGACATGACATGGGAAGAGGTCCGCGATCTCGATGCCGATCGGGCAGTCGCGATCCTCCCCATTGGGGCCATCGAAGCGCATGGGCCGCACCTTCCTCTTTCGACCGACGGGCACATTGCCGACGGGATGGCCCATGCCGGCGCCGAGAAACTGGCCCGGCGCGGCTACGCGTGTCTGCTGCTGCCGGCCCTGCACTATACCGCCGCGCCTTTTGCGGCGGATTTTCCAGGCACGCTCTCGATTCGGCCGGAGACCGTGACGGCGTGCATTCTGGACATCGCCCGAGGCCTTGACCGGCACGGGGTCGGGCACCTCGCGCTTGCCAACGCGCATCTCGATCCCGCGCATCTGGCCGCGCTGGACGCGGCCACCCGCCCTAGCGACAACGCCTCGCGAATTATCTTTCCCAACATCGCCAAGAAGCCGTGGGCGCTGAAACTCACCGATGAGTTCAAGAGCGGGGCCTGCCATGCCGGACAGTACGAAAGTTCTGTGATCATGGCCACCTGTCCAGAGTTGGTCCGCAATGAGATTCGCCGCGCGTTGCCGGCCAATCCCGTCTCGCTCTCCGACGCCATCCGAGCGGGCAAGCGGTCCTTCACGGAGGCCGACGGTCCGCGCGCGTACTTCGGTGACCCGGCGCGCGCCAGCACCGAAGAGGGCCGCCGCATCATCGACACCCTGGGCCGCATCCTCGAAGCCGCCGTCGTGGAGGTCGCCGGAGAGGCGCCTCCGTCCCCGTCCCCGCCGGCCGATGACGCTCGACGGTAGGGCAGCCGTCGTCACCGGCGGAGGTAGCGGCATCGGCGCCGCCATCGCCACCGCGCTGGCGGGGGCGGGAGCGGGCGTGGTCCTCGCGTCCCGCACCGAGGCCGACCTGAAACGATGTGCCGCCGAACTGCGGAAGGACGGGCACCGAGCCTGGGCCGTGCCCTGTGACGTGACCGAGCCCGAGAGCGTCCGCACCCTGGCCGCCGAGGCCTCCGCCGGCCCGGGTCACATCGACATCCTGATAAACAACGCTGGCGTTGCCCACTCGGCACCCGTGGCGAAGATCGATCTCGAGGACTGGCACACCCTGTTTGCCGTGAACGTGACCGGAACGCTTCTGGCGACGCAGGCATTCCTCCCGGCCATGGTCGAACGCGGCTGGGGGCGCGTGGTGAACATCGCCTCCATCGCCGGGCTCGCGGGGGCCAAGTACATTGCAGCCTACAGCGCATCCAAGCACGCGGTGATCGGGTTCACTCGAAGCGTCGCGGCGGAAGTGGCGTCCACGGGGGGAGGGGTCACCGTCAACGCGGTGTGCCCCGGCTACGTCGATACCGAGATGACCCGAGCATCGGTGTCGCGCATCCGCCGCACCACGGGGATGTCCGAGGACGACGCGCTGGCCGCCATCCTGGCGACCAATCCGCAGGGCCGCCTGCTCTCGCCCGCCGAGGTGGCGCACGCCGTCCTGGCATTGTGCCACGAGGAGGCGCGGGGCATCAACGGCCAGGCCATCGTGATCGACGGAGGAGCGTTGCTCGCATGAGCCTCGAAATCGTGAACCCGGCGAGTCTCGGTGTGCCTCGCGGGTGGAACCACGGCATGCTGGCCCCCGCGGGGGGCCGGGTGCTGTTCGTCGCCGGGCAGACCGCCGCGAGCCCGGACGGCCGGATCGAGGTCACCGGTTTCGTCGAGCAATGGGAGCGAGCCCTGGCGAAGGTCGTCGCGGTCGTCGAAGCCGCGGGCGGGCGGCCCGAGCATATCGGGCGCCTGACGATCTACGTGACCGACCTCGACGCCTATCGCTCCAGCCGAAAGGCGATCGGGGAGGCCTATCGGGCCCTCATGGGCCGGCACTTTCCGGCCATGGCGTTGGTGGAGGTCGCGGGGTTGGTGGACGCCGGGGCATTGCTCGAGATCGAAGCCACCGCCATCCTCCCCTAGCGACGTCTGGCCGCACCCGGCCATCACGCTTCTCCCCGTCCCCCCACGAGGACCCTGCGTCCATGCCCCTGGCCCCGAAGACCTTCCGCTACGCCCTCGACCGAGCCACCGGTGTCGCAACCCTCACCCTCAATCGGCCTGACCGGTTGAATGCGCTCACCTTCGACGTGTACAGCGAGCTTCGGGACACCTTCCGGGCCCTGGGCACGGAACCGGACGTGCGGGCCGCCGTGCTGACCGGCGAGGGACGGGCCTTCTGCTCGGGCGGCGATGTGGAGGACATCATCGGCGCGTTGTTCGAGCGCGACGCCGCGGGGTTGCTGGCGTTTACCCGTCTGACCTGCGACCTGATCCTCTCCATCCGGCAATGCCCGCGGCCCGTGATCGCCGCCCTGAACGGCACGGTGGCAGGCGCCGGGGCGGTCATCGCCGCCGCCTGCGACGTACGCCTGGCCGCCCCCTCGGCCAAGATCGCCTTCCTGTTCACCAAGGTGGGGCTCTCGGGCGCCGACATGGGGGCTGCTTGGCTCCTCCCGCGCATCGTGGGTCTGGGGCACGCCAGCGAGTTGCTCATGACCGGCGCCTTCATCGACGCCGAGCGCGCCGAGGCCATCGGGCTCTACAACCTGGTGGTGCCGCACGACCGCCTCTTGGATGAGGCGATGACGATGGCCTGCCGGTTGGCCCGGGGGCCGTCGCAGGCCTTGGCAATCACCAAGGATGCGCTCAATCGTGAGGCATCGATGGATCTCGCCGCCGCGCTCGAATTCGAGGCCAAAGCGCAGGCGAGGCTCATGGAACACCCCAACTTTCGAGAGGCCTATGAGGCGTTCACGGCCAAGCGAGAGCCCAGGTTCGATTGACGCAAGGCGCCGACATGCTTGAGACCGACGCGATCCGACCCTTCTTGGACGAACGGCACGTGGCCCTCGCGGCCCGAGTGGATGCCTACGCCGGCCAGGAGATCGCGCCCCGGCCGAAGGCCGCGGACGACGACGCGGCGCGGAGGGAGGCGCGCGCCCTGGTGAAGCGGCTTGGCTCCGACGGCTGGTTTCGGGTCATCGGCGAGCAGGACTTTCGCGGGTGCTGTTTGGTGCGCGAGGCGTTGGCGGCCGCCTCGCCGCTCGCGGATGCGGTCTTTGCGCTTCAAGCCCTCGGCACAGTGCCGATCCTGCTCGCGGGTGACGAGGCGCAGCGCGCCCGCTGGCTCAAACCGGCCCTCGATGGAACGGCCATGGCCGCGTTCGCCATGACGGAGCCCGAGGCGGGATCCGATGTGGCCGCGATCGCCACCATCGCCGCCCGCAACGGCGAAGACGGGGGTTACCGCTTGAACGGGACCAAGACCTTCATCTCGAACGCCGGTCTTGCCGATCTCTACACGGTGTTCGCGACGACCGATCCCTCCCAAGGCCGAAAAGGCATTACCTGCTTCGTCATACCCAAGGACACCGAAGGCCTCCGATTTGCGCGTGCCCAGGTCCTGAGCGCTCCCCATCCGCTGGGCGAGATCGAATTCGACGATTGCCGGGTGCCGGTGGAGGCGAGGGTCGGCGGCGACGGCGGCGGCTTCACGCTCGGGCTGGCGACCCTCGACCGGTTACGACCGACCGTGGCGGCCGCCGCGTGCGGGATGGCGCGGCGTGCCATGGACGAGGCGACGGCCCACGCCGTGACCCGCCGGCAGTTTGGCCAGCGGTTGGCCGACTTCCAGCTCATCAAACTCAAACTGTCCCGGATGGCGACCGATCTGACCGCG
>JBFGLJ010000012.1:0-27477 GCA_041576235.1 Gemmatimonadales bacterium | reverse complement strand
TTCTCGATCGTCCCCTGCCATCCCCTTCGTCCCTCGCCATCTCCCGAGGGCAGACCGGAGGTTTCGGTTTTCCTGACCTCTGTGCGCTCCACCACCATCCTCATAACCGCCTCATCGATCCTTCACTCGCGCCCCGCGGTATTACGAGTGTCTGCCCGGGCGTCGTTCAGCCCGACGTTCATCGAGTGAAGGAGAGGTCTGTGCACCAGTCCGTATCGACCGTCCCGGTGAAAGAGGTCATGACCCAGGAGCCCCTGGCGGTGCGCCGAGAGATGACCGTGGGAGAATTGGTGACCCTCTTCGAACACCACGACTACAACGGATTTCCCGTGGTCGACGACGAGGGAATGCTCATCGGCATCGTGACCAAGTTGGACCTATTGCGGCTCCTGAGGCCCGCGGACGGGCTTGCCGTTCCGTCGCTCCAGTCGGTGTCGCAACTCCCGGTCGAGGCCATCATGCGGCATGGGATCATCACCATTGAACCGGATGACGCGCTCGTGGTTGTGGCCGACCTCATGATCGAGACCAGGCTCCGGAGCCTGCCGGTCGTCCAGCGCCATAGCGGGAAGCCGGTATTGGTAGGCATCGTCAGCCGAAACGACCTGCTGCACAGTCTCCTAGCCGCTGCCGATCACGCCGAGGAAGCCCAATCGTCGGAACCGGATGGAACTTCCGATGGTGGCTCGCCGTAAGGGACGGCACCGGCCCTTCACCTCACGAGCGGCCATCCGCCGATCGCCGGCCATTCGCCGCACGGCTTCGTCCTAACCTCGAATTGCCTATCGCTCTTCCGGCGGCCTACCTTGGGTTGGCCCCACGACGGGAGTGCGCATGAAACTCGATATTCGAGCATTGGCTATCGCCGGTGCGGTGTTCTGGGGTGGGATGTTTTTCCTGCTTGGACTCGCCAACCTGCTCTGGCCGTCGTATGGCGGCGAATGGCTCGAGTTGTGGGCCTCGGTCTATCCGGGCTACGAGGTGTCGGCCACCTTCGGAGCGGTGGTGCTCCTCACCCTCTATGCCACACTCGACGGGGCGATTGGCGGGGCCGTTCTGGCCTGGCTCTACAACCGCTTCATTCGCCCGGCATGAGCCGACCTCTGCGTCGCCGCGCATGCGCGCGCGTCGGCATCTGCACCTCCCTCGCGTTGGGAGGGGTGCTCGCGGGCGGCTGTACGCGCCCCCCCCCCGAGCCAGCCGGGGCGGTACTCGACCATCTGGCGGTCGGCGCCGCGCTCCCGGAAAGCACTTTCGCCAGGATCGTGCGCGAGTTCTCGGAGCCAGACCGATACTTCGACACCGACAACCTGATCTCCAACGAGGCGACCTACCTGGATGTGGCGAGCAGCCTCGATTCCCTCGGCCTCCGGGGCGGCGCCTATATCGGCGTCGGACCGGGCCAGAATTTCTCATACCTGGCCCGGATCCGGCCGTCCATGGCGTTCATCATCGACGTCCGCCGCGACAATCTCCTGCAACTCTTGTGGTACAAGGGGCTCTTTCACCTGAGCCGGAATCGCGTCGAGTATTTGGCGCTCATGCTCGGCCGGGCCGCGCCTGAGCTCCCCCTGGCTGGCTCAAGCGTAGAATCGAACGTCGACTCTCTTTTGGCGGTCATCGACCGCCAGCCGTCAGACCCAGCAGCGCTCGCCCGCACCGCGCGGCGCATCCGGGAGTATCTGAGCGCTCTCGACCTCGGACTCGTCCCCGCCGATTTCGATGCCATCGAGCGCATTCACCGAAGCTTCGTCGCGAGCGGGCTCGATCTCAGGTTCACCACCTTCGGCCGGGCGCCGAGGTCTTGCTATCCCAGCTACCGTCAGTTGCTGGCCGCCCGGGACTTAACGGGACGGGCGGCGAGCTACTTGGCCCGCGAAGAGGACTTTCGGGTCGTCAAGGATCTCCACGCTCGTCATCGCGTCATCCCGGTGGTCGGAGATTTTGCCGGGGAACACGCTCTTCGGGAAATTGGACGCTACTTGACGGCGCACGGCGAGCGGCTGACCGCCTTTTACACTTCGAACGTGGAGTTCTATCTCATCGGGAATGGAACCTATCATCGATTCGTCGAGAATCTCGCGGCGCTCCCGCACGATGATCGGAGCGTGATCATCCGCAGCATCTTCAATCGAGGTTTTGGGCCGGCACCGCCGGCTGCACGCGGGTGCAGCGAGCAGAGCCTTCAGCGGGTCTCGACCCTGCTCAACCATGTTGCGGCAGGCTTGCGGAGTTATGGCGAGCTCGTCTCCCGCCACGCGCTCGAGTTGAGGTAAGCCATGAAACCACTCATGCCCCTGGCGGTCCTACTCGCCGCCGTGCTCGGGGCCTCCCCAGCCCCGGCCGTGCTCCCGCTTGGCGCTCAAGCGGCCCTGCCGGACCGCGAAGTGGTGGTCGCTACCAGGGAGCTCCCGCCGTTTACCATGGAGGAGAGCCCCGGTCGGTGGACCGGGATCAGCATCGAGCTCTGGCGGCGGGTCGCGGAGGCGCTTGGGCTCCGCTACCGATTCGAGGTCATGGGTCTCGAGGCCATGCTCGATGCGACGGCCGCGGGGCAGGTCGATGTGGCTGTCTCGGCGCTCACCGTGACTGCCGAACGCGAGGTGCGCCTGGATTTCACCCACTCGTATTTCATGTCCGGGCTCGGCATCGCCGTCCGCACCGAACGCGCTGGCCTCTTTGGCGGGATACTCCGGGCCTTGGTGTCGTCGACGTTTCTCAAAGCCATTCTGGGCCTCGCGGTGGTGCTGGCCCTGGCGGGGGCCCTCATGTGGGTCTTTGAACGGAAGCGAAACGCCGAGCAGTTCGGCGGCAAGCCGCTCACTGGGTTGGGAGCTGGATTCTGGTGGGCGGCGGTGACGATGACCACGGTTGGGTATGGGGACAAAGCGCCCCTGACCATCCCGGGGCGCTTGGTCGGGTTGGTTTGGATGTTCGCCAGCATCATCACGATCAGTGCCTTTACGGCGGGCATCGCCACCTCGCTCACCATGCACCAGCTCCGGTCCGACATTCAGGGGCCGGAGGATCTCATGGGGCATCGTGTGGCCACGGTGGGCGGGTCGACCAGCGAGGCGTTCTTGTGCGGCACGGGGGTACGCGTGGAGCCATCCGACGACATCTCGACGGCGCTCGCGGCCCTGGTCGCCGGATCGGTCGATGCGGTGGTGTACGATGCGCCGATCGTGCGGTACCGCGTGCGGCAGGAGTTTGGGGACGCGCTGACCGTGCTCCCGCGGACCTTCGACCTCCAGAACTACGGATTGGCGCTGCCGAGCGGGAGCCCACTCCGAGAGCCGCTCAACCAGGCGATACTGGAGGTCATCGAGACTCCGGATTGGACCGCGATGATCTCGACTTACCTCGGATCGCCCTGAGGGGGCGCTTCCTGCTGCACCGCTTGAGCCGTTGGTTCGTTGTTTTCTGTGGCGGAGGGAGCCCCCTCCGGCACGACTTCCGGTTCCGGCAGCGGCCCTTCGACCGGGGCCTCTGGTTCGGTCGCCTGCCGCTTGCCCGGCCGCAACGCCTCGGTCACGGATCGGATGCCGAAGGCGGGGGCGGTATAGGACGGCGGTAGGTACTCGTCCGGGATAGCCGTCCGGTTGCCGTCGCGAACCGCGGCGAAACTCGGTGACATGATCTCGACGCCGGCTTCGTTGAACGCGTTCTGGATGTTCTGGTGGAGCTCCGAATAGATGTCGGCCATCTCGTTGGGCTGCTCGGTGTAGGCGTTGAGTTCGTAGGTCACGTTGAAGTCATTCAGGCTGGTCTGTAAGACGAACGGGGCTGGGTCCTCGAGGATTTTATCCGTCGTCTTCGCGGCAGTGATCAGGAGGTCGTGCACCTGCTTCCAGGGCACGTCGTAGCCGATGGTCACGGCGGTGTGGAGGATGACGCCTCGCTGCTTCGAGGAGGTGCTGAAGTTGATGATGTGGCTCGAGAGCACCATGGCATTCGGGATCGTGATATTCACGTTCTTGATGGTTCGCACCCGGGTTACCAGCAGAGTCTTCGCGATCACGTCGCCGACGGTGTCGGAAATCCTGACCCGGTCACCGATCTGGAACGGACGCATGTAGGTCATAACGATGCCCGCCACCACGTTGGCAATGGCCGAGGACGAGCCGAAGGAGATCAGGACGCCGACGAATACGGAGATCCCCTTGAAGGCGGCCGTATCGGAGCCGGGCAGGTACGGATAGATCATGATGACCGCGAAGACGATCACCATGAAGCGCACGATCTTGTAAGTAGGGTCGGCCCATTCGCGGTAGAAACCGCGGAAGCGGATGGCCCCGCGCTCGAGCCCCTTGAAGAAAATCTGGATGAACTGGATCAGGTAGTAGATCACCGCGACGATGACGAGCACCGTAATGAGATCCGGCAGGTAGGCGACGAAGCCCGACCACGTTCGCTGGAGCGGCTCGACGACGTACTGGATGAGTCTGACTGAAAACCGTCTCGTCGCTGGGAAGAAGCCGAGAACGATAGGCAGGAAGAAGTACAGGAGCAGAACAACCGCCGCCACTCGCATGACCTTGGCAAACCCAATCAGCGCATCGGCGAGTTGCGAGGCCGAGACGACCTCATAGCGCTGGATTCTGATGGCGGGGATACGGGTGGTGCGCCAGCCATCGAGCTTGGCATAGAGGGTGGGGAAGAAGCGGCCCATGAGCACCAGGATGAGGACCAGGGCTATGGTCGTGAACAGTGTCGAGATCATCCCGATCACGAAGCTCCGCTTGGTCAGCAGGTTGCCGTGAATCGCCTCTTCGAGTCGCTCGGCGTAGGACTCGGCGACCTGGCTGCTGGGTCTTCGCAAGACGGCCGTGTCGGCGGCCGTGACCCGGAGCAGCACCGTCGAGCCCACCAGCAGTTCGGTCACGCCGGCGCTGTCTCGCACCACCACCTCGGCCTGGGGCGCCGACATGGTGTTGGACAGACTGTCGATCCGGCGAATCAGCGCCCTCGACCGCTCAGCCGGGCCGAAGGGTCCGACCGAGCCATAGAGGATGAAGAGCGTGTCACCTCGGAAGACCACGACGGCGCCCGCAGGAACGAAGTCCGTGGTGTCGGATGGCGCGGCTGCGGTGTCCGGTGGAATCGTGTCCCCGAGCGGCGCGGGCGCAGGCGATGTATCGACCTGGGCGCCGGCGGGGGCCGCCGTTGTCGCGGCGAGGATGCTCAGGAGCGTCAGCGCACCGCGCCACCAGTGGGCCGGGACGCGGTTTCGCTGCAGTTCTCTACGAAGTGGTTGTGCCATGGTAGGGCTAGGGAAAGGCTGGAACCATACGGGGAAGGGTCGCCGACGGTCGGATTCTCTCACAATGTACCGTATCCTCATGGCGTGGTCGAATCGTTGGCCATGTTGACCTCGAGGGGCGGCACCCCAACCAGCTCCAGGCTAGCGGCGGCCAAGGTGACTCTACCGTTGGTAGCGGCGATTTCATCGAGCAGCTTCGTGAAGATGCGGTCTTTCGTGGCGCGTCGCTGCCGGAAATCCACCACATACCGGGCGGTGAATTCCATCCAGCTATCGGTGGCCACGAGCGTCACCATGGGGTCGATGCGGGCCTCCTCGATCCGGTACTTCTGCACCATGCTCTTCCAGGATTTCTTGGCGAATTCGGCGTAGGCGCCCACCTCCTCCTGGAGTACCCGGGCGAAGATGTCACGAATGAGCGCTTGGTCGCTTCCATGGCGGAAGGCCAGCATGAACTCATCCCACAGGAACGGAAAGTCGCCCGAATAGTTGAACACGGGTTCCTTGAAGACGAAGCTGTTGGCGACACGCACGATCCGCCCGTTATAGAGGTCGCCATTCACCCAATCGCCGCATTCCATGAGGGTGGTCCGGAGGATGCCGATGTCGATCACGTCGCCGCGGATCCCACCGAGCCGAATGCGGTCGCCGGTGCGAAAAAACTGACCGGCAGAAACGGCCACCCATCCGGCGATGCTCGCGATGACTTCTTGAAGGGCGAAGGCGATGCCGGCTCCCGCTACACCGAACGCAACGGTCAGACTCCCGAGCTGCTGCGCGAAGATCGCTGTGATGACCAAGAAGGCCGCGAGATAGCCAAGGAAGGCGACGACCTTCCTGCTTCGATATCGCATATCGGTGTCGGGAATCAGGCGCCGGAACCACCGGTTGATGACCCGAACCGCCACCACGATCACCAGAATCGCGATGGCCGATGCCAGCGCCTTCCTGACCAGGGGGTTGTCGAACCAAGGGGCCAAAACGGTATCCATATGGGGCTCAGCCTCGGGGCATGAAGGAAGTGTCGCTGGCGCCCAGACTCTCGATCGCCGCCAGCGTTGGTAGTGACGGCCGGGCGCCGAGGCGCGTGGCCGCCAGCGCCCCGGCCAGCGTCGCGAGGTGGACGGCGCGGTCGAGCGGATCGCCACGGGCGACGGCGAAGGCCAAGGCCCCATTGAACGCGTCGCCGGCTGCAGTGGTATCCACGGCGGCGACCGGCGTTCCCGGGACCCTTCCCTCGCCGTCCGGCCCCAGCCAGAGCGCACCGTCGGCTCCAAGCGTGATCACCACGGCCGACACGCCCCGCGCCCGGAGCGCCACGGCCGCGGCCCGCGCGGCGTCCTCATCGGTAACATCGATCCCGGTGAGGGCCGCCGCCTCCACCGTGTTTGGGGTCAGTACCGATACCGCTCTGAGACTCCGCTCGATCACCGACCCCGCGGGGGCGGGAGCTGGATTCAAGATGACCGTCACCCCGGCATCGGTGGCAAGAGTAGCGGCGTAGTGCACCGTGGCCGCGGGAATCTCGAGCTGGAGCAGCAGGACCTGCGCCGCCCGAATGCGCTCTCTGGCGCGGTCGATATCTGATTCATCAAGACGGCTATTGGCGCCGGGTGCCACGGCGATCGCGTTTTCGGCCTGGTCATCGACGACGATCAGGGCGACCCCGGACGGCGCGGTCGGGTCGACGGTGATGCAATCGGTTTGGACGCCGGCGGCCCCGAGGTCCTCGAGCGCGCCCCGGCCGAAGGCGTCGTCCCCGATCCGCGCGACCAGTGTGACCTCGGCACCGAGGCGGGCCGCGGCCACCGCCTGGTTGGCGCCCTTGCCGCCCGCAGTCGTCAGGAACGTCCCACCCAGTACCGTCTCTCCTGGCGCCGGGATGGTGGGAGCCTTCACCACCAAGTCGGTGTTGGAACTGCCGACCACCACGATGCGCGGCGGCAGGGCACTCACGCTCGGAGCACCGAGTAGAGCATGTTCTTCCAGGCTGGAATATCGATCTCCCAGCACACGGAGACATTCGGTGGACGTCCCGTGATCGCGTTCCAGACCGGATAGTTGCGCTCATCGCTGACGATCCCCAGCGCATCGACGACCGTCATGCCTCGGGTGAGATCGCTCTGGGTCTCGATGTCTACGTGGTGGGCGCTCTTGTGGGTGCACACGGATGGGTCGATCGTCACGGCCATCGCGACGGGGTCGGGCAGGGCGAGTCCGGGATCGCCCGATTGCCGTCGATTGGCCTCGAGGGCTGTGCGATTGCAATCCAAGGTGAACCGCGCCAGCGTCGTCTGGAAGTCGCGGATCATTGCCATCTCCGATTCCATGAGATTGGCCTCCAGACGGCACAATTGCCAGCCGACCATCTCGATGGGCAGCCCGGAGTGAAACACGATCCGAGCCGCTTCGGGGTCGACCCAGATGTTGTACTCCGCCGCCGGTGTCACGTTCCCCACCGTGCACGCCGCCCCGCCCATCACGACACACCGACTCACCCTCGGCACGATGTCCGGCGCCTGTTGAATCGCGAGCGCGACATTGGTGAGGGGGCCCAGCGTGACGAGTTCGATACCGGGAGTGGCGCGGATCGTCTCGATCAAGACCTCGACCGCGTCGCCGGCGGCCGGGGTGCGGGTGGGGAGTGGGTAGTTCTGATCGCCAAGCCCGTCCTGGCCATGAAAGAAATGGGCGTAGGTGGCCTCACGATTGAGCGGCTTGGCGGCACCGCGATAGACTGGGACCTCCGCCTCGCACAGTTCGACGGTGTACAAGGCGTTTCGCAGGCCTTGGTCCACCGAGACATTCCCCGACACCACCGTGATGGCGGCGACGTCGACGTCGGGGTGACGCAGAGCCATGATGAGCGCGACCGCGTCATCCGATGCGGTATCGGTATCGATCAAGAGCGGCCTAGGCATGAGCGGGCTCGTCGACCGGCTCCGCTACCCGCTCACATTGAAGAACAGCTGTGGGCTCGATTGATACCGCTGATCGACCTTGGCCTCGCCCATGGCGACCAGGATGTAGAGAATGTTGAGCCCCTCGAGGGCCGTCTTGAAGAGGCGGGGACGCCGGTTCTTCTTGGCGAGTTCTTGGGACGTAAGCCCTTGGGTGCCGGCAAAGCGCTTGCGCACGTAGTCCACGGCGTCAACCCGTACGATATTGAAATTCCCGGCATTGCGCTTCGTCCGGGAAAACGACATCACGAAATAGTGTTTCTGGCCCTCGAAGATGTAGTACGTTTGCCGCTTGCCCTGCGCTTCGCCGATATAGGACAGGCCCTTTGCGAGACTCTTGATGTCCATGCTTCCTCCGCTCGAATCCTCGTCCTCGGAACCTCCGGGGGGGCAATCGCCGCTCAGGCATTATCGGGAGCCAGCGCGACTTGGACAAGGTGTCACCACCTTGGTCTTGGGCGGCGACGTGATGCTGGGGCGCGGCGTCGATCGCGTGATCGCTGCCCAGGGTCCGGCCTACCCGCTCCATCCCTTGGCCCCCGTGCTCACGCAGGGAGACCTCGTGGTGGTCAACCTCGAGTGCGCGATCACTCGCCGCCACCGCTCGTATGCCGGGCGACCCAAGGCGTTTCTCTTCCAGGCCGGCGCGCACGGCGCGGAGGTGCTGGGCGAGGCGGGCATCGGTCTGGTGAGCTTGGCGAACAACCACGTGCTGGACGCCGGCGAGGAGGGTCTGGCCGACACACTCTTCCTCCTCGACGAATGGGGGGTCCGGCACGCCGGGGCGGGGGCGTCGTTGGCGGCGGCGCAGGCGCCGGCGATCGTCGACATCGGTCGCACGCGGATCGGGATGCTCTCCTGTTGCGACCACCAAGCGGATTTCGCGGCCCACCCCGGTGGACCGGGGATGTGGTACCTCGACATGCGAGACGACGGGTCGGTTGGGCACCTGCTCGGGTCGGTGCGGCGCCTGGCCGCCCAGGTGAGCCACGTGATGGTGGCTCTGCACTGGCAGCCGAACTGGGCGCCGACGGTGGCGGCCGTGTACCGTGCCCTCGGCGCGTCCCTTCTCGACGCCGGAGCCGCGGTGGTTCTCGGACACAGTCCCCACCATTTCCAAGGGGTCGAGTGGGCCGGCCCTGGATCGGGGGTGGTGGTCTATTCTGCGGGCGATCTCGTCAATGACTACGCCGTCGATCCCAGCTACCGGAACGACCGGCAGCTCGTCTTCCAGGTGGGATTGGGTCCTCGAGGAAGGGGCGTGCGTTGGGTCCGGGCCCACCCGGTGGAGCTCGAATTCGGCCGCACGACCCTCGCCGGGCCGTCAGCCCGGGCGTGGATCGTCGAGCGATTCCGGGCGATGTGCGCCGGTGTCGGTACCACGGTGCAGGATGAAGGCGAGGGCTGGCTCGACATTGTGTCGGGGAGCTAACCGCCGGGCCCGCGCCCCCGTCCTCGCACTCGTGCCGGCTCATGCATCATCTCGGCGACGGCGGACTCGATGTCGGCCAGGCCTGCCTCCATCCGGTCGAGATGGGTCCGGAAGCTCAACACGCAAATCCGAATCACGTACCGGTCGCCCAAGAGTGTCCCCGTCACATACACCCGGCGCTTGGCGTTGATCCGCTCGAGGAGCTGGCGAGTCCGGCGGTTCATGTCGTCGATGCCCCCGCCCCCGCCTCCGCCCCCGCCTCCGTCGCGGAACCCGAAGGCCGTGATCGACAGTTGAGGCTCGGCGACCACCTCGAGGGGGGCGATGGCGCGGAGCCGGTCTGCGGCCCAGGCCGTGAGATCGAGCTTCTCATCGAGCGCGGCCCGGAAGGCCCGGGCGCCATGCATCTTGAGCGGGAGCCACACGCGGAGCCCGCGGAAGTCTCGGGATAATTCCGGCGAGATCTCACAGAAGTCCACGAACTCGGCCGAGTGTTGGAGGGCTGGCATGTAATCGGCCGTCACGCTGTGGGCGCGGCGCAAGGCCTCGAGGTCTCTGGCCAGGAGACAGCCGGTCCCGTACGGCAAGAACAGGCCCTTGTGTGGATCGAGGGTGATGGTGTCGGCTCGCTCGAGACCGGCAAAGCGTCGGCTGCCGCGCTCGGTCAAAGCGAAGAACCCGCCGTAGGCGGCGTCAACATGGAACCAGATCCGTTCGTGTTGGGCCAGGGTGGCCAAGGCGTCGAGGTCGTCGACGGCGCCTGTGTTGGTCGTTCCGGCGCTTCCGACGAGGAGGAAGGGCTGCCACCCTTCGCGGCGGTCGCGCGCGATCTGCGTCTCGAGGGCATCAACCCGGATCCTGAACTGCTCATCCACCGGAATGAGGCGGACATTGGCGGCCGGCACACCGGCCAGTTGCACGGACTTCACAATCGAGTGATGCACCTGATCGGAGGTGTAGACGGTGCCCTTCGTGAAGTCCTGTGACAGCCGGTCGGTCCGCGCGGCCACGGTGGCGGTCAGGTTGGCGATGGACCCGCCGGAGGTGAGCACTCCGCCAGCGCTCAGCGGGTATCCTACCATTTGGTTGAACCAGCGGATCACGTTGGCTTCGAGCTGCACCAGCCCCGGTGCCGCGAGCCACACGCCCACGTAGCGGTTGACCGCGTTGGCGATCATGTCGGCGACCGCCGAGTGGATGAGCCCGCCACCGGGGATGTAGGCCAGGTAGCCCGGGCCGGCGGTGTTGAAGCCCTTGGGTACGATGCGGGCGAAGAGGTCGTCGAAGAGCGGCTCGAACGGTTGGCCATCCTCGGGCAGATCCTCGACCAGCGACCGGGCCAGCTCAGCGCCGCCCTCCAGATCCACGGCCGGTTGATCGGGCAGTGAGGTCACGTAGCGGATGATCTTCTCGGTGGCCAAGTCGACCATGTGTCGAATCGTGTCCGGCGCCAGTTCGAGCGGGGAATTCGGATGGCGGGGATGGGCTGGTTGCGAAGTCATCGAAGCTAAGGTATCCGGCCTGATGGGGCGATCAACAGGGGTCTGTGACGCGCCTCACGGCCGGGGGGCACGCGGGTGTCCAAACTGCATCAGTTATGGAGTCCCCCCCCCACTTGGTAGAATGGGTAGGTAGCCATTCCGAGGTAAGCACTTATGCCGATTGCCCATTTGCGTTCTCAGCTCGTTGCCTTCTTGTCCCTGTCGACCACCGTGGCCCTCGCGGGCTGCGGCGACGGGATCCTCCCCACCCCCGATTCGGAGATCGCGTTGAGCCCCGGGGAGGTCGCCGAGGTGGGCGCCGCCTTCGAAGAGGACACCGACCTTGCGTTGGGGTCGCTCTTCCACGGGGGCACGCTTCGGTGGTTCGACCTCTCCCTCACGGACATGCGGACATTCTTCCCGCCGGGGAGCCGTCCCCATCTGCCCTCACCGGTGATCGCGTGTCTCGCGATCAGCCCCTTGCCGCCCGAGGATCCGGACAACGACGGGGTTCCGACTGTTCTCACCGCCACCTTCGATTCTGGGTGTTCCTTCACCAATCGCCGGACTGGAGGCGCCAGGTTCGCTCTGACCGGGACGCTCACGTGGGAGGATCCGTTTCCCGACACGCCCGGATACGATCTGGATGAGACGCTGGACGGGTTCGGCCACACCTTCCAGCCATCCAACGGCGCGCACATGGTCGAAGTCACCCGCGACGGCATGCGGAACGTTCGACACACACAGACGACGCTCACGGCTGCCGAACAGCTGACGAGTGTTCGCAGTGGGACGATCGGCGCCCAGAAGAGCGTGGTGACCGATTGGGTCGTCGAGTTTACCGGCGATCAGGACATCGTGTTCCGACAGCCGCTGCCCGCGGGCGAAGTCACCGTCGGGGGCACCTGGGTCTTCACCAACCGGGCCCGCACCCGCGAGTTCGAGGTCATCACTCTTACGCCGCTTCGTTACGACCCCGGGTGCTCGGATAAGAAGCCCATCCGGAGCTTCACCGAGGGCGAGATCCACGTGATGTTGGTGGTGAACGGCCAACCGCACGGCACCATTGCCGTCGTGTGGGAGGACTGCGGCAAGCCGCGGCGGGAGTTCACCCCGGCGCCCTGACTGGTGGCGGTCGAGAGGCAGAGACAACGGCGCGGTTCCTGGGGAACCGCGCCGTTGTCTCCTCCTTACTTTCCAGCACCACCCCACTCGCGGTACACCTCCGGTCGCCGGTCCCTGAGGAAGAGCCGCCGAGCGTGGCTCCGCTCGCACTGGGTCAGATCGACATCGGCCACCAGCAGGTCTTCTTCGAGCGGCTTGGCCTGGCAGACCATGGCACCGTCGGGGTCGACCACGAACGACTCACCGACGAAGGTGATGTGCTCTTCCTCGCCGACCCGATTACAGAGCGCCGCGAAGTAGCCGTTTTGAAAGGCCGCGGTCCGTACCTCGGCCTCGAACAGGCCGCTTGGCCATTCGTCGACGGCCCCCGCTTGGGGAATGACCACTAGGTCGGCACCCCCGAGCCCCAAGGCCCGCATGTACTCGGGAAAGTGGCGGTCGTAGCAGATCGCTACGCCGACGGGGCCCACCCGGGTCTTATAGACCGGCGCACCGCGGTCGCCTGGGGTGTAGTAGTCCTTCTCGTGAAAGCAGGGGTAGTCGGTGATGTGGACCATCCGAGTGGCCCCGAGCAGCGAGCCGTCGGCATCGATGACGGGCGAGCTGTCGTAGCGGAGGCCGGTTTGGGGATCCATCTCGTAGAGGTTGAACACGGTGACCAGGCTGAGGGCGGCGGCCTTGGCGGCTATGGCCTGGGTGGTGGGGCCGGGGATGGGCTCGGTCAGCCTCCGAATCCGTTCGATGTCGAGGCCGGCCGGACCGGCCGGCCGGGCCGGGAAGAAGCGGTCGATGGCCAGTTCGGGGAAGGCCACGAGTTCGGCGCCGGCCCGCTTAGCGCGATCCATCGCGTGGAGGGCCCGCTCGAGGTTTCGCTGCCGGTCCGGTCCGGCCGCCTGTTGGATCAAGCCGATCTTCATGGTACGCCTACCTTCTCAACGGTACGATCACCAATCTACCGTCTCGCTTCCAACCTGCGGGACGGGGCGTTGGAACATTTCTTCACCCGCCCTTCACCGATCCCTGCGGAAGGGCTGGCTAGGTTGGGAAGCACGACAGGGCCCCGAGTGGAACGCTGGGTGGAGGTATCTATGATTGCCAAGGAAATCACCATCGAGGTCGCAACGCGTATCGGGAATGATATGCACGTGAATTGGGCGGAGGTCGACGTCAACGAATTCCGGAAGGGGCTCGAGGTCGAGCTCGAGCACGGAAGCCACGATCCTGAGACCAACGTGACCGATGATGACATGGAACTCACCGCCAAGATCGCGCTGGCCCATCTCAAGGAGTTCCCGGACTACTACAGCCGGCTCGCAAAGATGGAGGCCGCAGCCTACGCGTTTTGGGACGCCCAGGGCGTGAGCAAGCCGACAGCGCACTGACCCCGCTCGTGCGCCTCCCTCCGCCCCCTCCCACGGAGGGGCCTCCGACGAACCCGGCCCATATCGGGGTCGGGTTCGTCATTCCCGCGCCCGCGCCCTATTATTGACTGAGACATGGGGAGACGAGAGGGGCCAGATGGTTGAGTACGCGATCCTCAACGCCTCGGTGGCGCTCAAGACGTTTGCGGCCCGATTCACGGTCTGGGCGGGTGAGATCAACTGGACCGTGGTGATTGCCATTGCTGGCGGGCTCTTGCTCCTTCGGATGATCCTCGGAGGGCGCCGGCAGAAGATCTAGGCGAGCTTCAGCCCTGCCTCCCAACGCAGGCCGCGTACTTCGGTGGGACGTAACTGATGGCAGTACGCTCTGGGGATGTTTGAGAGACGTAGGCCAGGTAATCCCCGGGCTGGTTCAGCACATCGAACAGTTTGTGTCCGCGCGCCACGGCCAGCGTACTAGGCGTCGGTATTTTCCACCGCAATCCCAGTCCGATGGTGAAGCGGGAGCAGGCGCGTTCGGCTTCCGTATAGAGATTGAACGCGCCGGCGAAGACCCAGAGCAAGTTGGTCGACTCGTCCTGCCAAACGAGATGCTTGGTAATCGTTCGCGTCACCAGCCGCCAGACCCTGGGGGCGGACTCATCCATGGTGGTGAACGCCCCTGACAACGGGACGGGCTCGACTTTACGGGTCGTCAGTTCTTGTCCAAAAATCGCCGCGCACGAGTTGATTCGGGCCGCGACGGTCCCCTCCAGGCCGCAGGTTTGTACCCGCTCCTGGCTCGCAAGCGTTTCAGGGAGCAGCGCTGCGGCGAGCACAATCACCGCCCAGCGCCAGGGCGCTCCTCGTGTCATTCGTCCTCCTGAGACGGATTCCAGCCGGGCCCTTAGAATGGCCGGTGGCCCACAGGCGTGCAAGAGGTGCGCCGCCTGCGCCGGGCTGGGGGCGCCGGGCTGTGGTGTTTCCGGTGGCCCCGCTTGACGGTCAGGGACCTCGACCGTAGGCTTTGGGAGGAGGCTCCCAGCGCGGGGCCCGGGGGGGCCCCGGCCCCGCGCGAGTCCGCTCTGGCAGGGCTCTTGCCGTCCAGGCCCCAAAGGAATCCTTGAAGGGACTCGTCGCATGAAGGCCAAGCTCATGAGATGGAAGGTTGTCACCGCTGGGTGGACAGTGCTTCTGGTGCTGTGGCTCGGGGTCACTCCTGAGGCCGTCCTGTCGCAATCACGCGACACAACTGCGGCGGGGTTAGCGCGGGATGTCCAGGAGCGCGTCACCTACATCAACCGCCAACTCCTCGAGCATCCAGCCCCTCCGCCGTTGGGGCACTATCGGATCGCGCTCGAACCCGGAGGGAAGCTTACCATCGACACGCGGGACGGCGGCATGACCATCAAGCGTCACACAGCGTATGTCGAAGACATCGGCAGCGTTCACATCAATCTGGAGAGCCGCGAGCCGCCTTACACGACGATCTTGTTCGTGTGCAAGACGGGCGATTGCTTCTTGGTGACGAGCGAAAACGGAATGGTCGGTGCGTATGACCGCGGCGGATTCGACTTCGGATTCGACCGGCGGCTGGCCCGCCAGATGGAGACAGCGGCGAAGGAGCTGATCGACCTGGCCCTTGCCGATCCGACCTACGGTCCCCCTCGGCAGTAAGCACGTCCAATCACATTATCCTCCCCGCCGCGGTGTCCTCCCCCACGGCGTCGTCCTCGTTCCCAGGGCGAGGGTATTCTGCGGCCCGAAGGCCTCCCTAGCCGACTCCTGAATCCGGCGTACATTCTGGTCATGGATCAGCACCCTGTTCGGGAAGCACGTCTTCGGCCCGAGTTTGCCGATCTCTACCCTGCGCTCTCACCGGGGAAGTGGGAGCCGGCGACCACCATTGGTGCTCGCATTCTGATGTGGCAACTTCGCCAGCCTGGGCCGGTCGATCTCGGAGAACGGCTTCTCAATGATGTGCATTTCGAGTTCCGCGGTGGTCCTCCAGCCGGCGGATCTCGGGAAGGCGTACGGACTCGCCGGGAAGATCATGCTGCGCCGGGCACGTCCAAGGGCCGGGGCATCAAGGAGCGGTAGCACGGCGGGGCCCAATGTCGTAGGCATCGATGACGGGCCGTTCGAGAAAGACCAGCCCGATCCAGCTCCCGTCGTGGCGGTCATGATGGAGGGCGCGGCGATCGTCGAGGCGATTGCCGTTGGTGCTTTCCCGGTGGACGGCGATGCCGCCACGGCCTTTCTCGGATCATGGATCACTGAATTCCGTTTCTACCGGGCGATGCAGGCGGTCATCCTCGGCGGGATCACTATCGCCGGCCTTGGCGTGATTGACGTGGCCGAGTTGGCCCAGGCGATCGCGCGTCCCGTTCTGGTGGTGACGCGCCGCCGTCCGTCCGACTCCGAGCTTGCCAGGGCCTTGCGGTCGGCTGGTCTTCATGATCGGCTCCCGTTGTTGAAGCGCTCCCCGCCGGCCACTCGGGTCGGCGAGGGGTTGTATCTTGCCCCGGCAGGGATCGATCCCGCGCGCGCCGTCAGGCTCCTCACCGCCACGATTGGGAAATCGCGTCTTCCGGAGCCGCTCCGGGTGGCGCACCTCGTAGCCAGAGCGCTTGTGATGGGTGAGTCGCGCGGGCGAGTCTAATGCATAGAGCGTATTCCGTTTCCGGCTGGGGGAGATTCCGATGGCCCTCTTGATCCAGAATGGGGAGATCGTCACGGCATCCGACCGATACCGCGCCGATATCTATTGCGAGGGAGAGACCATCAGCCAGATCGCGCCGGAGATACAACGCTCCACGTTGCCCGGCGAGGTAGAAGTGGTCGATGCGAAGGGGAAGTATGTCTTTCCTGGGTTCATCGATCCGCACGTCCATATCCATCTGCCGTTCATGGGAACGCTGGCCAAGGACGACTACGAATCGGCCAGCAAGGCGGCCCTGGCAGGAGGCACGACGACGCTCATCGAAATGATCTGCCCCGGTCCGACCGACGAGCCACTCGATGCCTTCGAGACCTGGAACGCCAAGGCGGCCCCGCTGGCGGCTGTCGACTATACGTTCCACATGTCGGTCGTGCGCTTCGACCCCTCCGCTCAACAGCAGTTCCGGGAGATCGTGACCCGGAAGGGCATCTCGTCGTTCAAGGTGTTTCTTGCCTACAAAGGCGCACTCAACCTCTCCGACGAGGACCTCTTCGGCGCGCTCCGGCTTGCCAAGGAGCTTGGCGTGATCGTTACCGCCCACTGCGAAAACGCCGAAGCCATCGATGCCATGCAGAAGGCGCTGGCCGCTCAAGGCAAGCTCGGCCCGGAATGGCACTACTACTCGCGGCCTCCCTTGGTCGAGGCCGAGGGTGTGCATCATCTCATGACCTTCGCGGAACTCACCGGGGCCCACGTGTACACGGTGCACACGTCCTGTGGCGAGGCGGTGCAGGAGGCGCTCCAGGGACGGTATCGAGGTGTGGATGTCTGGATCGAGGCGGTGGCGCCGCATCTGGTGCTCGACAAGACCTATGCTGAGCGGCCCAACTTCGAAGGCGCCAAGTACGTCATGTCACCGCCGCTCAGGGACAAGCACAACCAGGACGTGCTCTGGAATGGCCTCCGTAGCCGCGTCATCAGCACGGTGGGCACCGATCACGCACCATTCGATGCGAAGGGCCAGAAGGAAATGGGCCGTGACGACTTTGCGAAGATCCCCAATGGGATCGCTTCCATTCAGGAGCGTGTGAATCTCGTCTACACGTACGGTGTTCTCCCCGGTCGTTTAGACCTCCATACGCTGGTCGATGCGCTGAGCACGCAGGCGGCCAAGATTTTCGGGATGTACCCGCGGAAGGGCACGATCGCCCTGGGGAGCGATGCCGACCTCGTGATCTTCGATCCGGAGTACCGCGGCACCTTCTCGTTGGCCGACAGCCATTCGAAGGTGGACTATAATGCGTACGAGGGGTGGGAACAGAAGGGCCGTCCGACGACCGTGACCGTCCGCGGGGAGATCCAAGTGCGGGACGGGCTCTTCGTCGGACGGCTGGGACGTGGGCGGCTGATCCAGCGGGAGCCAAGCCACTTCTAGCGCCGTCTCGGCGTCGGGCTCAACAGTGGTGGCATCGGATCTCATCGAAGATGAGATCCCGGTCCCCCTCACTCATGGCATAATCCAGGAGAATCCGAAGCGCCTTGCCTTCATCGGGAAGGGCATATGTCTCGGCCATCTCCTGTAGCCACTCCAGGTGGTCTGGATTGATTTCGAATGTGTGCTCCACCTTCATCCCACCCATAGGCCGCCCTCCTCGGCATCGCAAGAAACCCGACGGAGCCATGCGTTGAGCCATCTTAGGGCATACCCCGAGTTTGGGCAATGCCGTGCCCCCACCTCGATTCGATGTGCGGCGCGCCTGCACGACGGCTGCTCGGTCTGGATTTTGCCTCTCCCGTGCCCGTTGCGTCGCGTGGGGTGATATCCCGTCCACTGAGTCGGTTCCGGGGCTTGCAAATCGCAGCCGTACCGGGATCCCGCAGGAAGTCCAATTCGGGAGGGTCGATGCGGTATGCCACTCAGCAGCGAATCGTGAGCCTCGCGCTTGCCATCGCCCTATCGGGGTGTGCGAGCGCGACCAAGCGTTACGAGCAGGGAGCCGAACTCGAGGCGCGGGGCGCCTACGCCGAGGCCGCGGAGCGCTATATCCAAGCGCTCAAAAAAGACCGGACTCATGCGGAGTCGCGGACGCGCCTCCTCGACGCCGGATCCCGGGCCATCCAGAACTATCTCGATGTGGCCGAAGCGGAACGGGCGGCCGGCAACCAGACCCGCCGCGCGGACCATTACATGGCGGTCGACGACCTGGTGCGCGAGGCCTCGGATGTGGGCGTCGCTCTGGTGGTCTCGGACAGCTACCCTGACGAGCGGCGTGGCGCCATGCAGGCCGCCATTGCCCACCTTCTTGATCAAGGCGCGGCCGATGAAGAGCGGAGGCGGTGGCGAGACGCGCTCCGGTCCTATGAGCGGGTTGCCCGTTACGAACCGCGGCTCGAACAGGAAGCCCAGGTTCGGGAGGCCCGGATCCGCTGCACCCTGGGCTGGGCCGAGGACGACATGGCGGCCCACCGGTACCGCTCGGCGGTGACCCGGGCAGACCAAGTGGTGGCGCTCCTCGGCGGCCCGGAGCATGCGGACGCCCGGCGTGCGCTGGCGCTCCGGGGAGCGGCCCTCGAGCACGGCACGCTGTACGTTGCGTTCGCCCCGCTTTGGCGTTCGGATGCTGCCGCCCAGTTCTTGACGGGCGAATTCCTGTCCGCCCTGAACGACGAACTCGAACTTCGGCATTGGACCGCGCCGCCGCTGTTCATCGCGACCTCGGATCCCGTCCTGGTCCGCCGGGAACTCCGCCGGCAGGGGATCGGCTACGCGGTTCTGACTCCGCGTGAAGCGGGGCGGGTGGGCCGCGAGCTCGAGGCCGACTTCGTGGTCACCGGCGAAATCGCCATTTTCACACTCACCGAGCGCGATGTTCGACGGGAAACCCACAAAGCAACGACCCGCTCGGGGGCCGAGACCACCTATGCCACCGAGCGCGGGACGGTCACCTACCGGGCCCAAGCCACCTACGCCATCATGGACGTCCACCGGCGCCGCGAGGTCCGCCGCGGGGAGGTCGAGGTGTCGGAATCGGGCGATTTCGAGCGGGCGGTATACAGCGGGCACCCGGACGACTTGGTGCTCTCCCGGAATGAGCGACGACGCTTCGATCCGGATCGGCAACGGGAGGCCAGCCGCGACATCGAAGACCGAGCGGTGGCGAGACTGTCCGGGCGCCTAGCCGATGAGGTGTACCGCCACTTGCTCAACATGGTTCCCTAACCGCTTCATAGCGTCGCTCAGCGGAGCCTGGTAGATTGCCGGCTCCACTCGCAAGCGAGTCATGATGCACCGCATGCCCTTCGCACTGGCGCTTTTCCTGGTGGCCGGGGTTCCAGCCACCCTCCACGCGCAGACATTGGGCGATGGGCTGTGGTTCGGGTCCATGTCCCCGCCCGAAATGCCGGCGCCATTCCGCATCAGCTATGACGTGTCCCTCGACAATGACGTCCTCACGGTGGTCATGCACGTCGCCGAGAACGACGCCGCCCTCCACGACGTCCGGTTCAAAGACGGGAAGCTGGTCTTCTGGTTCGATGCCGGGTCGACCCGGGTCGACTGCGTGCTTGCGCCGGACGGCCCGGAGACCTATGCCGGCGACTGCCAAGACGCCGACGGTGAGAGTGGGCAACTCATGATCACCCGCGACGAGAAGCGGGTGGAGGGGCTGCCGACGCCCGAAGAGATGCGCGACCGGCTCCAGGACGGGGCCGGGGAAGACGAGATCGAATAAGGTCGTCTCCAGCCCACGTGAAGGGGCGGATGAGCTCTCTCGTCCGCCGCTCGTGTCGCCATCCAGGCCCGTTCCCGTCGTCTCCTGCGCACCACAACCGGCCGCTCCCGGAAAACTGGAACACACCGTTGCAGTTGTAACGCCAGCGGGCAGGCGCCCGCATGGGGCAAGCTGAAGCTCCATCGGTCGGCGGTGCGGCATCAGTCGACCCTCAAGGCCCACGAACATGTTGGCCAGGAACCACTTAGACCGACGACATCTGGACGGGATGGTGCGATCGATTGCGCCCGCCAGGTGGGCTGCCCCTGCGGCGGCCTGAGGATTGCCACCCCACGGTGCAATGCCACCATATGGTGCCGATTGTGTAGCGAAATGTTGCAGCGACACCTTTCAAGTTTCCTTCACAATATCTTGGTTCGCCTTCTGGTAGCATCGCAATCGATTGATATACTCGGCATTCGTCGAAGCGTGCGACTGTCCTACGTGAGTGTGGGGTCAAACATGCGACAACGGTATCGTCTTCTCGTGGTTGGGGTTCTCGCCGGTACGATGGGCATTGGCTGTGGGGGAGGGGGCGGGGGAGGGCCAACCGCCGCGAATCCGCCCGCGGGAGGAGCACTCGCCTCGCTTCAGGTGACCCCGGCCGCTCTCACCCTGACGGAAGGCGAGACCGCTCAACTCTCGGCCAGTCCGCTGGACGGAGACGCGAAGCTGATCACGGGGCTGCCCTCACCCTCCTACACCACCAACGACCCCTCCGTTGCCTCGGTGGACCAAAACGGGCTGGTCACCGGCGTGTCGGCCGGAGGGACCCAGGTGGCGGTGCGCCTCACGGCCGACGGGGTCACGAAGAGCACATTGGTGGCTGTCACCGTTACGGCCCCGCCCCAGCCGGGGTCCAATCTCGTGACCACCATCGGGGTCACGTTCAGCCCCTCCAGCATCGCGATTGCGGAGAATGACAGTGTGACTTGGCGGATCGAAGGCGCCGTGCACAACGTGACCTTCAATGGGGCGGCCCCCACGGGTGGCAACATCCCCGATCAGCCGAGCGGCACCGCGGTATCCCGGACGTTCGCAGTGGCCGGCACGTATCCGTATGAATGCACCATCCACAATGGGATGGTTGGCGAAGTAGTGGTCTCGTCCACCACCCCACCCGTCTACTCAGCGCTCTCGGTATCGCCGACGAGTCCGGCGATTGATGTCGGCGAGGCCGTGACCCTTGCTGCCACGCCGTTGGATCAGTATGGTACCGCCATGAGCGGCTTGCCTGCACCCAGCTGGCAGTCGCTCGACCCCGCAGTGGCGACGGTCGATCCATCGGGGGTGGTCACGGGAGTGGCGGACGGGACGGTCGATGTCATGGCGAGCGTAACGTCAGGCGGGGTCACTCACACGGGCACGGCCAGCGTGACGGTGCTCTCGACCCAAGCCGGGGCGGTCATCGTCACGACGCCGAACCGAACGTTCAACCCACCGAACGTGGTCATCCCACCAGGCGGCACGGTGACTTGGCAGTTCAGCGAATCGACCCACAACGTGACGTTCGCCGGGGTCGCTCCGCCCGGCGGTGATATCCCCGATTTGAGCCCCGGCAATTCCGCGTCGCGCACCTTTACTACCGAGGGCACCTACGACTACGAGTGCACCCGACACGGCGGCATGGTCGGAACCATCGAGGTTCAGGCCGGCGCGCCGCCGCCGCCGCCGCCCCCTGCTGGAGGGACGACGATCACGGTGGGAAACGGGGCCTTCACTCCCGACCGGGTCGATATCGCCCCTGGGGAAGCGGTGACGTGGCAGTTTGAGGATGCGGTCTACAACGTCACGTTCGACGGTCCGGCTCCGCCGGGCGGTGACATTCCCGATTCCAATCCGGGGACATCGGCCTCGAGGACGTTCCCCGTGCCTGGCGACTACGACTTCGAGTGCACCCTCCACTCGGGCATGAGTGGCCGGGTCCGGGTGCGATGACGATTCATCCGGCGCGTACTGGGCGGCAGGGCTCTCGGGTCATCCTGTTCCTCGCGGCGGCTACGGCGCTTGCTCCTCGAGTCACGGCACAGTCGCTCCTGGACCGCTCGCCGAATCTGTGGGGCAACTGGATCGCCCGCACGGGAACGGTGCAGTTCAACTTTCTACACCGCTTTACCCGCAGCGGGGCGCCGGAGCGAAAGATCTCGAACTTCCCGACCTTCGCCCTCGGCGTGGGGCTTGCGGAGGACGTCATGGTCGGATTCCACTATGCGTCCAACTCGACCCTGACCCCTCGGTTTCCAAATGAATGGGAGTTCTTCGGGCGCTACGCTCCTCTCACCGAGCGTGATGGCGCACCGCTCGATGTGGCGGGCCAGGTGGCCTATAACGCGTCCTCGGAAGGCGTCGACGGAGAGCTCTCGCTGGCCAAGTGGGTCGGGCCGCTGAGACTGATAGTAGCAGGCCGGGTCCTGGCTGATCCCTTCCAGGAGGGCAACACGCAGTTCAGTGTAGGGGGTGGGGCGAGTCTCAAGTTCCATCGATATCTGGCGCTGACCGGTGATGCGATGGCGCTCATCAACCGCGACCCGACGCGCGACGAGCGTGTTGCCTGGAGCGCGGGGCTGCACATTGCCCTTCCGCGCACGCCTCACACCTTGTCGCTCCAAGTAGCCAATGTGAATACGGCCACGTTGCAGGGTTCTTCGCGCGGTGGCAGCGAGCGGCGGTATGGCTTCGAGTTCACCGTGCCGATAACCCTTGCCCGGTTCTTCGGTGGCGGATCCCCGCCCACCGCAGCCCCGCCTCGCGTCGAGACGCCTTCGGCGCTGCCGGTGGATCCCACGCAAGTGGTGCAGGCGGGGATCCGCCAGATGGCGTTCACGCCAGCGCGGATCGAGATTCCGGTCGGAACGACGGTGACCTGGACCAATGATGACCCGGTTGCCCACACGGTCACCGCAAATGATGGGAGCTTCAACTCCGGGCTCGTCGATGGCGGACAATCCTGGAGCTACACCTTTACCGAGCCGGGTGAGTTCCCGTTCTACTGCGTCCCCCATCCCTTCATGAAGGGGGTCATCGTGGTCCAGGAGGAGCCGTGACCGGGAGCCGGATGCGGCAAGCCGCGGTCCTCACGGCGGTCGTGAGTGCCGCGTTCTCGTGGGCATGCATTTCGGAGCGAGTGTCGACAGGTCCGTCGTTATCCGGAGAATGCGCACTCGAGCTCCGCCCCGATGTGCCAGGCTCGACGGTGATCATCGTCAAGGACTTCACCTTCGAGCCGGCCCAGGTCACCATCAAGGCGGGGGCCAGGGTGACTTGGCTCAACTGCGCCGACCCCAGCGAGCCCGCCCACACCAGCACCGCCGATCAGGGCGTCTGGAGTTCCCCGCTCCTGCCGCCGGGTGAGAGTTTCACCCATACCTTTATCCAGCCGGGCACCTTTGCCTACCACTGCGAACCGCATCCCTTCATGATCGGGACCATCGACGTCGAGCCATAACACGACCAATCGCCGCACAGCCAGCCCCACCCGGTGCTCCCCGGTGGGGCTGTCGCGTCCTATGCGGTGGCGTTCCAGTTCGGAAGTCGGCATTCTTTCCTACAAGAGGAGGCTCGACTGAGGAGGATCGATTGGACTCGTGTGACCACCCACCGATGGGCCGAAGGGAGTGGCTGGGCTCGCGCGGCATCTGTCTCGTTATCGCGCTGGGGGCGGGGCTGGCGCTCCAAGCCGGCCCCGCGCGTGCCCAGGCCACGGTCTCCGAGATCGAGCCCAACGACACCCGGTCCAGCGCCACCCTCGTTGTCGTCGGTGACACGGCCACCGGCGTCATAGCCACCGCGCAAGACGTCGATTGGTTTGCGGTCGATCTCCTGGCCGGCGACGTCCTCGATCTGGACATCGACGCCTGGGCCGCGGGGTCCGCGCTTGATCCGGTCCTGCTGCTGGTCGATCCCACCGGCGTGGATACCCTCGTCAAGAACGACGACGAGCATGCCGCCACGCTCGATAGCCGCATTCGTTACGTTGTCACCATGTCCGGCCGACACTTTGTCCTGCTGCGCGACGCGCAGTTGAGCGGCGGCGCGTTTCATACCTACAGTCTCCGGTTCGAGCCGGGGGGACCGGCCGACCCAACGCTCCCGTTCGCGAGCGGGATGGGTGAGCCGACGGCGATGGCGGTGTCCGGCGGCGGGTTTCTGTTCGTCGTCGATGCCCTCGCCCGCCGCGTGCTCCGACTCGATCCCAACGTCCCAGTCAGCCCAATCTCCGAGCTGGTCGATCTGTCGAGCCGTGCGGACGAGGTATTCGACATCGTCTATGACGGCTTGGGCGATCTCTTGGTGGTGGGATCGACCGCCACCGAGACCACCGTCTGGCGGGTGGACCTGGCTGGGAACGCTTCGGTGTTTGCCTCGGTGGGGTCGCAGAACACCTTCTATACCGCGCTCACCGTTGGGCCGAACGGGGACGTGTGGGTCGGCGATCCGTTGGGGCGGACCATCGCCCGGTACGATCCGACGGGGGGACTGCTCGGCACGGTGAGCGTGGGTGGCACCAGCGGGACCATCGCCGACATGGCGTTCTCGCCGACGGGCGGGGGCGAGCTCCACTTCTCGAACGGCATGAACCAGGTGTACGCGATGACCGGTGGCGTTCCACAACTGGTGGTCCAGATTTCGGGGACCACCGAAGGCATCGCCTTCGACCAGGACGGCTACCTCTATGTGGGCGATGGAACCGCGCGAACCGTGCAGCTCTTCGACCCGGCCTATCAGCTGGTCGACGACCGGCTGGCGATCACAAACCTGGCCAGCCCCATCGGGCTCACCTTCGGGCGCGAGCCGGGCGGTGTCATGAGTGCGCGCGTCTTTGCCACCAGTGCCGACACCGTGCTCGCCGGCGGCGGGTTGGTGGAGCTCGACCCCTCGGGGATTCGGGCTGCTGGCTGGCGGGTTGGCACCGACCTCCTAGCGATAACGACGCTCGCCTTGGCGGACGGGCGTGTGGGCGCCTCCTACGCCGACACGCTCGAGGCCCAGGGGACCACTGGCCCACTCAGCTGGTCGGTGACGGGCGGGGGGACCCTCCCGGTGGGGCTCGCCCTCGATTCCGCGACCGGTGTGCTCTCGGGTGTGCCGGAGGAAGCCGGGACCTTTGCCTTGAGCTTCCGTGTCGACGACGCCCAGGGCTTCGCGCTGCGGAATCTCTCGCTTACCGTCACGACACCGGTGCTGTCGGCCGCGGCCGCGGCCGACGGCCTGCTCGATCCCGGGAGCCTGTCGCTCGATCTCGAGCGCTTCCTCGATCTCCAGGGCAACCGGAACGGGATCTACGACGTGGGCGATCTCCGAGCGCACCTCCGGGCCCTTGGCCAGTTGGGACCGCGCCAAGGGACTCCGGTCTTGCCTGATCCCCGGGTCGACCGTGACTAGCTCCCCTCCCACCCCCGACTTGTCTTCGACCCCGACCGCCATCGCCTTTGAGCGCGGCAGTCGCGCCTCGTCGTATGGGCTGCCGCAGGACCTCATCGACCGCGCTTCCTACCGGCTTGGCGTGGCGGCGCTCACCTATTCGATCGTCTATTCCCTCGCTTACAGCGCTGTCCGTTTCGCCGCAGGGATGCCTGGAATGGGGGTGATCAACGACCTCCTGGCTGGGGTGTTCATCGTCATCGGGTTGATGATGTTCGCCGTGGTGCGGAGTGGCAAGATCGAGAACCGGCTGCTTCTGGATCTGGGTCTCATCTTCGAGGTGATTGGCGCGGCCGGCATCGAGGTCGGGGTGTTGTTCGTGCCCGAGATGGAGTTCAGCTACGTCGGCATTTCCTGGACCTGCGTGTGGATCGTGGTGTTCCCATTGCTGGTGCCGGCGACGCTCGGCAAGGCGTTCCTGGCAGCCTTCGCGTCCGCCACGATGTTGCCATTGGCATTGCTGCTTCGATCGGCGGGCGGGTTGCAATTCCCGGAGCCTGCCATGCTCGTGCAAATGATCGTGCCGGCCTACATCTGCGTCGGCATTGCCATGGTCGCGCTCAGGGTCATCACCGGGTTGGGCAGGGCCGTCTCCAAGGCGCGCAGCATGGGCAGCTACCAGCTCGAGGAGCCATTGGGGTCGGGTGGAATGGGAGAGGTCTGGCGAGCGAAGCACCGGCTCTTGGCGCGGACCGCGGCGGTCAAGTTCATCCGGCCTGAGGCGATGGGCGCCGTGGGGACGGCCGGCCGACATCAGCTGCTTCGCCGCTTTGAGCGGGAGGCCCGGGCTACAGCCCAGCTGACGTCGAGCAACACCATCGCACTCCATGACTTTGGCGTCACCGACGACGGCATCTTCTACTATGTGATGGAGTTGCTGAAGGGCGTCGACCTGCAGACCCTTGTCGAGCGCTTTGGGCCGGTACCGCCGTCCCGTTGCGCCCACCTGCTCCGGCAAGTCTGCAACTCCCTGGCCGAGGCCCACGCGACCGGCTTGGTGCACCGCGATGTCAAGCCTGCCAATGTGTTTGCGTGCCGGCTGGGTCTCGAGTACGATGTGGTCAAGGTGCTGGACTTCGGGTTGGTCAAGGCGAGCGGGTCAACCGGGCTCACCACCCAAGGGTCGCCGACGGGCACACCGGCCTTCATGGCCCCGGAGATGGTTGTTGGAGACGGGAAGGTGGATGCCCGGGCCGATATCTACGGCCTCGGCTGCCTCGGCTATTGGCTCCTGAGCGGCGAGTTGGTCTTCAGGCGCAAGAACATCGTGCATCAAGTGTTCGACCACGTACATACCGCCCCGTTGCCGTTATCTCAACGCACCGAGTTGCCCGTGCCTGCCTGGCTCGAGGAGGCGATCATGGCGTGCCTGGAAAAGGACCCGGCCAAGCGGCCCCAGAGTGCATCACACCTGCGGGTAGCACTCGAGCGGTCCAACGGCACCGACATGCAGTGGGGAAGGGAAGAGGCTTTTCGGTGGTGGAGGACTCACCTTCCCGAGTACACCTCCTAAGTTTCTCCCGGCGCCAGCGTCTCTTCGATCTCGTTCAAGGCCCGCTGCAGGATCTCAACGATCTTGGCCGTGCGCTCATCGTCGGATCCGGCCCGCCACGCATGCTTGTAGGCCAAACCGGCCATCTTGGCGAAGGTTTCGTTCAAGTCGCCCATCGACCCGCCAGCGAGGTCGCTGATCACGTCTCGGACCCGATCGATGATCTCCTCGAGCACGTCCTTGTGCTCTTCGAGGAAGGCCTCTCCCTCCGGGGTGATGTGGTAGATCTTCTTGCCGTCGGTCTCCACGATCCGGACATAGCCCTGATCCTCCAGGAGTTGGAGTGTGGGATAGACCGTGCCGGCCGAGGGGGTGTACCAGCCGGAGAATTTCTCTTCCAGTGCCTTGATGATCTCGTAGCCGTGGCGTGGCTTCTCCTTGATGAGCCGGAGGATGACGTATTTCATCTCGCCGGACTCGAACATCTGCTGCCGGCGCCGGCTTCGTCCC
>JBFGLJ010000011.1:0-27505 GCA_041576235.1 Gemmatimonadales bacterium | reverse complement strand
GGGGGGAGGCGGCGTGGGTCCCGAGAGCGAGGGCGACTGAGCCCGCCATCCCTTCATTTGGCTCTGGTTGGGCTCTAGATTTCCAGGCTATGATCTTCCCGGATCTCCCTAGGCAGGTGCGCGAGCTCCGGGAGCGCATCGCGGCCCATCAGGCCCGTGGCGGCTGGTCACATCCGGTGCGAATCGTGGCGGTCACCAAGACCCACGGGCCCGAGGCGGTGCGAGCCGCCGTCGCCGCGGGCATCGACGCCGTCGGCGAGAACCGGATCCAGGAGGCGCTGACCAAGCAGGAGGCCCTGGCCGACCTCACGGTCGAGTGGCACTTCATCGGACGATTGCAGCGCAACAAGGCCCGCTACGCTGCGGGCCGGTTTGCCTTGATCCACTCCGTCGATCGTCAGGCCCTGGCCAGAGATCTCGATCGCCGGATGCCTCCCGGCCAGGAGGCACAGCGCGTGTTGGTCCAGGTCAATTGCTCGGGCGAGCCCCGGAAGGGCGGGGTGGAGCCCGCTGAGCTTCCGGTGCTGTTAGATGCGATCCAAGACTTGCCGCGTCTCGAGCTGTGTGGGCTCATGACGATGGCCGAGCTGAGTACCGACGAACGAATCCAGCGCCGCGCCTACGGGCAGTTGCGCGCCCTCCGCGAGGCGGCCGCAGGCCGGGGCCACGCCGTTGGGGAATTGTCCATGGGAATGTCCGCCGATTTCCCGGTCGCCGTGGAAGAAGGAGCCACGATCGTCCGAGTGGGGACCCTGCTCTTTGGAGGACGCAGCGCATGAGCGAAGACGCCTTCTATCTGACACCGCACGACGTGCGGGGACAGGATTTCCGAATGGCCTTCCGCGGCTACCAGCCCCGGGAAGTCGACGATTTCCTGCTTCGGGTGTCTGAGGAACTGGAACGCCTGCTGCGCGAGCGGGCCCAGCTCGAAGAACGCCTGCGGAACTTCCAGGAGCAGTTGCGCGCCTTCCGCGAACGTGAGCGGGCCATGAACGAGGCCTTGCTCGCGGCCCAGCAGCTCCGAGAAGACGCCGAGCAGGAAGCGACGACCGAGTCCGAGGAGATCATTCGCCGCGCCAAGACCGAAGGTCTGCGGGTCCTCGCCGAGGCCAAACAGAACGAGCGTATGGTGCGGGAACGCACCGAGGATGGGCGGCGGCAATTCGCCGCCTTCCTGGCCAACTTCAGGGCACTCCTCGAGCGGCACCTCGGCGAGGTCGAAGGGCTGGAAGCCCACATCCGCGAGGCCACTCAGGCGCAGGTGGAAGCGATGCAGCGGCGCGCATGACGGCTGGAGCAGACCAGGCGACCGTCGCGGAGGCGGCGGCGGCTATCCGCGAGTTCACATCCCTCACCCCCCGCGTGGGCATCGTCCTCGGGACCGGCCTCGGCAAGCTGGCCACGGACATCGATGTGACGGCCACGGTGCCCTACAACGCCATCCCGGGATTCCCGACCCCCACCGTCGAGTCCCACGCCGGGCGACTCTTGTTCGGCACCCTGGGCGGCAAGCCGGTCGCCGCGCTCCAGGGACGGTTCCACCGGTACGAAGGCTACACCCTTCGCCAGGTCACCCTTCCTGTTCGTGTGCTGCGGGCCCTCGGCGCGGAGGTGTTGATCGTGTCCAATGCCTGCGGCGGCATGCATGCGCTCTGGGCCCGCGGCGATCTGGTGCTCCTGGCCGACCACATCAACCTGCTGGGCGACAACCCGCTCGTGGGACCGCACGATCCCCGGGACGGGCCACGGTTCCCGGACCTCTCCTGCGTGTACGACGCCGACCTCCGCGCCCTCGCGCGCGATGTGGCCTGCGATCAGGGTCTGTCCCTCCGCGAGGGGGTGTACGTGGCCGTTCCCGGACCCAATCTGGAGACTCCGGCAGAATATCGCATGCTCCGCGCGGTCGGTGCCGACGTCGTCGGCATGTCGACCGTCCCCGAAGTCATCGTGGCCGTCCAAGTCGGCCTCCGCGTGCTGGGGATCTCGATTATCACCGATCAATGCCTGCCCGACGCGTTGGCGCCGGTGGCCCTGGAGGAGATTCTCGCGGTCGCGGCCGAGGCGGAGCCGCGGCTCACCACGCTCATCCGCCTCGTGGTGGAGCGTATCGCCTGATGCCGCTGCCACGGTGGCCCGACGGGACCCCTGCGGCTCTCGAAGAACGCCTCCTGGAACAGTGGGGGGCCGAGGACCTGTTCCATGAGATCCAGCGGCGGGCCAAAGGCTCGCCGCCGTTCGTCTTCTACGAAGGACCACCAACGGCGAATGGTAGGCCGGGCATCCATCACGTCTTCGCTCGGACCATCAAGGACCTGATCTGCCGGTTCCACGCCATGCGCGGGCGCCGGGTGACCCGGATCGCGGGCTGGGACACCCACGGGCTGCCGGTGGAGATCGAGGTCGAAAAACAGCTCAACCTGAGCGGCAAGCAGGAAATCGAAGTGTACGGGATCGAGCAATTCAACGCCCTCTGCCGCAAGAGCGTCTTCACCTACCAGTCCGAGTGGGAACGGCTGTCGGACCGCATCGCGTTCTGGCTCGACTACGATCACCCCTATATCACGTGTAGCAACGACTACATCGAGAGCGTCTGGTGGCTGCTGGCGCGCCTCTATGACCGGGGCCTGTTGTCCCGTGGCCACCGCGTCCTTCCCTATTGCCCACGATGCGGGACCGTGCTGTCGAGCCATGAGCTGGCGCTCGGGTACGAGGACGTGGTGACCCGGTCGGTGTACATCACCCTCCCCCTGCAGGACGATCCCACCAGAAAACTGCTCGTCTGGACCACCACCCCGTGGACCCTGATTTCGAATGTCGCCGTGGCCGTCAATCCGGACCTCGACTACCGGGAGTACGATCTCGGGCCTGTGCGGCTGATCGTGGCCGCCGATCGGGCCGGCGCCATTCCCCTCGGAAGCGCCCCGCGGGAGACCGGCCTGGACGGCCTGGGCCCATCGGCGAGCCTTGCCGACGTCCCCGCCGAGCGGGTGCGCACGTTCCGCGGGCGCGAGCTGGTCGGGCAGCGCTACCAGCGCCCGTTCGATGTTGTGCCACTCCCCGAGGATCGCGACGCCGAGGTGGTCGTCGCGGGATCGTTTGTCTCCGCCACGGAGGGGTCCGGCCTGGTGCACCTGGCCCCGGCCTTTGGCGCCGATGACTACGCCGCGGGTCAGAGCGAGGGGTTGGCCTTCGTCAACCCCGTGGCCGCGGACGGGACGTTCAGCGGGACGTCATGGCCCGAACTCGAGGGCGCCCTGGTCACGGCGCCAGATACCAACGAGCGGATCATCGGTCAGCTCAAGGCGTCCGGGACCTGGCATGCCACCGAGTCCTATGAGCATTCCTATCCGCATTGCTGGCGCTGCCAGAGCCACTTGATCTATGACGCCCGCGACTCGTGGTTCGTGCGGACGTCAGCGGTCAAGGAGCGCCTCTTGGCGCGCAATGCCGACGTCCGTTGGCACCCCCCCGAAGTCGGGACGGGCCGGTTCGGTGAATGGCTGGCCAACAACGTGGATTGGGCGCTCTCACGGGAGCGGTACTGGGGCACGCCGCTGCCGGTGTGGGTGTGTGATGCCGATCCCGACCACGTCGTGGTCGTGGCGAGCTACCGGCAGCTGGCCGACCACTGGGGCCAGGCGTTACCGCCAGACTTCGATCCCCACAAGCCTTTCATCGATGCGCTGACCTGGCCCTGTGCGTGCGGCGGCACCATGCGCCGCACGCCGGAGGTCATCGACACCTGGTTCGATTCCGGCGCCATGCCGTACGCACAATGGCACTATCCGTTCGAGCATGAGGAGGCTTTTGCGGAGCACTTTCCAGCCGATTTCATCTGCGAAGGAATCGATCAAACGCGTGGGTGGTTCTATTCGCTGCTGGCGATAGCGGTCACCGCGTTCGATCAGGCGCCGTACCGGAATGTGGTCGTCAACGAGCTGGTGCTCGACTCGGACGGACAGAAGATGTCGAAGAGCCGCGGGAACGTCGTGGATCCGTGGGATGTCATTCATGAGTTCGGGGCCGATACGGTGCGACTCTATCTGTTGTCGTCGAGCCAGGTCTGGCTCCCCAAGCGGTTCGATCGACGCACCATCCCTGAGGCCGCCGGCGGGTTCCTGGAAACCCTGAAGCACACCTACACCTTTTACGCCCTCTATGCCAGGGAGCGGACCGTCGGCCAGGCACCGAGCGAACGTCCGGTGGTCGACCGGTGGCTCTTGAGCCGGCTCGCCGCGACCGTCGACTCGGTGACCGAGAGTTGGGCCGCCTACGACGTCACAGCCGGGGTCCGGGCCATCATGGACTTCGTCGTGGGTGACCTGTCGAACTGGTATGTGCGCGTCAACCGAGGCCGTTTCTGGGCGCCGGATGCCGACCCCGACCCGGCTGCCCTGGCGACCTTGCACGAAGCGCTCCTGACCGTGAGCCGGCTGCTCGCGCCGGCCGCCCCGTTCACCAGCGACTGGGTGCACCGGGCCCTCGTCGGCGAGTCGGTCCATCTCGCGTCCTTTCCCGCAGGCCGTGAGGACCACGAGGCGGGGCTGGACGCCGCGATGGCCACGGTTCGCGAGTTAGTTTCCTTGGCCCGCGCGGGCCGAGAATCCGCCAACCTCAGAGTGCGACAACCGCTGGGCCGGATGCAGGTGGCCGTGCCGGCAGGGGTGTTCGGTCGGTACCAGTCCGAGTTGCTCGAGCTCCTGCGGCGGGAGGTGAACGTGAAATCGGTCGAGGTGGTGGAGTCTGACGCCGAGTTGGTCAGGCTCAGGGGCAAGCCGAACTACCGGACCCTCGGGAAGCGCTACGGCAAGGCGACCCCGGCCGTGGCCAAGGCGGTGGATCGCCTTTCGCCCGAGCAACTTCGGCAGCTCGAGGCGGGCGGCAGCGTCAGCCTGGAAGTCGACGGAACCAGAATCAATTATCTTTCCGAGGATCTGGTCGTCGAGCGGGAAGTGGTCAGCGACTGGCTGGTGGAGAGCAGCGGCCAATGTGTCGCGGCCCTCGATCCGACGCTGTCTCACGAGTTGCGCCAGGAGGGGCTGGCCCGCGAGCTGGTGCATCGAATCCAGAGGCTTCGCAAGGACGCCGGCTATGAGTACACGACCCGCATTGCGCTCAGCATCCGTGGGCCGGACGACGTGCTCGACGCCGTGCGGGCGCACGAGAGCTTCATCAGGGGCGAGACCCTGGCGCGTGAACTGCGCATCGGGACGGCGGCCGACGCCCCCGATGTCGAACAGGAGATCCAGCTCGATGGCACCCGGGCAGTGGTGGGGGTGCAATCGTACGTCATCGGCGAATGAACTACCGGAAGGATCGTTGATCGCATGAAGAAGAAGCAACTCGCGCATCTCGAACAGCGACTCTTGGAAGAGCGGGGCCGTGTCATGAAAGAGCTGGGGTTCTATGACGAATCCTTCTCTTCGAGCCTCCAATCTTCCGACGGCGATCTGTCGTCCTATTCCTTTCACATGGCGGACCAGGGGACGGACGCCATGGAACGAGAAAAACAGTTTCTCATGGCCTCGAAGGAGGGACGCTATCTCTGGCACGTGAATCAAGCCCTCCGTCGACTGTACACGAGCCCGCGGACATTCGGGAAATGCCAGACGTGCAGCGTCCAAATCGACTTCGAACGGCTCGATGCCTTGCCGCACGCCCGGCTCTGCATTAGCTGCAAAGAAAAGGAAGAGGATGGCGAACGGCGCTGATCGACGGTTGTTTTGGGGAGCGATCCTCGTCGTGCTGGTCCTCGACGTCGTCACCAAGTTCATTGCGGAGGCGCAACTACTCCGCACCGCCGGGACCCCCGTCATCGGCGATTGGTTTCAGTTGCGCCTCGTGTACAATCAGGGCGCGGCCTTCGGCCTCCACCTCGGGCCCTATTCCCGGTGGATCTTCCTCGCGGTCGCGTTTATCGCCATCGCCATTCTCTACCGCATGGCACGCCAGGCCCAGGTCGGAGACTGGTTTCGGCAACTCGCCCTCGGCCTCGTTGCGGGCGGGGCCGCTGGCAACCTGATCGACCGGATCCGAAGCGCCCGTGGCGTCGTCGACTTTCTCGATGTCGGCGTCGGCACGCTGCGGTGGCCGACGTTCAACGTGGCCGATATCGCCGTCAGTTGTGGTGCGGTGGCGCTCGCCATTTCGTTGTGGCGCGAGGATGAGCGCCGCACCCAACCGGAATCGGTCGGCGCCTCCTAGTCTCCCCCATCGCTGAATCCCCACCATGGCCGGCCAGGTTCGGTTCTCTGTCGTGGCCCCCGCCACCGAGCGACTCGATCGTTTCCTTGCGGATCAGCTCCAGCTCTCACGAACCCAAGCCGCGCGGCTCGTCGCGGCCGGCAAAGTCGAGGTCGACGGCAGGCGGGCCCGTGCCTCGCGGCAACTCGCGCGAGGAGAGGTGGTCTCGGTCATTCCTCCCTCTTCGATCGACCCCGAGACAGGGGCACGGACCATCCGGCCGGCAGCCATCCCGCTCTCGATCGTCTACGAGGATGACCACCTGGCCGTCATCGACAAGCCGGCCGGGCTGGTGGTGCACCCCGCCCCCGGCCACTGGGATGACACCCTGGTCAACGCCCTCGTGGCGCGTGGTACCGCCTTGGCCCCGGGCGCCGAAGGGGGACGCCCCGGGATCGTCCACCGGCTCGACCGCGACACCTCCGGCCTCATCATCGTGGCCAAGACCCAGCTCGCCCACCGGCGCCTGGCCGCCGCGCTTTCGGCGCGACGGATCTACCGGGCCTACGCCGGCCTGGTGTGGGGGCACCTCAAGGTGAGTCCGCAAACCATCGACGCACCGCTGGCTCGGCACCCGCACGACCGAAAGCGTATGGCCGTCCTGGCCACGGGGCGGCCGGCCCAAAGTGTGGCGACGGTCGTGGCCCGGTTTGGATGTGCCGACCTCCTTCGGATCGAGTTGCGCTCTGGTCGCACCCATCAAATCCGGGTTCACCTGAGCCACATCGGTCACCCGCTGGTCGGTGACCCCGTCTACGGCGGCGGCGGAAGCCGTCGTATATCAGGCGCCGGACGCCACGAAGCGGAGACCGTCGAGCGCGCGACCATACGACAGGCGCTCCACGCGGCCATAATCAAGTTCCGCCACCCGGCCACCAGCGCCCCGCTCGAACTCACATCCGAGTGGCCGCCCGACGTGCGAGCCGGATTGGACGTCCTCGGGGGCGCCGATCTGGTTGCTCAAAAACAACCCCTTCGGTATCTTCGGTTCTTCACGCACGATGGCTAGTTCCGACGCGATGCGAGTGCTCATCTTCGAGATCGGTGATCTCCTGTGCGGCATTCCTGCAGACCTGGCTCGAGAGGTCCTCCCAACCAACTCGACGACTCGCATTCCAGGAGCCGATCCTGTTGTTGAGGGACTGGCGAACGTTCGAGGAACGGTTGTGACCGTGGTGAACGGGTCTCGTCTCCTCAAACGAGCCCCGCTCCCGGATCAGGATGGGGACACCATTGTCATCGAACTCGCTGACAGGCCGTTCGGCCTTCGCGTCGGAAGAGTCCGCGACCTCGTCGATGTACAAGCGGGACAAATTGAAGCGGGAAAGGACCTCGCGGGCGTCGATCCAGCCCTGGTGCACGCCGTTGGGCGTGTTGGGAATGAACATTTTGTGCTACTCGACCTGCCAGCGCTCTTGACCCCGGTAATCGCCAGGTGATGCCCAGTCGACTCGCGCCCGTCGGCCATCGATTGTCTGAGATACCCGGAGGGACGTTGTGAGCCACACCGTTCTCGTGTGTGACGACGCGATCTTCATGCGAACGATGATCAGCGACATCCTGGCTGAGGCCGGGTATGAAGTGGTGGGAGAGGCTGAAACCGGGGTCCAGGCCGTGGGTGAGTACCGACGGTTGAAGCCAGACCTGGTGACCATGGACATCGTGATGCCGGACATGGGCGGGATCGATGCCGTGCGCGAAATCCGCAAGACCGACCCCGAGGCCAAGATCCTCATGTGCAGCGCCATGGGCCAGCAGGCCCTGGTGGTCGAAGCGATCCAGGCTGGCGCCAAAGACTTCGTGGTGAAACCGTTTCAGCCGTCCCGCGTCCTCGAGGCCGTCAAACGCGTCCTGGGCTGAGCCATGGATCCTGCTCGCTATGTCGAGTTGTTCCTCAGCGAGAGCAGGGAGCACCTCGCCGCGTGCGCCCGGCTGCTGGTGACGTGGGAGCAGAACCCTACCCAGCGCGAGCCGGTCGACGGTCTCTTCCGTAGTATTCACACCATCAAAGGCATGGCCGCCACGCTGGAATACGACCAGGTGGCGCAGCTGTCCCACTCCATCGAGAGCATGCTCGACCGGGTGCGCCGCGGCCAGCTCGCCGCGAGTTCGGACCTGATCGATGCCTTGCTGGACGCGGTCGATGCCCTCGAGAAGGCCATCGAGGCCGCTGCCGCCAACGAGCGGTCGGAGGTCGACCTCGACGCCATCGTCGCCCGGCTCGCCGTCGCGCCGACGGGAGGAACGCCCGCCGGCCCCCGACCCCGGAGACCTCGTCACGCCCCGGCCCACCCCTATGCCGTGGCGGTGCGGGTGGATCCAGGGTCGCCCATGCGCGGCGCGCGCGCCATCCTGGCCGTCGAGCGGGCGCGGACTCTCGGTGCCGTCAGTCAGCTGCGGCCCCCGACTTCCCAGTTCGAACGAGATGGGTTCAGCGGGGAATTCACCTTCCAACTCCTCACCGACGCCAACGCCGACCACGTGGCCCACGCGATTCAGTCGGTTGGGGATATCGCCGCCGTGAGCTGCGAAGACCAGGGCGAGGGCCGCGGAGGGCCGAGCGGCCAACTCGTCCCGAAGACCGATCGAGGCCGGGGGGGGCGGGGACGCGGGCGGGGACGGGGGCACCCCCAGGAGGGCGGGGCGGGCGCGGGAGCGGCGCGTCCGACCACCGTCCGGGTCGATCTCGGGCGGCTGGATGCCCTGATGAACTCTGTCGGCGAATTGGTGGTCGCGCGAAACCGTCTGGCGGCGCTGGCGGCCTCCGGCGATGGTCCGCTCGCCGAAACCGTTGGCAAGGTGGGCCGCCTCGTGAGTGAGATCCAGGCCGAGGTGATGCTGGCGCGTCTCACCCCCGTCGAACAGATCTTCGACCGATTCCCACGGGCGGTTCGTGACCTGGCCCGGGACCTGGGAAAGGAAGTCACCCTGGAACTCGAGGGCCGGCACATCGAAATCGACCGCGCGATCCTAGAGGAGATTGGGGATCCGCTCATCCATCTGCTTCGCAACGCCATCGATCACGGCATCGAGTCCCCCGACGCCCGGGCGGCTGCGGGGAAACGGCCCGTGGGCCGGCTCGAGCTGATTGCCTCGAGCGAGCACAATAGTGTCACCTTCCGGGTGCGCGATGACGGGCGCGGCATCGATCGAGACGCTATCCTTCGGAGGGCCAAGCAGGATGGGCTGGTGCCTGACACCATGGACGTCCTGCCCGATGACGCGCTGCTCGATGTGATTGGCCGGGCCGGGTTCAGTACCGCCACTGCGGTGACCACGGTATCGGGACGGGGCGTGGGCGTGAACGTGGTCCTCACCCGGGTGCGGGAGCTGGGCGGGTCGGTTCACATCGAGTCCGAGGTGGGGCGGGGGACCACCGTGACCCTCCACCTGCCCCGCACCCTGGTGGTCGTGCGTGCGTTGCTGGCGCAGGCTGGCGAAGAGCGGTATGTCATTCCCGTGACCTACGTGGCCGAAACCCTCTCGGTGGACCGGGCATCCCGCACCGAGCTCCACGGACGGGAAGCCGTGGTACTGCGAGACGACGTCATCCCGACGCTGCGGCTGCGCGAGTTGGTCGGACTCACTGGAGAGCAACCGCCGGGCCCGCGGGAGCCGTGCGTCATACTGGAAGTGGGGCGCCGCCGGGCGGGCCTGGTGGTCGATGCCCTGCTGGGCCAAGAGGAGATTGTGGTCGAGCCGTTCGACCCGCCGCGTGGCACGCCGGCATTGTTCAGCGGGGCGGCCATTCTCGCCGACGGGGTCCCGTCGTTGATCCTCGACGCGACAGCGGTGGTCTAGGGGGAGGGGGGAGAGGCCAGATGGACGATCTTCGTGGGCTCAAAGACGTAGAGATCGACGCCATTCGCGAGGTGGCCAATATCGGGGCGGGCCATGCCGCGACGGCCCTGTCGAAGATGGTGAATGAGACCATCATGATCAGCGTCCCCAACGTGGCCGTGACCCCGCTCGAAGAGATCGGCGACGTCGTCGGCCCGCCGAATGACGTGATCGCCGCCGTGCTCATGCAAATGATGGGCGATCTCACCGGCCGTACCCTGCTGCTCTTCCCCGAAGCGGCGGCGAAACGCCTGTGCGACATTCTCTTGCGTCGGCCGAAGGGCACGACCACGACGTTTGGCGAGATGGAACAGTCCGGCTTGAAAGAAGTGGGGAATATCTTGAGCAGCGCCTACTTCAATGCTCTGAGCGAGTTCATGGGCATGATGCTCGTCCCCTCCGTTCCCAGCCTGGTCATCGATTTCGCGGCCGCCGTCCTGACCAGTACCACCCTGAATTTCGGCCAACAACGCGACTTTGTGTTCTGCGTGGAGACCGACCTGAATCTGCGGGACGCCGACGCCCACATTGCTGGTCACTTCCTGTTGTTGCCCGATCCTGCTTCCCTTCGCGCCATTCTCGACGCCATACGTGTGACGTAATTCATGGATGCCCCCGCGTTGTCCGACCGCGATTTGGCCATCCTGCATTCCTTCGCCTCCCGCATCGACCCGTCGGATGCTGGCGCCCACAACAACCTTGGCGTGTTGTACTTCCGCAAGGGCCTCGTCCCAGAGGCCATCACCCAATTCTCGCAAGCGCTGGAGCTGGATCCCAAGATGCAGGTGGCCCAAGACAATCTCCGGGTAGCCTACCACAGCACGGGCTACTACGACCGACGGGTCACCGAACTCCGCGAGCACCTCCGCCGGGAGCCGGAAGACCGGGACACTCGGTGGGAGCTTGGTCGCGTTTATGCGTCTCTCGGACAATACGATGCCGCCTCGGCCGAGTTCGAAGCGCTGCTGGCGCGCTACCCCGATGACCTGCCGTCTCTGGTGCAGCTGGGCCTGGCCGAGAAGGCCCGCGGTCGCATCGAACAGGCCGAAGAGTGGTTCGCCCGCGCCTCGGAGCTCGATCCGTCGAGCGCGGTGGCCCGCTTCTACCTGGGGGAGACCCGCTACAACCGAGGCCTCAACGATGCGGCCCTCGACGAATTGCGCGAGGCCGTGCGGCTGAACCCCGATCACGCCGACGCGCATTACCTGCTCGGCTTCGTCTACGGAGACCTGGGTCACCACGATGAGGCCCGTCGGGCCACCCGCCGTGCGATCGAGCTGAACCCCGTCCTGGGTCGCGCCCAAGCCAACCTGTCTCTCAGGGCGGCGATGACGGCGACCGGAACCGCCCCCGATCCGACCGCCGACCCAACCCCGGCAGCGGCCTCCTCGGCCCCGCCGCCGCCGCCCCCGGCGGGGGTGCACGTGCCCGAGATGAGGGTGGCCGAGGGGACCGCCTTGGCGCACTACAATCTGGGGCTCGCCTTTCGGCAGAAGGGCTACTTCTCCGAGGCGCTGCGAGAATACCGGCTCGCGCTCGAGGGCGGGGAAGACCGGCAGCTGGCGCTTCAGGCCATGGCCGAGGTGCACCTGCTCAATCGCGACCTGCGGGCGGCCGTTGAGCTGTACGACCGGCTGGTCGAGGAGTACCCGGAATCCCCCAAGCTCTGGAACGAGCGGGGAGTCTGCCTGCACCAAGCCGGGCGGCGGGATGCGGCCCAAAGCTCATATCAGAGAGCAGTTGAGGTCGATGACACTTACGGCTTGGCATGGAACAACTTAGGCGTGATCCTTGCCAACGATTCGAGCCCCGATGCCGCGATGGACGCCTTTCGACAGGCGCTCGCGAGTGCCCCTCAGCTGCTCGCAGCCAGACTCAACTTCGCGCTGCTGCTCTTCCAGCGCCGCCGGTTTCAGCTGGCGCTCGAGGCCTACCGCCAGTCGCTCGGCGACGATCCGTCGAGCCCGGTGGCGTGGAACGGCGTCGGGCTGGTGTTGATGGAGCTCAAGCGCTACAGCGATGCCAAGACCGCGTTTTCCCGGGCCGTCGAGGCGGGCCCTGGCCACGCGCCGGCGCACTACAATCTGAGTTTCACCCTGAGCCAACTGGGCGACTTCGAAGGCGCCCTCAGGGAAACCAAGCGAGCGCTGGAACTCGAGCCCTACTACGTCCCCCAGAAGTTCACCCTGGCGATCGATGTGCAGTATGAGCAGGCCGCCATCGCCATTGCCCCGTCACTCTCGTCCGACATGACGGACGAGGCCATCCCAGAAGACTTCGTCTTTGACGAACGCCTGCTGGATGATCTGTTCACGGAGCTGACCACGGAGGTCCCCCCTACCGCGGCCGCGGCGGGGGCGGGGGCGGAAGCGGGGGCGGAGGAAGACCATGCGCTCCGACTCGCCCGCGATTATGTGAGCAAGGGCCTGCTCGAACTCGCGACCGCGGAGCTGAGTCGGGCCCGGGGACGTGGGGCGTCGACGTCCCAGGCCACCGTCTTGCTTGGCGACATCTTTGCCAAGCGGGGTCTCCACGGAGAAGCCCTGGAGCGCTACCGCGAAGCCAAGGCCGCCGACCCGGTCAATCTTGCGGCCGGGCTGGGTGAGGTCGGTGCCTTACTCGCGCTCGGCCGGGCCGAGGAAGCCGCCCACCTGGCGGCCGATCTTGGCCCCCGCGCGGAGGGCGATGTCGGCGGCCTGGTGGTCTGTGCCAAGGCTCGGGTGGCGGTCGGCGACCTGGTAGCCGCCCTCGATCATGTGAGGGAAGCCCAGGCGGTTGCCCCAGATCGGCCTGACCTCTACCAGCTGCAGGCGCAGGTCGCCGACCGACTGGGGGACCTCGAGGCGGCGGCGGATGCCTATCAGCATGCGCTCTGCCTCGATGCGGGGCGGGCGCAGGTCTGGTACGAGGTTGGACGCCTCGAGGAGCGACGTGCCGAATGGGTCAGCGCCCGCGCAGCCTATACCCAAGCGCTCGAGCTTCTCCCCACGTACACCGACGCGGCCCTTGCCCTCGCCGACGGGCTCCGCCGCCACGAGTCCCCCCACCAAGCCGTGGTCTTCCTGGTCGATATGTTGGCCGTGGATCCCTTCGATTTCGACGCGCTGTTTCTCTTGGGTAAGAGCCTACTCGACGACCGGCGCGCCCAGCGCGCCATCGAAGCGTTTGATCGAATTCTGCGCTTCATCCCCGAGCATGCCGACGCCCTCTACTTTCGCGGGGTCGCCCTTGAACGGGCGCACCGTTTCTCCGAAGCGGTGGAGTCGTGGCACCAGTCTATTCAATCCGATCCGGCGGGTCGGTTTGCCCAAGATGCGCGCAGCCGGGTGCGCTCGGCTCGGGACCTCTCGCAAATCTTCGGCACGACCGGCGGGGTGAACGGTGGCGATTGAGGGCCCGCTCAAGGAACTGCACATCCACGACGTGTTCCAGCTGTTGGACCTAGGGCGGAAGACGGGCGTGCTCCGCATCACGTCCGACCTCCGGAACAACTCGGGAACGGTCTACTTCGAAGACGGCGCGGTGGTCGGCGCGGAGATCGAGAGCAATCCCCATAAGCTGGGTGGACTGCTGCTCCGCAGCGGCAAGGTGTCCGAGGAGGACCTCGTTCGGGCGCGGACCCTGCAGTCGAGTCGGCCCGAGCGGCTAGGTGAGTTGCTGGTCGAGATTGGGGCCGTGTCCAGACGGGTCCTCGACCGGCACATTCGCGCCCAGGTCGAGGAGGTCATTTTCGAGCTCATGAGTTGGTCGGAGGGGTATTTCCGATTCGATGAGGGCGACCCGGGACAAACGACGGCGGAAGCGACCTTTAGGATCGCCCCGGAGTCGCTCCTCATGGAGGCCGCACGCCGCATCGATGAATGGTCGCGGATCGAAACCAAGATCCCCCATCTCGATGTCATCCCGTCGCTCGACCCGGACCAGGCCGACTCGGCGGCGGCGCTGGACCTGGTCCCGTTTGAATGGGAACTGCTCGCGGCCGTCGACGGATCCGCCTCAGCCAGGCGCCTGGCGGCCCACGTGGGATCCTCCGAATTCGACGTGGCGAAGACCCTCTTCGGCCTGGCCTCGGCCGGGATTATCGTCCTCAAGGACGGAGCCCGCCACGCGAGCGGTCGGGCCGAAGGCGTGGGGATGTTCGCCGACCAAGTCGATGAGCAGCTCGAGAGCGGGGACACGGCCGGTGCCTACCTCTCGGCACAGGACGCGGTCCTGGCGTGTCCCCACGACGCCGATGCCTACCTCCTGCTGGGCCGCGGGGCCATGGCCAATGGTCGCCCGGAGGAGGGGTTGGAGGCCATCGAGCGTGCCTTCAGCATGGCCGGGGATTCGGCCCGGGGAGCGCGCTTGCTCGGTCTGGCTCTTGCAGGGTTGGGTCGGTTTGATGAAGCCCAGGCCGCCTGGGGACGATGGAAGGCCTACAAGGGCAAGGATTCCTCCGAATTGGCGTGGGAGGCAACGATCGATCGGCTGGTAAACGCGGCGCGAGTCTTGGACAATGCGGTTCGCGGGGGAGGGCGGGGGAGGGGGTCGCCATGACGGAAGACATCCGGTCAATGACGACCCAATTGGCCAACGACCCCACGAGCTTGGTGTTTCTCCCGCTCGGCGAGGCCCTGCGGCGCCGACGCCAATTGGATGCCGCGGTCAAGGTTGCCTTGGCCGGGTTGGGACGGTATCCGGACTTGGCCGACGCCCACGACCTGTACGCACGAATCCTCGGCGATCAAGGCGACTTCGAGCGCGCGTTCGACGAATGGGATATCACGCTGCGCCTCGATCCCGAACACGTCGGCGCCCACAAGGGGATCGGCTACCTGTACTTCGTGGCGGGCGATCTCGATCGCGCGTTGCTCCACCTCGAGACGGCCGCCGAGCGCTTGCCTGAGGACTCGGGTGTGCACTCCGCCCTCGAGCGAGTTCGCCAAGCGCGCGGGCGCCAGGCGAGTGTGAACGGCGGGCCGCCGAGCGCACCGGCACACCGGACGACCGAGGCGACGATCTCCGATGACGGCGCGGTGTTCGCCGGCCTCGAGGGCGCCAGAGATGGCCTGATCCTCCTCGACACCAAGGGCCTGCGCCTGGGCGGTGGCCTCAAGAGCCCCGACGGGAGCGATGTGGCCGATGCCGTGTCGGCCCACCTCGCCGGCCTGTCCCACGAAGCGGAACGAACAGCCCGCCTGCTTGGGCTGGGCGAATGGACCAGCCTCGCGGCGGAAGCAGAGGACGCCCATTGGCAGGTGGTCGCGCCGACCCCTGAGACCCTCTTGCTCCAGGTTCGCGAACGCAGCATCCCTCTTGGCCGTTTGGCCGTCTTGACCGAGCGTGCGGCCCAGGTGGCCCGCGTGTGGCTCGACGGACTACGCTAATGCAGGACTTCGACGCCGCACTTGGATCGATCACCCGGGTGAGCGGAGTGCGCGGGGCCATGCTCGTTTCCGTGTCGGACGGCCTGGTCGTGGCGGCGTCGCTCATGGAGGACGTCGACGGGGGAGCCGTGGCCGCCCTGGCCGCGAGTCTCGCGACGCGGCTCCGCCGAACCACCGAGACGGCGGGTCGCCACGCGCCAACGTTTCTGCACTTGCAGGCCACCGGCGGGACCGTGCTCGCCGTGCCATCGGGAGAGGACTTGATGGTGGTTGCGGTCGGAGACAGGGAGGTCAATGTGGGGCTCGCGCGGATCGAGATGTTGGGGCTGGCGGAGCAGGTTGCCTGATGCGAGCCGTCGAGCCGTGGGTGGAAGGCCCACTCGAGACGTTTCTCAGCGAGTCCTCCGCGCGGCTGACATTGCTCATGACCTCGGCGGGACAGGTCTTGGCGCAACATGGATTCACGCGGGCGTTCGATGTCATGTCGGCGGCGGCGCTGGGGGCCGCGATCATGGCCTCGACGGACGAGCTGGCCCGCGAATTGAGCGCACCACCGTTCCACGCCCTCTCCCATCAAGGCGTTCGGCAGGGTCTCTTCCTGTCCGGGTTCGAGACCCCGCGCGGCCGGTGGATCGGGTTGGTGGTCTTCGGGCCGGACAGCTCGTTGGGGTTGGTTCAGTTCTTCTTCCAACGGCTGGTCGAGCATCTCACGGCCGTCGCCCCGGCGGCCGCGCCGCACCAAGAGGTGTTGGCGGACGACTTCGAGGGCGAACTGAACGCCAGCCTTCGCGCACTGTTCGGGCACTAGCGCGATGTCCTTGGTGAACTTCACGGCCCGTGAGATTACCTGCAAGATCGTCTACTACGGGCCGGGACGATCGGGGAAGACGAGCAACCTGCAGTACATCTACGGCCAGGTTCCCGAGGGGCGTCGCGGACGCATGGTCTCCCTGGCGACCAAAGGAGACCGTACGCTGTTCTTCGATTTCCTCCCCCTCGACCTGGGCACGATCTCCGGATTCACGACCCGCTTTCAATTGTATACGGTGCCCGGGCAGGTCTACTACAACGCCACCCGGAAGCTGGTCCTCCAGGGGGCCGACGGCGTGGTGTTTGTCGCGGACAGCCAGGCCCGCCGGTTCGATGACAACCTGGAGAGTCTGCAGAATCTGCAAGAGAATCTCCTGAGCCAGGGGGTCGACATCCGCGAGCTTCCCATCGTCTTCCAGTACAACAAACAGGATCTGCCACGCGACCTGATCTTGACCCCGGATGAACTCGATGACGCCCTGAACTTCCGAGACGTCTGGAGTTACGGCGCCGATTGTCTGAGCGGCACCGGGGTGTTCGAGACCCTACGTGGGATCTCGGAGCGGGTCCTCAAGCGCCTGGCGGCGAGGAGTGCCGTGGCGTGACGGAAGCCCTGGAGTCGAGGTACCGGTTCGATGGCCTGGTCGTGGGGCCGGCGAATCAATTGGCGGTGACGGCTGCGCAGGCCGTGGCCGAGGCTCCCGGCACCGCCTACAACCCGCTCTATCTGTATGGGGAGACCGGGGTGGGGAAGACCCATCTGCTGCTGGCGATCGGGCATGCCGTCCGTGAGATGGACCCCGGCGCGGACGTGGAATACCTGCCGATGGGAGACTTCATTTCGGCCTGCGCGACCGCCGTGTCCGCCGGCGAGGCCGATGCCTACCGGGAGCGCTTTGCGAGCGCCGACGTCCTGCTGATTGACGACCTCCACCTCCTCGCATTTCGCCGGGACCTCCAGCTCGAGCTGCTTCGCATCCTCGACGACCCACGCGATCACGCTCGGCAGATTGTCGTGGCCGCTGATCGGCCGGCCGTGCGCATCGACGCCCTCGATGAACGGTTGATCCGGCGCTGTGGAAGCGGACTCGTCACCGACATCACCCATCCCGCGCTGGAGACCCGGGTGAAGATCGTCCGCCAACGCGCAGGCGAGCGGGAGAGTGACCTGCCTGACGAAACGCTCTGGCTGGTGGCGAGCGCGGAGGTCAAAGCGGTGAGCCAGCTCCTCAGCGTTGTCGACCGGTTGCTCGAGGCCGCACCGGCGGGGTCCGGTGCCCTCACGCCCGGCCGGGCGCGCATGGTGCTTGCCCGGCTCGGGGTCGACCTTCCGGTCACGCCAGCGGGAGGAGGACCCAACGGGGCAAGCGGGTCGGCCCCAGATGAATTCACCGAGTTTCTCAGCGACGTCACGACCACCGTCACCGGCCAGCTCGAGGTGTGGCGCACCAAGGTGGCCGGAGCCATCCTGCGGTGGGAGGGGGAGGGATACCGCACGGAGCGGTTGGAGCGGCTGCTGGAGGCGGACCTGCCCGCCGACCCGGAGTCGACTCTGCGCGCGTTCGCGATGGATGTCGAGCGCCTGCGAGCGCTTGAGTCTGAAGCCCTCACGATGTCGCCCGATCTGGCGGATTCTCCCATTTTTCGCGATCCCGACCAGATCGACCGGGCCGTGGCCCTCTTGGAACGCGCGCAGCAGGGCGCCTATCCCCTGCCACAGGCGTCGCCGATCTGGCGGTTGGAAGATCTCGTGGAATCTCCTGCCAACCGCGATGCCCTCCAGTCGGCGCGCGCCGTGGTGAGCAGCCCGGGAACCGAATACAATCCCCTGATCGTGGTCGGCGGACATGGGTGTGGAAAGACCCATGTCCTGCATGCCATCGCCAACAAACTCGGACCCGTGCTCGAGGGCAATGTGGCGTGTGTGAGCGCCGGCGATTTTCGGGCGGGTTTCGAGCGCACCGCGAGGGACGGCGTGGTCGAAGAGTGGCGGACGCGCTACCGGACCGCCAGCGCCTTCGTGCTCGATGACCTCCACCGGCTTGCCGGTCTTGCCGATCTCGAAGGCGCGCTAAGCGAGCTGCTCGAGGCCTTCCGGCATGCGCAGGCGCAGGTCGTCGTGAGCACATCGCGCCCGCTCGACGACCTTGATCTCGATGACCGGCTCCGTTCCCGACTGGCCGGCGGGTTGGTCGTGGGGCTCCCGCCGCCGGATCGCGAGATCAGACGCGTCCTGGTCGAGCGCATCCTTGCGGCCAAGGTGGGCGTGGTCGATCCGGACTTGACCTCGTATCTGGCCAATCGACCCGTCGAGTCGGTGCGAAACCTCCAAGGCCTGGTCCAGCGACTCCTGAACAACGCCGAGGGACGCGGCACGCCACCCACGGTGGCGTTCGCGCGTGAACTCCTCGAAGGGGTGGCGCCCAAGTCCCCCAGCCGCACCGCCCGGCTGCGCAGCAGCGGCGTCGTCGTTGCGGTCGCGGGGGGACTGCGCAGCCGCGAGAAGATGGTGTGGAACTGGCCCTATGCCAGTGATCGGGTCTTGGAGGAGTGGGCCTGATGGCCATCAAGGGCAGCCTCAAGGAAGCCAGTCTTCCCGACGTGATCCAGCTCTTGAGCATGGGCCGCAAGACAGGGTGCCTGGCCATCGCGGACCGCCAGAACTTCGGCTACATCTACTTCCGCGATGGCCGGATCATCTACGCGTCGATTGTCAACCGCCGTGATCGTCTCGGCGATCTCCTGGTCCAGAGCGGTCGCCTCTCCAGCGATGATCTCCAAGAGGCCATCGATCTGCAGGGCGCCTTCGGCGACAAGAAACTCGGTCAGATTCTCCTCGACACGGGCGCCATCACCAGACAGGAACTCGAAGAATGCGTTGCCCTCCAGATCGAGGAGGCGGTGTACTTCTTGTTCACCTGGTCCACCGGCACCTTCAATTTCGAGGTCGACGTCGCGCCAGAGGCGCAGGATGTGCTGGTCGCCATCAACCCGGAGTCGCTCCTGTTGGAAGGGGCACGCCGCGTGGATGAGTGGAGCCTCATCGAAAAGAAAGTGCCCAGTTTCGATCTGATCTTCGGCGTACGCAACGACCGGGTTGCGGCATCGGCGGCGACCCTGTCCCCCGAGCAGGAACAGCTCCTCCCCCTCTTGGATGGCAACCGGGATGTCACCGCGATCGTCGAGACATCTGGGCTTGGCGAGTTCGAGGTTGGCAAGGCCTTGTACGGTTTGATCACCGCCGGATTCGTTCATCGCGTGGGCACGACCGCGACCAACCCCGTGACGCAGATCAACAAGGCTCGCGTGGAAGAACACCGCAATCTGGGCATCGCGTTCTACCGGACCGACATGCTCGATGAAGCCGAGCGGGAATTCCGGCGCGTCGAAGAGCTTCGGCCTGCCGAAGGAGGCGCCGCGTTCTATCTCGGCCTCATCGCCCTGAAGCAAGCACGGTGGGAAGAGGCCATCACCGCGTTCAAGCGCGCGGTGGAGAAGGGGGGGCCGCGGGCAGCGGGATTGCACAATTTGGCCTTCGCGCTCGAGCGCCTGGGTCGTCTGGCGGAAGCCGAGGCCGCCTATGCGGACGCGGTGACGAAGGCCCGCCACGACCATCGGATCATGACGGGGTGGGGCATCGTAGCGCTCATGCGCGAGGAGTTTGGGGTCGCGGCCGGCCGATTGGCCCGCGCCCGCGAGCTGATGAAGGATTCGCCCCCGCCGGCCACGTGGTACTGGGCGGCGACCGTGGGTCACGCCGGTGTAGATGATCAGGCCGGCGCGCTGGAGGTGGCCCGAGCGGGCGTCGAGGCCTACCCGGGACACCCGGTCCTGAACAACAACTTGGCCGTCCTCCTCGAGTTGTCCGGCGATGTCGACGGGGCCGAGAGCAGCCTGAATCGGGCCTTGGAGGAAGAGCCCACCCTGCCGCAAGTGTCCAAGAACGTCGGAGACCTCCGCTACCGGGCAGGCCGGTACGACGAGGCCTATGCGGCGTACGAACAGGTGGTGAAATTATGCCCCGACATCGGTGACGATACGTACTTCAAGCTGGGGAACATTTCCTACAAACGGAAGCAGCTGGAGCGCGCCAAGGGATTCTGGGAACGGGCCATCGAATTGAACCCGGCCCATGAACTGGCACGAAGCAACCTCGAGATGTTGGAGTCGATGGCGTGACCCACGACGAGGACGGCTTCGCGGCGCTGCTTCGCACGATCGACCGAGCGGCGAATGTGGACCTTGCGGCCTACAAGACCCCGTGTATCAAGCGCCGCATCGCGGTGCGCATGCGGGCCCGCGCGGTGGACAGCTACGAGGCCTACGGGCGGCTCCTGCGCACCGACCCGATCGAGGTCGCCTATCTGAAGGCCGCCATCACCATCAACGTCACGAAATTCTTCCGCAATCCAGCCACGTGGAAACAACTGGAGGCGTCGATCCTGCCGGACATGCTGGCAGGGCACGGCGGACGTCTCCAAGTCTGGAGCGCGGGGTGCGCCTCCGGTGAAGAGCCGTATTCGATGGCGATCCTGGTTGCCGAACTTACCCGCCGCCTCGGGACCCCGTCGTGGCTGAAGCGGGTGCGGATCGATGCGACCGATATCGATGGCGATTGCCTCGCTCGGGCGCGCCGTGGCTGGTATCCGGCCTCCGCCTTCACCGAAACGCCGAAGGCCTGGCATGCGCGATACACGGAGCGGCGAGGCGGCGGCTTCCAACTCGTCGACCGGATCCGAAGCGTGGTCCAGGTGTCCAGGCTGGACCTGACCACGCAACCGCCGCCGGCGCCCCCCTACGACCTCATTCTCTGTCGGAACGTGATGATCTATTTCGACCGCGACACGCAGGAGCGGCTCGTTGAGTGTTTCACCCGAAGCCTCGGGCCAAGTGGCATCCTCGTGCTTGGCAAGGTCGAGGCGGTGTGGGGCGAGAGCAGGAACCGCTTGGATCCTATCGATGTCCGGGAGCGCATCTTTCGGCGGTCGGCCTGATGGCCGAGGCCATCCTCGTCAACGTTGCCGAGTTCCGTGTCGGCACGGCCGAGGACACGCTGGTGACACTCGGACTCGGCAGCTGCGTCGCCGTCATGCTCTACGATCCCGAGGCCAGGATCGGCGGATTGGCCCACATTCTCTTGCCGTCTCCCTCGCTCACCCGTGAACGGGACAATCCCGGGAAGTTCCCCCAGACCGCCATCCCCATCTTGATCGAACGCATGGTCGCGGCTGGCGCCCACCCCCGTCGCCTCACGGCGAGGCTGGCCGGAGGCGCCAGCATGTTCGCCAACCTGCTGCACGGCCGGACCATGCCAATGGGCGAGCGGAATCTATCGGCGGCGCGGGGGGTCTTGCGTGCCGAGCAGATTCCGATCAGCGGCGAGCAGGTCGGCGGTGATTTTGGACGCTCGGTCCGTTTCCAAGTCGCGGACGGGCGCATCGAAATCAGCGCCGTCGGTCGCGATGTCGCGATCCTCTGACCTCCCCACTGTTCTCGTCGTCGACGATAGCGCGTTCTTCCGACAGTTCCTTTCGACCATTCTCGATGACTCGGGAGAGTTCCGCGTCGTCGGCACCGCTCGCGACGGGGTGGACGCAGTTCGGAAGGTCCATCGACTCGAGCCCGATCTGATCACCATGGATCTGGAGATGCCCGAGCTCGATGGCTTGGGCGTGATCGGATACGTCATGTCCGAGATGCCACGACCGATCGTGGTGGTGAGTGCCTACGCCGGACCGGGAACCGAGGCCGCGATCCGCGCCCTGGAGCTGGGCGCGGTCGAGCTGGTGGCCAAGGACACCCACGCCGGCCTCAGGAGCCGGTCCCGCGTGGCGTCCCACCTTCGGGCCGCTCTCCATAAGGCGCTGGCCGCGGACGTGAGCCGGGTGCCGGTCCTCGCCAGGCCGGTGCGCCGTGCGGTCGTCGCGCCGCCCTTGTCCCGGCCGCTCGTTCCGGATCGGGCCACGCGCTGCGTGGCTATCGCCTCCTCGACCGGCGGCCCCCGGGCCTTGGCCGAGATCATCCCGCGGTTGGTCGGGGGCCAAGGCGCGGCGGTGGTCATCGCCCAGCACATGCCCCCCAACTTCACCAGGAGCCTGGCAGAACGCCTGAACCACCAGAGCCAGCTCCGTGTGGTTGAGGCCATTGCGGATCTTCCGGTCGCCGTTGACACCGCCTATGTGGCTCCTGGCGACTATCACCTCACCGTGACGGACGCGCCGGACGGCCCACGTCTTGCACTCGATCGGGGCCCCGCGGTGTGGCGGGTGCGCCCTGCCGCCGACCCGCTGTTCCGCTCCGTCGCCGAGGTCTTTGGCCCTCGTGCTCTCGGCGTCGTGCTCACCGGACTGGGACGCGACGGGGCCGCCGGTCTTCGAGCGATCCACGAGGCCGGTGGGTTTGGCATCGCCCAGGATGAGGACACCTCCACCATCTTCGGCATGCCGCGCGCCGCGCTCAAGGAAGGAGGGACCGACCTGGTGTTGCCCTTGCCCGAGATCGGTGCGCGTATCACCGAGTGGTTGGCCCGATGCCCCAAGGCATGAATCGGTTTCTCCTCGTCCGCTCGAGCGACTCCGGTGGGCTTGGAATTGGACCGCGTGCTGGACATGGTCGACGTGGCCCTGTTCCCCCCATCGGGCCCGTGCCCCGACACCGCCTCGGCCGTTTGCGTGTTGGCGCATGGCTCAGGGCTCACAGCGTGTGTCTGGAGGTCGATGAGGCCGACATGGTCGTCGATGCTGAGTTCGTGGATGTCTCGTTCCAGAGCGATTCTCCCGCCGAAGCCGTCGTCCGGGTCGAGGGTGCGTTGGTCCCCATGGTCGATCTCTCGACGCTGGTCCGGCACCTGTCTCCGGGAGTTGCCGCATGACGATGTCAGACGAGGTGCAGTTCGTCGTGTTTCAAGCTGGGGGACGGGACTTCGCGCTTGAGATCACCCAGGTAGAGCGGATCCTCCAGTATGAAGAGCCACTGGCGCTCCCCAAGAGCCCCGCGTTCCTCGAAGGCGTCCTGACGCATGGCGCGTCGGTGGTGCCTGTGGTCGACTTGCGGAGGCGCCTGGAGGTCGAGGCGCCGATCGACGAGCAGACCCGGATCATGATCGTCGAGGCGGCCCGGCAGCGGATCGGCATCATCGTTGACCGGGTGCTGGAGGTGGTCCGGATCGACAGCCCGACGATCAGCGCTCCACCACCGTTGGTGCAGGGCCTCGCCGCAGCGTTCATCGCCGGGATCTTTACCTATCTCGATCGCGCGGTCGTGATCTTGAACGCGGCGAGATTCTTCACGTCGAAGGAGCGGATCACGTTGGCCGAAGCCGCGGCGGACGCCTGTTGAAGACATGACGACCCCGGCGCAGCTCCGCACGCTCCGCGCGCGCTTCGACGACCTTGCCGCCCGGCTGGAACGGGTAGGCTCACAGGCCGAACGCGAAGCGGTGAAACGGGAGATCATTGCCTACTTCAAGGAAGTAGACGGGGCGCTGGCTGAGCTGACCGACATCAAAGAGTCCATTCGAGCGCTGGTGGAGCGGTACAAACAGCTGGCGGGCGACGCCGAGGCCGAATCCGCTCCCCAGTTCACCGGGGCTCGGCCGGCCACCCGCGCTGATCATCTCGGGGCCTCGACGTACATCGAGAAGGGCTGGAGTCTGATCTCCCTCGGCGACCATGCCGGGGCCATCACGGCGCTCAACAAGGCCCTGAATCTGTCGCCAAATGATGCCCAAGCGCGGTCGCTGCTCGGATGGGCCCAGATGCTTCACGAGGAGTACGACAACGCCCTGGCCACCTTTTCCAAGGTGTTGACGAAGGAGCCAGCCAATTCCCTCGCCCGCATCAATGTCGGGTACATTTGTCTCAAGAAGGGCATCTTCGGGGAGGCCATCGAACATCTGTCCAAGGCGATCCGTCTCGACAACGACCGGAAAGCCACCTTGTACGCGCATCACTATTTGGGACTCGTCTATCTCGAGCGGGAGATGTACGAGGACGCGGTCACCTTCTTCGAGAAGACCCTGGAGCTTGGACCCAATCTCATCGAAGCCTATTATCATCTAGGTCGGGCCCACTGGTTCGCGGGTGACCGTGACGCCGCCACGGCCGCTTGGACGACGGGCTTCACCGCTAACAAGTTCAACCCGTGGGGGAAGCGGTGTCAGGACTTGCTGGACCTGGTTGCGGCCGGAGGTGAGATCTCGCGTACTGGACACTCGTAGTTCTCCTGTTGGCGGCCGGTCAGGCCGCGCCACGGCCGAGCCCCCGCCAAGTCATCGTCGGACCCGTCACTGCCATCGCCCAGCCTGAACAATTGCCGCTTGCTATGGCGCTCGCCGAAGCGGCCACCGAATCCGTCGACTGGCCTGGACTCGGACGGCGCGCCCCTGGTCCCCTCCGCCTCCTGGTCGTCCCGGCAGCACAGGATTTCGACTCGCTCGCCCGCGGGCGCTTGCCACCGTGGAGCGCCGGGCTCGCCTTTCCGGCGTCGCGAACCGTGGTGGTGCGCGAAAACGGCAGCGCCAGCTTCACGACCCTGCGTCACGAACTTGCGCACATCGCGCTGCACGATGCCGTGCGCGTCCGGGTGCCGCTGTGGTTCGACGAGGGATACGCCTCCTGGGCCGCAGGAGAGCTGAATCGTCTCCACGCGCTCAACATCAATCTGGCGGTCCTGCAAGGCCGGATCCCGAACTTCGATGCTCTGGATCGCGCGCTGCGTGGGCGGGCCACCACGGCGGAAACCGCCTATGGGCTCGCGGCCACCGCCGTCATCGAGCTGGCCCGGCGCACACCCGACGGCGAACTCACGTCACTCTTCGATCGCCTCGAGACCGGGGAGAGTTTCGACGCGGCGTTTCGGTCGAGCACGGGTCTCACGGTCGACCAGTACGAAGTCCTCTGGCGCCGTTCCGTCCGGCAGCGCTACAACCTCGCCACCTGGGTGGCAGCCGGGGGGCTCTGGACGATTCTCGGCGGGGTCGTGCTGGCGCTCCATTTCTACCGGCGCCGGCGCGACCTGCCGCGACGCCGAGCCCTGGATGAAGGCTGGGAGATTCCGGAAGCGGAGCAGAACTTCCCCTCCGATCCCTAGCCTCCCGGAGGCTCCAGTGTCCCCCTTGGATGACATGCGGGGGGGCGTCTGAGCGTCGAACAGCTTCGCAACTTACACGTGGGAAATTGGTTAGGTGCCTCAGGCGGCCTGGCACGTGCGTTGCCCCGTAGGGGGCTGGATGCCGAGGTTTGGCCGCGGAAGAGGCGCCCGCCCGCAATCGCCGCGCCCGACATGCTTGAGGTTGACCGGGATGGAATGGGGCGCTAGAGTGCAGTCTTATGCCTGATTCTGGTTCGTCCGCCACATCTCGGCGCGGCCCGCTCAGACGGCGCAACTTGATGCTCCTCGGGGCCGCGGTACTATCTTTAATAATCGGGTACGGGCTCTTGTTGTCCGGTCGCGCCAGCATCGCCGCGGTGTTTCTCGTGCTCGGCTACGCTGTGCTCTTTCCGCTGGGCATCGCCCTCTGATCCCGAGACACCGGGTTGTTTGGGCGAATAGCTCAGTTGGTCCAGAGCGCCTGCTTTACACGCAGGAAGTCGGGGGTTCGAATCCCTCTTCGCCCACTGGTTGTCTCGCTCGTGGAGTGAGCGTTCTCTGGTCCTCTGGGGCCGTGTTCTTAGGTGGAGGCCGCCTGGCATGCGTTTGACCCGCACAGTTCTCTCCGTAGCCCTCGTCGGCGTCTTCGGGACGCCAGTCGCGGCGCAGATTCCCTCGAATGCCCGAGGCGGGGCCTCATCGCCGGCGGCCCCCAAGCTGCTGGTGGCGAACCCCTACGTGTTTACCTCTGAAGACTCCGCCGCCGCCGTCGAGGTGGGCAACGGCTTGCGCGACCGCATGAGCCGGGTGGTTGGGTCGAAGTTCCGCGTGGTAGAGCGCTCGCAGATGAACGAGGCCTTGGGCACCTGGGGCTACCCCGCCGATGCCATCTTGGCCGGTCCGGTTGCCCGCCGGTTTGCGAACGAGCTGCGGGCCTGGACCCTGGTCAGCTCGTCGATGGCGCACCGCTCGGGCGGGCAGTACATGCTCACCGCTCGTCTCGCGGGCGTCAATGACAAGGCGGGGCAGGTGGTCACCGTCACGAAGGAGCCCGGCCAGAGTTTCAAGGCGATGGGTGAAGCCGCCGCCGATCTCTTCCGCGAGGCGGTCCGCGCCTACGAGGACGCGAAGGAGTGCGTCAACCAGAGCGCGGAGAAGGCCGACAAGGCGGCCGACGCCGCGAACAAGGCGACCCGGCGGGTGCCGAACCACGGGCTCGCCAATTACTGTCTCGCGCGGCTGGCGACCGAGCGGAAGGACAGCCCGGACGTCGTCATTGACTATCTGGCCAAGGCCGTGGACGGCGATCCGCAGAGCCTCCCTGCATGGACGGACCTGGCGGCCCAGTACGAGACCAAGGGGGACAGTGCCAAGGTCATCGAAGCCTTCCAACAGATGCTGCTCATCGCGCCGACCAACCAGCAGCTGCGGGAGACCGCGATTCGGCTGTTCAACCAGTACGGACGGCCCGAGGCGGCGGTCGAGATTGCCGAAAACGGCCTCGAGCTGGATCCAACGAACGCCGATCTCTACGACCTCCTGAGCAACGCACACGCCGTCTCGGGCAACTTCTCGAAGGCGATCGACGCCCTCGAGCAGGTCTACCAGAACGACTCGACGAAAGCGGACTCCATGTACTTCCTGAAGGTCATGGTCTTCGCCGACGAGCAGCCCGATACCGCGCGTCTGCTGAAGTGGGCCCGCATCGGGGTCGACAAATACCCCAGCAACGTCAACTTGCTCGGCTTCCTCGCCAAGGGCTACGGCCTGGTTGGGGAGCTCGACAGTGCCTTGGCTGTCACCCAGCGCTTGCTCCAAGAGGATCCCTCAGCCGTCGCAAGCGCCCTAACGGTGGCGAAGTCGTTTGCCGACGCCCGGCGGGCGGCGGAAGTCCTGACGCTGACGGACTACATCTTGAACAACGGGGACGATCAGTCCAGACAGAGTGCCGCCGTAATTCTCACCAATGGCGCGCTCCCTCTGCTGCAAGAGCCACAAGACTTGGAAGGGGCCGCCGCGGTCACGCGGAGTGCCATTGCGCTTGCCGGCTCGTCCAACGTCCAACTTACGGCGACCGCCAATTACATTCTCGGCATCGCGACGTTCCTCCAGGTGCCGAAACTAGACCCGATCGCCGAGGAGCAGAAGTCCTG
>JBFGLJ010000010.1:0-30559 GCA_041576235.1 Gemmatimonadales bacterium | reverse complement strand
TCCACCGGCGCTCCAGTGGCTTCACGACCCGCCGCCCCACGGTAATCCGCTGCCGCGTCGGATCGACCTTCATACCGATGGTGGCTACCTGCCCGTCGACCCGGACCTGACCGGCGCGGATGAGCTTCTCCGCCGCCCGCCGGGATGCCACCCCGGCCTGGGCAAGCGCCCGCTGCAACCGCATGTCGGTCATGACTCGGCCGGAACGTACGCCGCGGCCTCGTCACCCTCGTCATCCGCGGTCGGGGCGTGGGGATGGAGCGCGATACTCAGCTCCTCCGCATCCGGGAGATCGGTCATGTCCTGCAGTCCCAGGACTTCGAGGAATTCCGGGGTTGTGCCGTACAGCAGCGGCCGGCCCAGGCCCTCGCTACGGCCCACGACCTCGATGAGCCCCCGTTCTTGGAGGGTCCGAAGCACGCCGCTGGCCGAGACCCCGCGGATCTCTTCGATTTCGGCCCGGCCAACAGGCTGACGATAGGCGATGACCGCGAGGGTTTCGAGCGCGGCTGCGGTGAGTTTCGGTGTCCGCAGGGTGATGCGGGCGCGCTCGATGGTCTCGGCGAAGGCGGCCCGGGTCAGGATCTGGTAGCCGCCGGCGATGTCCACCACCTCGACCGCGTGTTGGTTGAAGTCGTACACCTCGCGCAGTTGGTCCAAGGCGGTTCGTACCTCGGCCAGGCTGGCATCAGGGTCCAGGCTGGCCAATTCCTCGATGGTCAGTGGTCTGGCCGCCGAGAACAGCGCGGCTTCAATGAGCTGGGCGAGCGGTTTCACGGGCAATAGTAATAGCGGCAAAGGGGTGGGGCTGGAACAGGCGCAGCCGTCCGCGGCGGGCCAATTCCAGCACGGCGATGAACATCGACAGCACATCGGTGAGATCGGCGCGGGCGCCGATCACCTCCCGCAGGCTGAACTCGGCCTGCCCATCGAGCATGGCTTCGAGGCGTGCCGTGGCGCCTTCAACGTCCAGCGGCCGCGGTACCACGCGGTGCAGCACGGGCGAGGGAATCGCATCGACCACCCGACGCGCGGCTTCCAGCAGCGCGACGAGATCGATTCTCAGTGGCAGCGGCGGGACATCGGGAGGAGCCGGCAGGTACTGCCGCCCGAACCGTTCGGCGCGGCGAGCGGCTTGCCGCGCCATCCAGAGCGCGACTTCCTTGACTTGTTGGTATTCCAGCAACCGCCGCACCAGCTCGGCGCGCGGGTCTTCCCATTCTTCGTCCGGGTTCCGGGGCAGCAGCAACTGCACCTTGAGACGGATCAGCCGCCCGGCCATCTCCAAGTAGTCTGCAGCCTGGTTCAAGCCGAGTTCGTGGATGGCCTCGAGAAACTGATCGGCGATCCGCGCAATGGGGATGTCGGAGATCTCGATCTGTTCCTCGCGCAGCAAATGCAGCAGCAGATCGAGAGGACCGGAGAAGGCCTCCAGCTCGACCACGAAGCCGGAATCCGAGCCCAAAACCATGGATGCCGGGGCGGCGGGAGCGGGCCCACCGGCTGCGGGGAGCGGCAAGGCGTTCATGCGAAGATGTCCCACCCCGAGCCCAGTCCAAAGGACGGTGCCACGAGTCCAATGAGCATTCGGAATCCCCATATGGCCGGCAAGAGCAGGGTGTTGATCACCACCGGAAAGAAGATGAGGACGAGCAAGAGCGGCATGAACCCGTAGCGGGCAAACTTCCGGTAAGGGCCGGCGAGGGGCGTCGGGAGAAGGTGGGCGAAGATGTGCGAGCCATCGAGCGGCGGAATCGGGAGCAGATTGAACACGCCGAGGATCAGATTGAGCCAGATCCCCCAGACGGCCATGCGTTGAACGAGCCCCAACGCGGGGGCCAGGCCCGGGACCAGTTGCCCGATGATTCCCACCACGGCGAAGAGGATGGCGAATACCGCACTCAGGACGAAGTTGGTCGCCACCCCGGCCGAGGAGACAATCAGATCGCCCTTGACCGGATCGCGGTAATTGCGAGGATTCACCGGCACCGGCTTGGCCCCGCCGAACGTGAAGCGGCCGGCGCTGCCGAACCACAGGAGGGCCGGCAAGAGCAGCGTCATCCAGGGATCGATGTGGGAGAGCGGGTTCCAGGTCAGCCGCCCGCTGGCGCGGGCGGTTTGGTCTCCCTGGCGGGAGGCGGCCGCCGCGTGGGCGTATTCGTGGGCCGCCACGGAGAAAACCAGGGCCGGAAGGGCGAGGAAGAACTCGGCCAGGGCCGGAATATCGAGGTTCAGTAGGGTATCCTTGCCTGAGAGCGACGCGCTCAACTTACAACCCGCCGGGGCTCCAAGTCAAAGCAATCGCGCGTTGACGCGAACGCCTAATCCGGCTAGAATGCGTGGCTTAGGGCGAGGACCTGAGGTCCCGTTTTCCAAAAACCCAGCGTGACGAGGAGCCGGTGCCACAGACACGGTCAGCGAAGAAGCGCGAACGGCAGCGCCAACGACGGAGTGAGAACAATCGCTCTCAGCGCACCCGAATGCGGTCCGCCGTCAAGAAGGTGCGGACGGCCTCCACCAAGGAGGAGGCCGAGGCCGCCCTCAAGGAGGCGGAGAGGCTATTGGACCGCGCCGGGACCAAGCGGCTGGTCCACCCGCGGACCGCGCGGCGGGCCAAGAGCCGCCTGGCCAAGGTGGTCGCCTCCAAGAGCTGAGGCACCCCTCACCCTGTTTCCCCGAGCGACACGCCAAAGGGCGCCCCAAGGCGCCCTTTTTTCATGTGATCATCGGCTGGCTACAGCGAGGCCAACTCGGCTCCGCAGCTTTCGCAATACCATTCGGTCGGCAGATTCTGGCCACCGCATTCGGGGCACTTGAGGGTCTTCTCGCCCTTGGTAGCCGCTGCTGGCGGGACATCCTTGATCGCTTCCTGCTCGAGAGGGGTGTCGTAGCCCCCGCTCGCCCGGTGAGGGGACGGCCCCTGCTCTTCGTCTTCGGAGACCGACTTGAGAAAGTCTAGCTCGTCCAGGTCGCTCTTTGCCCCCGCGGCCGTGCCGGCCACCTTGCCGGTGGGGAACCGCAGCGTCTTCGGGGTCTTGGCGCCTTTGCTCTTCCCCCGCGGGACGAACTTCGGCGCGCTCGCTCGCTGGCGCGGGGCTCCGGTCTCCTCGAGTGGCGCCGGGGGGGTGGGGGTCACGTCGGCCGTCCCAGCCGCCTGTTTGGCATCGGGAACCCAGGCGTCTGACCTATACAAATCGGAACTCGTACCCGAGGCAGCCTTTGCCTTGGGTTTCCTGGTCGGCCCGGCGATGAGCGCCTGCACCTCGGCCAGGCGATCGATCTCGGTATTGATCTGCTCGAGCTGTGCCTTCACCCCCTCTAGCGCTTCCGAGGATTCACCGTGGATTTTTTCCCATTCCTCGTCGTCGTACTCACCGACTGCATGGCGAACTTCGGCCTCGGCCAGGGCTTCTTCGGATGACTCCTGCTGGGAGGTGAGATCCGACTGGGTGACCCGCAGCTCCGCCAGCTGCTCGGCGACGGCATCCGAGTGCCCCCGCAACTCGTCGACGACGGCGTTCAATCGCTTCTCGTAGTCCGTCCGAATGCGGTCTCGGACGCTCTCCGATGCCAGCTTCTGAGTCTCGTCGAGTTTTCCGAGCCAGTCCTCGAACTTGGCGCGTTGCTCGAGCAACTCTTCTATGGTGTTCCTAGATTTGGCCATCGGCCAAGCTCCCCGCTGTCCAACAGGTGGGCTCAGAAGCCCTCACGAGCGTGACCACGGCGTCTGTGAGGAATTCTTCCCACAATCTAACGCAAACCCGGGTTTGTCCAACCCTTCAGCGCGGGGTCCCCTCGCCGGCACGTTCGTACACCATCTCGCCCCGGACGACAGTCATCTCGGCTCGCCCGATGAGGGTCTCACCGCCAAACGGGGTGTTGCGGCTCTTGGAGTAGAAGGCCGCCGGCTCGGCTTTCCAGCGAACGGCGGGGTCGATGATGACCACATCCGCGGGCGCCCCCACGGCCAGCGTGCCGCCCGGGAGGTTGAAGACCCTGGCCGGGATGGTGCTCATGCGGGCTAAGAGCTCCGGGAGGTCCACGTATCCACCCTCCACCAGTTCTCGGATGGCGAGTCCCAGCGCCGTTTCGAGTCCCAAGATGCCGTTGGGCGCGTCCTCGAAGGCCCGCTCCTTGGCGTCGTAGTGATGAGGCGCGTGATCGGTGGCGATGGTATCGATGGTCCCGTCCTTGAGGCCGAGCCGGATGGCCTCGCGGTCTTCGGCTTCCCTGAGGGGCGGATTCATCTTGGCGTTGGTGTCGTAGGTCTCGCAGCGTTCGTGGGTGAGGGCGAAATGGTGCGGCGTCGCCTCCGCTGTGACGCGCAGACCCTTCTCCTTGGCTCGGCGGATCAACTCGACCGATCCCCGGGTGGACATGTGGCAGAGGTGGACATGTCCGCCTGTCAGTTCGGCCAGGAGGATGTCGCGCGCGACCATGATCTCCTCGGCGGCCGCCGGAATGCCTTTGAGGCCGAGCCGTGTCGAGACGATGCCTTCGTGCATGGCCCCGCCGCGAGCCAGGCTCATCTCCTCGCAATGGTCGGCGACCGGAATCCCGAAGGTCTTGGCGTACTCGAGCGCGGTTCGCATCAAGTGGCTCGACGTGACCGGGTGGCCATCGTCGCTGACGGCGACGGCCCCCGCGCCGACCAATTCGCCGAATTCGGCCAGGTGTTCGCCCTTCTGGCCGAGCGAGATCGCGCCGATCGGATAGACCCGCGCCTTTCGCGCCTTCTCCGCCTGGCTCACGATGAAGCCCACCGCCGCTTGGTTATCGGTGACCGGATCGGTGTTCGGCATGGCGCAGATGCCGGTGAAGCCTCCGGCCGCGGCCGCCATGGCACCGGTGGCCACCGTTTCGAGATCCTCTTGCCCCGGTTCTCTCAGGTGCACGTGCAGATCGATGAGGCCCGGGGCCACCACCTTGTTCCGGGCGTCGACCACCGAGGCCCCGCTCGGCGTTGGGATGTTATGCCCCACGGCCTCGATGGCACCATCCGCGATCAGGACATCCGCGAGGCCATCGGCCTGGCGCGACGGGTCGATGACCCGACCGCCGCGGATCAGGAGCGCGGTCACGGGTCGTCTCCCCCGGCCGCGGGCGGCGCGGCCCAGTCCGGCGCCCCGCCCGCGAGCAGGTAGAGGGCGGCCATCCGCACGGCAACGCCGTTGGTCACTTGTGGCAGGATCACACTGTGGGGACCGTCGGCCACGTCGCTGTCGATCTCGACGCCCCGGTTCATGGGACCAGGGTGCATGATCAGGAGATCCTTGGGGGCCTTGTCCAAACGCTCGTTGCTCACCCCAAAGACCCGGTTGTACTCCCGTTGCGACGGAATGAAGCCCGCTTCCATCCGCTCCACCTGAAGCCGCAGGATGTTCAGCGCGTCGGCCCAGGCGATCGCGTCTTCGATGTGCGGGAGGATGGCGACACCCAGGTGCTCGATGTGGCGCGGCATGAGCGACGCGGGTCCGCAGACCCCCACCTCGGCGCCGAGCTTGAGGAGGCCCCAGATGTTGCTGCGGGCCACCCGGCTGTGGAGGATGTCGCCGCAGAGCGCCACCTTGAGGCCCTCGATCGTGCCGAAGTGATCTCGCAGGGTCAGCAGATCGAGCAGGCCCTGGGTCGGGTGCTCGTGCTTGCCGTCGCCGGCGCTCACCACGTTCGACCGGATGCGCTCGCCGAGGAACCGGGCGGCTCCCGACGACGGGTGGCGGATGACCACCATGTCGATCCGCATCGCCTCGAGATTCCGCGCGGTATCGACCAGGGTCTCTCCTTTCTCGACGGACGATGCGGTCGCCGCCACGTTGACCGTGTCGGCCGACAGGCGCTTCTCGGCGAATTCGAAGGAGATCCGGGTCCGGGTCGACGGTTCGAAGAACAGGTTCACGATGGTCTTGCCGCGGAGCGCCGGCACCTTCTTGATGGCGCGCTCGCTCACTTCCTTGAACGGCTCGGCCGTGTCCAGGATGAGATGCAGCTGCGCGGCGCTCAGCGGCTCGAGGCCCACCAGGTCCTTACCCAGCGTGACCGGTTGCGCGGTCATGCTTCGCCGTCCTGGACCAATTCCACCGCGTCTCGGCCGTCGAGTTCGCTCACCATGACCGAGACGTGATCGGTCTCGACGGTCGCCACGGTCTCGCCCACCACGTCGGCGTGGATGGGCAGTTCCCTGCCCCCGCGATCGATCAGCACCGCCAAGAGCACCCGTTTGGGGCGGCCGAAATCGGCGAACTCGTCGAGCGCGGCCCGCACCGTTCGTCCCGTGTACAGCACGTCATCGACGATCACAATGGTCTTGCCGTCGAGGCTGGGTGGGAGTTTGGTCTCGCCCACGATCGGGCGGGGGCCGACCGTCTGGAAATCATCGCGGTAGAGGGTGATGTCGACCTTTCCGCGGGGGATGGAGACGCCTTGGCTCGCTTCGATGAGGGTCGCGATGCGCTCGGCCAACTCGGCGCCGCGGCGCTGGATACCGACCAAAAAGAGGCCGTCGGTCCCGTGGCACTTCTCCACGATCTCGGCGGCCATCCGCGCTAAGGCCCGCTCAATGGCGGGCCCATCTAGAATCCGGGTGCGACTAGGCATCTCGGAGGCAGAAACCTAGTGGCCATCCTGGGCTTGGTCAAATCGACGAGGGCACGCCTGTGGCGGCCGGTCGAGAGGCCCGGCCGGTTCGGTGTCGGCGGTCGCGGTCCCGGCGCATGTAGACCAGTCGAACACCCAGCAGGACGATCAGGATGGCGGCGTAGGTCACCGGTTCCCGGACATCGAGCTTGACCAACCAGAGGAAGTGGAGGACGGCCGCCGCCGCCGCCACATAGATGAGCTGGTGGAGGGCTCGCCAGCGGCGGCCCAATCGCCGTATCCAGCCTTTGGTCGAGGTCACCGCCAGCGGGATGAGGGACACGAACGCCGTGAAGCCCAGCAGCACCCAGGGATGCTCCACCACGTCGGCCAGAATGCCGGTGGGCGAGAGTTCCTGGTCGAACACGAAGTAGCTCGTGGCGTGAAGCGACGCGTAGAAGAACGCGAAGAGCCCCGCCAGGCGGCGGAAGCGGATGATCTCGTTCCAGCCGGTGAGCCTCCGAAGCGGGCTCGCGCTCAGCGTCACCAACAGCAGCACCAGCGCCGTGGTGCCGGTCTGATGCTGGATTTCCTTGACGGGCTCCTTGACCAGGAGATCGCCGGTCACGAACCCGCGCACCAGGAGGGCCAGAGGGACCAGTGCCGCGATCCACAGGAGGGCCTTGATCGCGCCCCGCCTCCGGCGGGACATCAGTAGTTGGCCCTGAGGTCCATCCCGGCATAGAGGTGTTGGACCTCCTCGGCGTAGCCGTTGAACGGCAGCGTCTTCCGCTTGAAGAACTCGCCGATCCGCCGTTCCCGCGCCTGGCTCCAGCGGGGGTGGTCCACCTCCGGGTTCACGTTGGCGTAGAAGCCGTACTCATGGGGCGCCGCGATGTTCCAGGTGGTCCGCGGCATCGATTCCATGAATCGGATCCGGACGATCGACTTGCCGCCCTTGAATCCATACTTCCACGGCACGATCAACCGGATGGGGGCGCCGTTTTGGTTGGGCAGGGTCTTGCCGTACACCCCGGTCACCATGAGCGTGAGCGGGTGCATGGCCTCGTCCATCCTGAGCCCCTCGACATAGGGCCAGTCGAGGACACCCCGCCGCTGGCCCGGCATCTGCTTGGGGTCGAGGAGGGTGGTGAACTCGACGAACTTGGCCCGCGAGGTGGGCTCGAGACGGGTGATCAAGTCCTTGAGCGGGAAGCCCATCCAGGGGATCACCATCGACCAGCCCTCGACGCAGCGCATCCGGTAGACCCGCTCTTCCGTCTTATGCGGTTTCACGATGTCGTCGATGTCGTACGTGCCCGGCTTCCCGATCTCGCCGGTGATCTCGACGGTCCAGGGCGTGGTCCTGAGGGTGTGGGCGTTCTTGGCGGGATCGTCCTTGCCGGTGCCGAACTCGTAGAAGTTGTTATAGGTGGTGACCGCTTCGTAGGGGGTGAGCTTGTCGTCGGTCTCGGCGGCCAGGTCGTTCACCACCTCGGCTCCCGGGGTGCAGTCCAGAAAGGCCATCCCGGCGGCACCGCCGGTGGCCGCGAGAAAGCTGCGCCGGGTCCAATAGAGCTTTTCGTCGGTGATCTCCGACGGGAGGATCGTGGTCGAGGGCCGAACGAGCATGGCGGGCTCCCTGAAGACGGGTCAAAGCCGGGCGTTCATCGAAATGTACGCCGGAGCGGGCCCCAAAGTTCCCGTCTTAGGGTATTCTAATGAAAGGCCCCCCGCTGCCGGCGGCAGCCGGGGGGCCGAGTCATGAGTCGTCAGTCCTGCAGGGTGGTTTTCGCGCCGCCTGGCATCCGGCCCCCGAAGGACTCAAGACTCACGACTCACGACCGACGACTAACTCCAGCGGAGGGTGGGATTCGTTCCGCCGGGCCCGCCGCCAGGCGGGGCCAAGGAGACCGAGCAGAGCGAGGTCAACCCACGAGCTGGGAGGCCATTGCCGTTCTTCGGATTTGCCTGTGCGATCAGCGGACAGGGTGGGATTCGAACCCACGATACGCTTTTGGCGTACACACGCTCTCCAGGCGTGCGCCTTCAACCACTCGGCCACCTGTCCTCGGGGTGTAACAGCTTGAATTAAGAATGCTCACGGAGGACGGGCAAGTCGGGCATCTTGTCGGGCGCCAAACGGCACATAGCGAGGGACTCCTTCGCAATACCGGACGTACGCATCCCCGTGGACCGACCTCAGATGCTCCTCTTCCGTGAGTACCATCAGGTGGACAACTACAGCGTACAGCACCACCCAGCCCGCACTGTGCCAGGAAGGCCAAAGCAGCGCGTAGCCGATGACGGCGACCCCGCAGGCCAAGGCTTGAGGATTCCGAGTCAATCGGTACGGCCCGGTTTGTACAAGCTCGCGAACTTCCAAGCCACATGCGCGGCGAAACCCGAACCAACCGATGATCACCACCGTGGCTCCCAACCCCACCGTGACGAGGGTCCAGCCCAGAGCCCCTTTGAGGGAGCCGAGCGAGGGGGGCGGCCAGAGACCCACCGAATCGAAATAGATGAAGCAGGCTAGCAGTGAGAAGATCACCCATTCGAGCGCGCTTCCCCAGAACCCTAGTCGTCCCCGCTGGTGATAGTCTCGTCTAACCCACACTCGGAACACCACGACCGCGCCGAGGAGCAACAGGCTAGCCCATACGAGGTAGGTGAGTGGTCGCATTCCAACCGCTCCTTGCCCTCCTCGGTCCGCCTAGTGACAAGTAGGAACTCAAGGGGTGGCCAGCGACCGGACGAGGTCCGGGTCGCTGCCCCATTACTCACGTGCGCCGATGAAGTGATGGTGAAGTACGCCTGAGAGGTGGCCTGGGCCGGGGGCTGCGCAGACGTTCCCTCAAAGGACCGATGACCGAGGACTCGCGACTCACGTCTCATGACTCACGTCTCATGCCTCCCGTCTCCACCAACGCCTTAGATTGGTGGGACCCCCGGTGAAAGGCCCAGACACCCCCGATGACCAGCACCGAACCCCGACCCTCCTACGACATGGCCCGCGCCTTCCGCGGCACCTGGGCCGTGGCGGCCGGGCTCGCGGGGTTGGCTCTGGGCACGGGGGCCTTCACCTTCTGGTACGGAAAGGGGGCCTCCTACCTCACCAACGATCCGGCCGCCTGCGCCAACTGCCACGTGATGGAGCCGCAGTACGCCGGATGGCTCCAGGCCAGCCACCGCTCGGCGGCCACCTGCAACGACTGCCACACCCCCAAGGGACCGATCGGCAAGTACGCGACCAAGGCGTCCAACGGGTTCTGGCATTCGTTCGCCTTCACCACCGGCCGGTTCCCCGAGCCGCTCCGCATCAAACCGGGCAACCTGGCCGTGACCGAGGGCCGCTGCCGGTCCTGCCACCAAGGGATCGTGGATGCGATCGACCAGAACCATGGCGAGCCGGTGTCCTGCATTCGATGCCACACGGACGCCGGCCACCGCACCTAGTCACCCACCGTCACCCTGCCACTCGGCGAGGATTTCTTTCATGATGCGCCTGTTCGACAACCGTTTGGGCCGGACCCCGGTGGTGGCCGCGGTCGCCGTCGTGGCCACCGTCGTCGCCGTGGGCGTCCTGGCACTCCTGGTCAACATCTTCGAGCGGAAGCAGGAGGCCCGGACCCCGTTCTTTCAGGTCGTCGCGGTGACGGATACCACGGAGGATCCGGCGGTGTGGGGGCGGAACTTCCCCCATCAATACGACCGCTACCTCAAGACCGCCGACCAGATCCGGACCAGGTTCGGCGGCAGCGAGGCCCTGCCCCGCCCGCCGAGCGACGCCGATCCCCGATCGGTGGTGGCGCAATCGCGGCTCGACGAGGACCCCAGGCTGCGCACCATGTGGGCGGGCTATGCGTTCTCACGCGATTTCCGGGAGGACCGCGGGCACGCCTACATGCTGGACGACCAGACGTTCACCGAACGCCAGCAGGCACCGCAAGTGGGCACCTGTCTCCACTGCCACGCGTCGATGTACTTGCCTTACAAGGAAGCGGGCGGTGGCGACCTGATCCGCGGGTTCGAGGTCTTGAACCCGCTGCCCTACGCCGAGGCCCGGACCCATGTACGCCGGGCCATCGCCTGTCTGGACTGCCACGAGCCGGTCACCATGGCGCTCCGGATCACCCGGCCGGGGTTCCTCGAGGGCATCCGCGCGCTCAAGGCCTCGCAAGGCACCGCCGGTTACGATGTGAACCGCGACGCCACCCGGCAGGAGATGCGGACCTACGTGTGCGCCCAGTGCCATGTCGAGTACTACTTCCGGGGCGCGGAGAAGCGATTGGTCTATCCCTGGACCAACGGCCTCCGGGTGGACGACATCTATGCGTACTACGAGGCCGCGGACTTCGCCGACTGGACCCACGCCGAGACCGGCACCCCCTCGCTCAAGGCCCAGCACCCGGAGTTCGAGATGTGGAGCCAGGGCGTGCACGCCCGCTCTGGGGTCACCTGTGCCGACTGCCACATGCCGTATCTCCGGCTCGGGGCGCAGAAGGTGAGCGACCACCACGTGCGGAGCCCGCTGCTCAATCCCGACAACGCCTGCCGCACCTGCCACCCCATCGCAGCCGAGGAGCTGGTCGCCCGGGCCGAACGCATCCAGGAGAACACCTTTCGGCTCCGCGACCTGGCCATGGACGCGCTGGTGGCGTTGATCGGCGACATCGCCCAGGCCAAGGCCGCAGGCCGAGGCGACGACGAGCTCGCGGCCGCCCGGGCCATGCAGCGGCGGGCGTCGTTCTACATCGATTTTGTGGAGGCCGAGAACTCGACCGGGTTCCACGCGCCCCAGGAGGCGGCTCGGATCCTTGGTGAGGCGATGAACTATGCCCGGCAGGGGCAGGTCGCGGTCCGGGATCCGTCGTTTCGGCCGGCGGTGGCGGGGAGGTAAACGGGAGACGGGAGACTTGAGTCGTCAGTCGTGAGCCGTGGGTCTCCCGTCGACTGACGACCGGAGACTCTCGACTCACGTCTTTGGTCTCGCTGCTCCCACCCCCGCAACCACCGCTCCAACGAACGGCACCGCCACCACCCACCCGAGCCCCAACGGCCCGTCACCGGCGATGCCGTCGAGCGCCAAGAGCGCAAGACCACCAGAGACCAGAATCGCGCCGGCCACCTGCCGCCAGGCCGGAGCGGTCTTGGCGCCGGGCCGGCCCCGTTCGAACCGGCCGAAGGCCAGGGCGAGGGCGGCGAGGGCCAGCGAGTAGAGGAGCAGCCACACCGGTCGGGCCGCCCACCATGGGCCACTTCCCGGGTCGAGGCTGAGACCCACCCCGCCCGCGAGGAGTGCCAGGCCGATGATCAGGGACGACGCGGTGAGGTGCCAGAGAAAGACCGTCATGATCATGCCGTTCACCAGGACGGTCGCGGTCCAGGGCGCCGAGCGTCCGAGCCAGCGGCGCATCGGAGCTTCGATGGCCAGGAGAAGGCCAGTCTGGCCGATGCCCAGGAGCAGCATCGGGAGCTTGGGCGGCAGGGTGTTGCTCACCGCCTCGCCCGGCACACTCACCATGCTGATCGGGTAGGGCCCCAGGATCACCAGGGCGACCAGCAGGGCGAGCGCGATCCCGCCCCACCCGAGCGTCTTGCCGGTCCCGCCCAGGATGCCGGCCCGCCAGGCGTAGCCCAGCTGGTGCACCGCCAGCCAGATGAAGCCGTAGTTGAGCCACCCCACCGCGCGGAGATCACCGGCGAAGAAGAGGAAGTCGTCGAGAACGGCCAAGAGCGCCAGGGCAAACAACGACCAGAGCCCGAACCGCTCCCAGGCCGCATGGGTCCAGGGCACCAACACCACCGCTGCGATGTACACCGCGAGGAACCAGACCGGGACCAGGGCAACTTGCGAACCGGCTCCAATGATCTCGGACGGCACCTCCAGCTGGCCGGCGATGACGCCGAGGATGGCCCACACCGCCAAGAGGGGCAGAACCGGGCCGATCAGCCGGTCGAGCCGGCCCGCCAGCCAGCCTCCATAGCCTCGGCCGGATGCCTTGGCGGATTGCCAGGACACCCCGTTCGAGTACCCGCCGACCAGGAAGAACACCGGCATGACCTGGAAGAGCCAGGTGAGCCAGCGGGTCCAGGGTTGGAACTCGAGCAGGCTACTGGCGGCGGGCTCGCCGTCGACCAGGTACAGCACCCCGACCATCCAGTGGCCGAGGACGACGGCGCCGATGGACACCGCCCGCAGGAAGTCCACGTAGCGGTATCGGGAGTCGGGGGTTCGGGCAGCCAGCTCGGCGGCGCGGGACCAGATGGCCATGGGGTTAGTCGTGAGTCATGAGTCGTGAGTCGCGAGTCGTGCACATTGAGCTCGCCGCAAAGAGCTAGCCATGAAAGACTACAGGCTCATGACGCAAGGCTCATGACTAGCTCCTAAAATTCTCACCCCTGAACCTCTCACCGGGTCTTCAATCCAGTCGCTCCACATCCAACCGCTCGGCGTCGCGGCACAGAGGCCGCCTCACCAGATCTCGGACGACCGTCACCTGGCCGGTTCTGGGGTTGACGACCCGGCGACGGACCGGCACCTCGCGCACGACGCAGCTCTGGAAGCTGCCGTCGAACCCATCCCCCCTCGATCGGGTATCGAAGCAGAAGACCGACCAGGCCCGGGTCCGGCTGCCTGTCTCGCAGCGGATCGGGCACCGTGGCTCGTTGAGGCGCTGGCAGAGAAGGACGCCGCCTTCGCTGGAGCGGAGCGTATCCCGGGCGCCCTCGATGGAATCGGGGACGACGGTGAGGGTCCCGGCGATGGGCGTGACCAAGTTGCGCCAGTGGTAGCGGCCGACCAGCACGTTAGGGACGACGGGGCCTGGGCCGGGACAGGCGGCGAGGCCCACGGTGAGTCCAGCGCCCAGGAGAATGGCCGATCGGAAGAGATGAGTCATGAGTCAGAGACGTGAGACGTGAGACGTGTATCATAAGTCGCCAGACGTCAGTCGTCAGCCGGTAGCGTTCCCGTTCGAAGTGACCCCTGAGGGACTCGAGACTCGCGTCTCACGTCTTAGGACTGAAGACTGAAGACCCTAGACTATAGACCATAGACTCAAGACCATCTTCCCAACCGTCTCAAGAACCGTCCTGCCGCGCAAGTGCCAACGCTCGAGAGACACTATATTTGCCCCGTTCACGAGCCGGAGCCTGTATGGAAGGGTATCAGATCCAGAGCCTGGTCGAGAGCCTGCTGGTCGCGGCAGGCGTTCTGGGTGCGCTCAGCATAGCGGCCTGGGCCTGGGTGAGGACCAGGGCCATCAAGGCTGGCAGGGTCGACGGCGAAAGGCTCGTCGACGCGGTCACGCACATGCAGGATCAGTTGGAGGCCATACAGGAGGAGATGACGACTCTCCACGAACGACTGGACTTCACCGAGCGGATGTTGACGCGCGTGGCCGGGGAGGGTGGGAGTCGTGAGACGTGAGACAGTCGTCAGTCGTCAGTCACCAGTCGTCGGTCATCGGGAGAGGTCAGTCCGTTGCCGATCCCTTCCGTCCGCCAGAGGAAACTCGCGTCTCACGTCTCACGCCTCATGGCCTCGTCTCAAGACTAGAGACTCCCTTTCTCCAGCACCCACCCCCCGAAGACGAACGCGCGAAAGAACAGCGTTGCTCCCGTGAATCCTGCTTCCCGAAAGAGAGCCTCCATCCGCTCCTCGGAGACGAAAAAGACCCCGTCTCTGACCTGCTGCCGATAGCGCGCCTGGTCCTCGGGTGATGTGCCTCGATAGAGCACGTATTGCATCCATGCGTCCATCATCTCGCCGAACCCGGCCGAGCCATCCTCGCCGTGGGCGTCGATGACGACCGCCGGCGACCCCGCAGCGAGGCGCGCCACCATGTCCTCGAGGAGTCCCAGCTTGGCACCGTCGTCGGGCTGGAAGTGGAGGACGAGTGAGAGCGTGGCCGCGTCGAACGGCTCTGTGGGAGGGAGGTCGGCCAGCGCGCCCTCGAAGAACTCGACCCTCGGCGCCATCCCGAGGCCAGCCACCCGCGCCTCGGCTTGCTTCAGCATCTCCCGCGCGGGCTCCACCGCCACGAACGTCCAGCCGGGCTCGGCGCGCCCGTAGACGTCGAGTTCGTTGCCGGATCCGGCCCCTACCACCAGAATGCGGGCTTGGCCGCTCCGCCGGACTCGCCTCGACAGGATGGCGGGCACGAGCGCCAGAAGGTCGTCGTAGCCGGGAACCACCGAGCGGATGACCCGGTCATACCGGGTTGCGTACTCGCCGCCGAAGTCGAACCCCTCCTTGGGCTGATCGGTCACCCTCTTCCCGACCCCGAGCCTCCCGCGCCCGCCCTTGCCCCCGCCGCTCCCCGGGCACGATCCATGGCCCATCGGATCCTTCGCGAGGCGGCCTCGACCGATTCGAGGGTGAAGCCTCCGCCTGGAGGAAAGACTTCTCCGCCCACCCCCACCGCGACCGCGCCGGCCGCCAGGTACTCGGCGATGGTGTCAGACGTGGGCCCGCTGGTCGGGATGAGGGGGATATCCCCGAGCGGGCCCCGAACCGCCTTGAGATAGGCGGGGCCGCCGAGGGCGCCCGCCGGGAACACCTTGACCAATGAGGCACCGGCCAGATGCGCGGCTCGCATCTCTGTCGGTGTGGCCGTGCCCGGAATCGCAAGAATCCCGAGGCGCATCGCCTCGTCCAGAACCTCGGGGTCGCACACCGGAGACATGACGAACCGACCGCCGGCGGCCGCGACCTCGCGGACGGCTTTCCGGTTGAGGACCGTCCCGGCTCCGGCCAGCACACCGTCCTGGGTCCCCATCTCGCGGATGATCTCGAGGGCCCCGGGGGTCGTGAGGGTCACCTCGAGGGTCCCGAGCCCCCCGCGAACCGCCGCTTGGCAGGCTTCCAAGACCTGGTCGGCGCTCCTAAGCCGGACGCAGAGAATCACCCCGTCCTCGAGCAGCCGCTCCCGGGTCTTGGCGATCTTGCCCTCCAGTGCCGCTTCGAGTTCCGCTCTCCGTGTGGAGCCTGGCGTGGTCACCTGACCCATCCTGTCTCGACCCCTTCAGGGGCCGCTCGCGGGAGCTGGCTCCACCGTGCACCTTGTCTCATAGAGTACTCATCCTTTTTCGAGTCGGGCCTCATGGGCGCCGCGCTCACCTGGCTCGTCGTCACCTTGGCGGGGCTCGATAAAACCAGCTAGCGCCGTCGCAAGCTGACCGCCGTGCCGTACGCGAGCAGCTCGGCTGCTCCCTGTGTCACCGCCGAGGTGGTAAACCGGACCCCGACAATGCCATCGGCCTTGAGGGTCTTTGCTTCGAGGATCATCCGGTCGATGGCCTGCTCTCGGGATTCGGCCAGCATCTTGGTGTACTCCGAGATCTCCCCGCCCACCACGTTTCGAAGAATGGCTAAGATGTCCTTGCCGATATGGCGCGCTCGAATACTGTTCCCTCGCACCAACCCAAGGGTCTCAACCACCTGGTAGTCCTCGGGCACATCCTGGGTCGTGATCAGCATTCCCGCTCCTAGCGATCGACGTTCTTGGAGTAGTGGTCGTCTTCGGCGCTTTCCACCCGGTCCTTCACCACCTTGGCGAAGAGGAGCCCGATGCCGGCGAGGGCGGCGAGGCCCACCAGGCCGTACGGCAGGAGTTCGACCATCCCGCGCACCATACCGTAGAGCCACGCCAGGGCCACCGCGATCAGAATCGCGTACGCCAGTCTTTCCATAGCTCCCTCCTCAAAGACAGGTCCGCCCCGGTCGCTGCTCGGCGCATTCCACTGTAATATGCACGCTCCCGTCGACTGCGTCCCGCCGAGCCTTGGAGGAGGCATGAGGTGCTACATCTGCCAGACCTGCGGCGTCGAATACGCCGAAAGCGCGGCCCCGCCCGGGGTCTGCCTCCTCTGCGAGGATGAGCGGCAGTATGTGGGCTGGGACGGCCAGCAGTGGACGACGCTGGATGCCCTCCGGCGTACCCACCGAAACGAGTTGGTCACGATGGAGCCGCGGCTCGCCCGGGTTGGGACCGAGCCGTCATTCGGGATCGGCCAGCAGGCGTTTCTGGTCCAGACGACGGCCGGCAATGTGCTGTGGGATTGCGTCACCCTCATCGACGCGCCGACTGTGGAGGCCATCGAGGCGCTTGGTGGCATCCGCGCGATCGCGGTGTCGCACCCGCACTACTACTCGACCATCGTCGAGTGGAGCCGTGCGTTCGGCGGCGCGCCAGTCTACCTCCACGCCGCCGACCGCGAGTGGGTGACCCGGCCCGACGAGGCCATCGTCTTCTGGGAGGGTGAGCGCAAGCCCCTCTGGGCCGGACTCACCCTGATCCGAGGCGGCGGCCACTTCGAGGGCGGCGCCATGCTGCACTGGCCGGACGGCGCCGGCGGCAAGGGCGTGCTCTTGGCCGGCGACATCATTCAAGTCGTCCACGACCGGCGCTGGGTGAGCTTCATGTACAGCTATCCCAACTACATCCCGCTCTCGGCGGAGGCGGTCAAGCGGGTCGCGGCGTCGGTTGAGCCGTTTGGGTTCGACCGGATTTACAGCCCCTGGCCGGGCCGGGTGGTGGATCGCGACGGAAAGGCGGCGGTGGAGCGCTCGCTCGATCGCTACCTGAGAGCGCTTCACGCGTAGCACATGTGCGATCGCCACCGAGCTACTCGGCGAAGTACCTCATGATGGGCCGTGACCGAGACCGCCTGGCCACCTCGACGAAGCCCGCCGCGCGGAACGCCGCGGGAATCCCGGTCCAGAGAAACGGATCGGGGGTCCGATCCATCGATGGCTCCACCGGATAGCCTTCGACGATGTGGGCCCCGCGCGCGAGCGCCATGTCGGCTGCGGCGCGGAGGAGTGTGGCAGAGTACCCCTGCCGCCGGTACGGCTTGAGCAGAAACAGACAGGACACGGACCAGACCGGTTGGTCGTCCACCGGCTTCAAGACCCGCGAGCGTTCGAGGTAGGAGTACTCCGTGCGGGGCGCGACGGCACACCATCCGATCGCCTTCCGGCCCTCGTAGGCGAGAACCCCCGGCTTGGTCCCCGCCGTCACCAGCCGCTTGAGGGCGCGCTTGTTCTTGCTCCCCTTGCCGGCAACCCAGTCCTTGTTGGCGAGCCGCCAAGCCATGCACCAGCACCCGCCGCAGGCGCCGCGCTCGCCGAACAGCGCTTCGAGGTCGGGCCAGCGCGACGGCGTGGTCCAACGGAAGGCAAGCGCTGGTGCCGTCTCCGACCGTGAGGCCATCGGCTACCCTCGCTCCACCGCGAGGGCCACTTCTTGCCCGAACGAGAGTTCCAGCGTGTGGCCGTCGGGATCGCGCAGGCTCGCGAGGTAGCCGGCGGGCCCCCCGGAATCCCAGGGCTCATCGCGCAAGACGCCTTCTCGCCTCGCCACGTCGCACAACCGATCGACCTCTTCGCGGCTGCGACACGCCACGCCAAGATGGGCGAACGGCCCCAACGGCCGCTCGACCGTGGCGCTCTCGGCCAGGACGAGCGCGAATGGACGGGTGCCATCGCTGAGCCAGGCGATCTCGCTGGAGGGATCGCTAGCCTGGGTCCGCCGGTGGACGATGCGCAGACCGGCGTACCGGGCGTAGAACGCGTGGCTCCGGTCGAGATCGCGAATCGGCAACGCGACGTGGGTAAACCCGATGTCCGGCATGGATGCCTCCCGGTGCTGCGCGTTTCAGGCGTCCACCCGCCCGACCAGCAAGTGGAGGTCCCATTCCAGATCCCGCACCTCCTCACCCGCCCCGGGGCCCCAGGCGACCGTGAGGGCCGGCACCAGCTGCGCGAGCGGATCGCGGCCGGTGACGTCGCGGGCCCGTGCCACGGCGGACCAGGTGCCGACATACCCGACCAACCGGTCGAGATTCCAGCGGACCCGGATCACGAAGCGGGGCGCCTCGATCCGCTCGAACGGAAAGGGGAGGGTTCGGTAGCCCTCATCGACGTAGTGGCGGCCCGGCGGCCAGTGCGGTCCAACCGTCGTGCGGGCGAAGTGGCGTATGAGATCTCCGAGTGGAGGCGCGAGGCTCACGATCTGGTAACACCAGGCGGCCAGCACCGCGCCCGGACGCCCTACCCGACGGACTTCATGGTAAAAGGCCTCGTGGTCGAGCCAGTGGAGGGCCGTGGCCACCGTGATCAGGTCGATGGAGCGGCTCGCGATGGGCGATGCTTCCGAGCGGGCGGCGGCGTACCCCACCCGGTCGAGCCGGGGTGCCAGCGCCACTTGGCGCAGGCTGGCGTCGGTGGCGATGACCGTCCGGAAGTGTGCCCTCAACGCCGCCGCGGCTTGACCGTTGCCCGTCGCGCTGTCCCACGCGCGGTTCGTTCCCGGACTCACGGAGGCGAGAAAGTCGAACAAGGCACCGGGATAGCGCGGCCGGTATTGGGCGTAGGCCTCGGCCTGGCGCGAGAAATGATCGCTCGTGCCCGTCAATCCGCCATCCTTTCCGGGTCGGGCCGCGGAGAGCGCTGCTCTTTCCTCAATTCTAGCCAGGCACGATCTTTCCTGCCCTCCCCGGGTGGTGAGAGGGGGAGAGATGCCATCCTCGACTCTATGAAGGCATGCTCATGACTGATCGACGCGCGGCGTGGAGAGACAGGCTCTACGTCATCATCTTCGGCCACCAGACCCCGGCGGGGAAACGCTTCGACGTGGTGCTCATCTGGAGCATCCTGGCCAGCGTCTTTGCCGTCATCCTCGACTCGGTCCGCTCCATCAACGCGCAATATGGCGATCTCCTCTATGTGGCGGAGTGGGGCTTCACGCTGCTGTTCACCGTGGAGTACGTGCTGCGGCTCCTCTCGGCTCGGAAGCCCAGTCGTTATGCGCGGAGCTTCTTCGGCATCATCGATCTCTTCGCCATTCTCCCGACCTATCTGAGCCTCCTCATCCCAGGCAGCCAGTACTTCTTGGTGATTCGGGTGCTCCGGGTGCTCCGGGTCTTCCGGGTGCTCAAACTGGTTGAGTACCTAGGCGAAGCCGACGTCTTGATGGGAGCCCTCCGCGAGAGCCGGCGCAAGATCACCGTCTTTCTGATCGCTGTTCTGGCACTGGCGGTGATTCTGGGTTCGCTCATGTACATAGTCGAGGGACACACCCACGGGTTCACCAGCATCCCTAGGAGCATCTACTGGACCATCGTCACGTTGACCACGGTAGGTTATGGAGACATCTCGCCCCAGACGACCTTGGGGCAAACGGTCGCGAGCGCCATCATGATGCTCGGCTACGCGATTATCGCCATCCCGACCGGCATCGTCACCGTGGAGCTGTCCAAGGTCCGGGGCGGAGGGGGATTGGAACGAGGACGTGGTACGGCCGAGGGCCCCCCACCCCCGCCCCCGGCTCGACGGCAGTGTCCCGATTGCGGCCTCCTGGGCCACGACCCCGACGCGGCGCACTGCAAGTGGTGCGGGGAAGAGCTCTGAGGGGAAGCATCATGGGACGGCTCCACCCGGAGCCACTCAGGGGAGCCGACAGACAATGGACGGCCAGTCTTCACGATCACTTCATGGGAAGCCGCCTAGGTTCGGTGCTCATCTGATCGGCAGCTGACCCTGCCGGTGCGATAGTTGCGTTCTTCCTGGATCCTCATGATCGCTCTCCGCCCACGAATCACCGCCTTGGCCCTCCTGTTGCTCGCCGGGCTGGCCTCGCCCTTGGCTGCCCAGGACGCGCAGCACGCGTCGTCCCTCGGCCGCGAACTGTCGCTCGTCGCGGTGCTGCCCTTCGCCTTCCTGCTCCTCTCGATTGCCTTCCTTCCCGTGATGTGCGGCCAGTGGTGGGAAGACAACCGGAACAAGACCTTTGCGTCGGCGCTGCTTTCATTGCCCATCGCCGTATGGCTCATCGTGGGTTGGGGAACGGAAGGCGCGCTGGTGTTGGGTCACGAACTCCAGGAATACACCTCCTTCATCGTGTTGCTCGCCTCACTCTTCGTCATTAGCGGCGGCATCTACATCCAGGGCTCGCTGTCCGGCACCCCCTTGGTCAATACCGTCTTTCTGGCCATCGGAGCGGTGCTCGCCAACATCATCGGGACCACCGGGGCCTCGGTGTTCCTGATACGCCCCCTCCTCAGGGCAAATGCTCCCCGCCGGCGGAAGGTCCACATCGTCATCTTCTTCATCTTCGTGGTGTCGAACTGCGCCGGCCTCCTCACCCCCATCGGCGATCCGCCACTCTACCTTGGGTTCCTGAAAGGGGTACCGTTTGCGTGGACACTCCGCCTCTGGCCGCAATGGCTGGTCGTGAACGGCATCCTTCTGTTGGTCTTCAACGTGTGGGACCAGGTCGTCTTCAACCGAGAGGAACGGGAGCGTCCCGGATCGCAGTTGGAAGAGGTGATGCGGCATGAGCCGTTCCATATGCATGGGCTCCATAATTTCCTCTTCCTGGCGGGCGTCATCGCTGCCGTCATCGGCTCTGGCTATGGGGTCGGTACCGGCGGCGCGCCCTGGCCGTTCGGGTGGAAGGAAGCCGTGATGGCTGGCTTGACCATCGTCGCCTACGCCGTGACCGCTCCGAGCAATCGCACCAGGAACGGGTTTACATTCGGCCCGATCATCGAGGTCGCTGTGCTCTTCCTCGGGATCTTTGTCACCATGACGCCGGCGCTCCACATCCTGAATGCGTGGGGCCAGGGGCACCGCGAGGTGTTTGGCCTGGCGTTCGACCTCAGCCGTCCGGGACATTTCTTCTGGATCACCGGCGCCCTATCGAGTTTTCTGGACAACGCGCCGACCTATCTCACCTTCTCGGCGACGGCGGCCGGCCTGGAGCAGGTGCCGGTGACCGGGCGGTTCTTGGCCGTGTTCCTCCAGCAGGGACCGGAGGCCGCCCGCCTGCTCGTCGCCATCTCCTGTGGCGCCGTGCTCATGGGGGCCAACACCTACATCGGCAACGGCCCCAACTTCATGGTCAAGGCGATCGCCGAGGAATCCGGCATCAAGATGCCCAACTTCTTCCATTACATGATGTACAGCGCCGCAGTCCTGCTCCCGATTTTCGTGCTGGTGACATTCGTTTTCTTTTAGCGTAGCCCGCGCCGCCACGGAATCCTCGGAGCCCGAGGCCGACAGGTCCGGTGCGCGGCGCCCAACCCGAAGGGGGCATCCCATGGCCGGCTCGTCGGCGCAGAATCCATTCAGTACCGCCCTGGTCACGTTTCTCCGCCAGCTCGACAAGAACAACAATCGAGGCTGGTTCGAGAAGAACAAGGACCGCTATGAAGCCGAGGTGCGCGAGCCCGCCTTAGCATTCATCCGTCTGATGGAATCCAAGCTGGCAAAGATCTCCAAGCACCTGGTGGCTAGCGACAAGAAGGTGGGCGGGTCGCTGATGCGGATCTACCGAGACGTCCGCTTTTCCCGGGACAAGCGTCCGTACAAGACCAACGTGGGCATCCAATTCCGCCACCAGGCCGGGAAGGACGTCCACGCCCCCGGGTTCTACTTCCACATCGATCCCACGTCGGTCTTCCTGGGGGCCGGCATGTGGCATCCCGAGCCCGAGGCCCTGGCGGCCATCCGCGAGGCCATCGTCGACGATCCCAAGGGCTACCGGGCGGCCCGCGCCGCTCAGGCCTTCAAGAACGGTTTTCGGCTGGAAGGAGACAGCTTGAAACGCGCGCCCAAGGGGTTCGATCCCGATCACCCCTTGATCGACGATTTGCGCCGGAAGGACCACATCGCGGTCCTGAATCTCAAGAGCAAGGACGTGACCCGGCCCGACCTGGTGCCGTTCCTCGCCAAGCAACTGGCCAGCACCAAGCCCTACATGGCGTTCCTGACCAAGGCGGTGGGGTTGCCGTTCTGAGGGGGCGATCAGTCGTCAGTCGTCAGTCATGAGTCCCGGCGGCTCCACTCGCCGCCAGGATGCGGCCCCTGAAGGACCGAAGTCTCACGACTGAAGACCGAAGACTGAGGACTGGAGACTCCCAGCACATGAGCCTTCAGTCCTTCAGTGGAAGATCGAGATACCTCTCAATTCCTCCGTGATGCGGCATCCGCCGCTGCTTCCGATGGGAAGAGACGGCCGGTCGTCAGTTCGGCGACGATGCGGTCGGCGTCGTACACGTGGTCGAGCGCCGCCTGGATGGCCCGCACATCCACCATGACGTTGCGCCCCCGCTCCGGCAGGTAGATGAAGTCGCGCGACAGGCCTTCGATGTTCCGGTCGAAGTTGAGGCCGACCAACGCGAGCTCGGGCGTGACGGCCGGGGACCCCGAGTTGCCGCCATAGGTGTCGGCGGTCGAGGTGAAGTTGAGGGGCGTGCTGAGATCGAGCCCAGCCGGCGGAGTCGTCCACCGTGGGGGCAGATCCCACTCCGTGCCCGGGCCGTGCGAATGGTGACGATCATACAGCCCGTAGAATGTGGTGTAGGCCGGCGCCATGGTGCCGTTGTACGGATAGCCCTGGACGACACCATCGGTAATGCGAGGCGAGGAGGTGCCGTCGGGCGGGACCGTCTGGCCATAGACTTCGAACCGGGCCCTCCCCAGCTGCATCGTCAACTCGCGCTCCTCGGCCAGGAGGGGGCGGTAGCGCTCGTGGAAGTCGGCCAGCACCGGTACCATGACCGCCGCGAGGCGGACGGCGGGATCGTCCTGGCTGAGGGCGTCGTTCGCCACGGCGCGAGCCGTCTTGGCAGAGTCGGCCAGGACCGAGCTGCCCAGCAACGCCGCACTCGAGGCTTCCGGCGTACCATCCTGGAGGGCAGCGCGGCTGATCGGGTGATCGGCACCGAAATACCGTTCGAAGTCGGCGAAGCGTTCGGCCAGAAACCGGTGCTCGAGCGGGCGTGGGACGTCGGCGATCTCGAGCAGCGCTGCCCTGCGAGCCTCGATGGTCTCGGCGGGGGCGCCACCGGTTGTCGCGTCCAGGTAGGCGCGTGCCGCCATGGCCCGCCGCTCGGTCGCCGACGTGTAGGACCGGCTCCCGAGGAACTGGAACGCCGCAAGTGGGGCGGCGAACGCCGCCTTTTCCTGCTGCAGTCTCGCGAGACGATCCAGCACCATGCCGAACCGGGTCGCGAGCTCCGGCCGGCCCTCGATGGCGGCTCGCAGCGACCGCTCCGCGTCGCGCTTTCGAGCCATGATCTCTGGCCGGTTGAGGGCGTCGAACCGGCCGGTATTGGCCTTGAGCGAGTTGGACAATGAGAACATGCGGGTGCGGATCCCCAACCGCTCGGCGCTGGCCGGCTCCGAGCGCGTGTAGTCGCGGAGGGCCGCGTGCCGACTCTGCCGGAAGGCGAGCCCGGCGGGCAGCTCGACGTCTCGCTGAAAGTCGAGTTGGGCCATCGTGCTCATCCGGTTGGTCCGGCCCGGATTGCCGATCACGAACACGATATCGCCCTGCTCGACGCCGGCGGTGCCCCAGGAGAAGTGGTGCGCCGTCTGGTAGGGCCGGCCATCAGGGCCCCAGACCCTGAGGAAGGCGAAGTCGAGATCGTACCGGGGGTAGGTGAAGTTGTCGGCATCCCCGCCGAAATAGCCCATCTGCAACTCGGCGGCGGCCACGAGGCGCACGTCGGTAAAGCGCCGAAAGACATAGGCCGAGTATCGTCCTCCGTTATACAGCTCGATGACCTGGACCCGGAGCGAATCGGCCTGGCCGCCGATTCGCTCGCGGTTTCGCTGCTCGATTCGCCGAAAGGCTTCTTCCCGCGCCCGATTGCGCTCCTCTCTGGTGGCGGCGCGGTCCAGGGCGGCGAAGACCTCGTCGGTCACATCTTCGATGGCCAGGAGCTGATCGGCGTAGAACTCGGGGATCCTCCGCTCGTCCTCGAGCGACGCCGCGTAGAACCCGTTGTCGAGGAGGGCCTCGCCCGGCCCCGTCACGTGGACGATGGCGCCGCGCACGCAATGGTGATTGGTGGCGAGGAGGCCGCTGGGCGAGACGAACGACGCCGAGCAGCCGGGGATCCGGAGGGCCGACAGCCGGGCCCGCTCGAACCAGGCCGGAGTGGCATCGAAGCCGTAGGTCTCACTGAAATAGCGTCCCGGAGAATACTCGAAGGTCCACATCTTGCCGCCGTCGAAACGGCCGGCTCGAATGGTATCGAGCGCGGGGCGATCGGCGGTCTGGGCGTCGACTGGGCCGCGGCCGGTGGCGAGGAGTGCCAGGAGAACGAGAAGAGAGAGAGCCCCAAGACGGGGGTGCGCTGGCGAGAGATCGTGGAAAGTCATGATGGTATTGGACGGTTGGAGGTGTACGGGAGGAGATCGCGTTGATCGTCTTGTCCTTTAAACTAAGTGCCCTGCCCTCGGCATGGTGTCGCGATCATCTGGAGCGCCGAGCGGCTGCTGGTCTGGACGGGTGGGCACCACCAACCGGCAGCGATCGCGCCAGATGCTCCTGGCAGCCTATGGCATACGATTCCCGGAGGAGGGCCGCGAAGTCCTCGTCGAACTCCTCCAGCGCGGTGAAGCGGAAGGTGTGGGCATAGCACCGCGGCGCGATCAACTCCGCCCGCCGAAGGGTGGGGTGGTGGGCCCTCTGCGTGAGCCACAGGGAGACATTGAGCCACCGCCTTCGGGCCACCGCCCCCGCGAACCGGACCCGGACCTGGCACACGATACGGGTCTTTTGGGCATAGATGGTGACCGGGCCCAGGGCCCGGACCAGTGCGGTGAATCTATCGAACAGCCGCCGGACCAGGGGATCCTTGCCGGTGAAGTGATCGGCGAGGCGGTATCGGCCGCAGGAATGCCAGAGGTTTCGGCTGACGAACCGGTGCCCGCATTTTGGGCAGGTCCAAAGCGGCTCAGCCTTGGTCATGCGTTCCCCACCGAGCGAAGGCTACACGACCCACCAGACCACCTCCACCAGGACCGCGCCCGCCAGCACCACGTTGAACACCCGGTGAAAAGCGGAGATCCGGGTGACTCCGTGGTCGCAGCCGGTCGTTCATTGGCCTACCCCGCGGCCCCATCGCGCAGCAACGAATAGAACAGCACCCCGCTCACCGCGAGGAGCATGACGCCCGGCACCATGAACCGCCAGGCCTTGTCTTCGGAGACCAACGATAGGCTCTTCACCCCGTAGCCCGGGACGGTGAAGATGAGGAGACTCTTCAGGAGGTACAGCCAGCCGAGCACCGTGAGCACCACCGGCAGTCCGCGCCAGGTGTTGTGAAACCCCACGATGAGTGCGCCCATGCCCAGGTGCAGAAACCCGTTCACGAAGGCGCCCGGTGTCCCCTTGCTCCTGAGGTAGGTGAAGAACTTGGCCCATTCCCTGGGGAGCACGATATGCGAGACGCCCATGATGAGGAAGTTGATGGCGGCGAAGATCTCGATGGCCCGTTCCATGCCGTCCTCAGGACACGCACTCGAGCGGGACAGGATCGAAGCTGTTCGGCATGGCCAACCGCGCCCAGTCAACCACGACCCAGCCGTGCTTCCCCTTTCCCGGGCGTGAGGTGATCTCGATCCAGAACTCCGTCTCCCCCTCCTGCACCACCCGGCCGCCATAGACGTAATCGGGCGACGGGAACCAGTGCTCCCAGGGCCAGAACACCTCGGTTTCGAGCACCGTGTCCCGGTACCAGGCGTCGAAGAAGCCTTCGCCGAGGTAGTCGAGCACGAAGAGCGTATCGCCCGGTTGAAAGAGCACGCCCGAGCTGTCGAACCCGATCTGATACACCGGCCGGCTCACCACCACGGCGCCGGGTGCGCGGACATAGACCGCGCCGGCGTGCACCTCGAAGGAGTCACTGGCTGCCAGGAGGTATGCTACGGCCGTGGTGTCACCCTCGGCGCCGTACACCTGGACCGTGTCGCATGCGAGCCAGGTGCCGTAGGTACAGCCCTCGCCCGGGCAGGCGGGCCGCTTGACGTAGGGGAACGCGAGACCGGCCGGGACGATCGCCGGGGCCGGCGCCCCTTCATCCCGATCGGGGACCGAGCTGCAGCCGAGCTGCAGGAGAAGGGCCGCCCCGAGGCACGCGGCCATTCCACGTCGAAGATCCATCAGGCTGGATACGGGCATGGCAGCCTCAAATATCTCCCCCAGAACCCAGGGGGCCAGGTATCGTTTCTCGGGCCGCCTCCCCTCTGGACGCCCTATTTGTGTTTACGCGATCCGTTCCAGCCGAACTCGGTGAGATCCACCCGCCCCCCGGCACCGAATCGTACCCCCTCACCTTCGAGGAGCATGCGCTGGGTGAGTTCGGAGCCGGGCTCCGCTCGGTGGCTGATGGCGCCGCGGGCGTTGATCACCCGGTGCCAGGGGACCGGCGTGCCCTCACGAAGCGCGTTGAGCGCGTAGCCGACCTGGCGGGCGCCGTTCTCGATGCCGGCCAGCCGGGCGATGTGGCCGTAGGTGGCCACCGTGCCGGCCGGCACCCGTCGCACGACGGCGTAGATCCTGGCATAGGTCGGCGAGATCGCCCGCGGCCTTCCGGGGCCTGCGCGTGGGTGCCTCACGGGTCCTCAGGTGAAGTCGTAGTCCATCACATCGCACACCGGCTGGTAGCCGATCCGTTGATAGATGGTGTTCGATGTGGGATTGGACAAATCGGTATAGAGGAAACAGAAGCGGCGGCCCCGATCGAGGTAGCGCTGGCTGAGCGCCGCGACACAGGCGGTGGCGTACCCACGGCCGCGCATGGCGGGAGGCGTGTACACGAATCCCACCCGAACGCCGTGCGGAGTCTCCACCATCCCCGCCGCCATGGACGTGGGCTCCCCGCTGTCCCAGAACGCGAGCCGGTCTTCGTCGATGAGCATGCGGGCCACGAGATCCGGATCGCCACTCGGGACGCCGGTGTCCTCGGTGAAGCTGTTGGCCCAGGCGGCGGCCAGCGCCAGGTCTTCCGGCTTGGCCGCTCGCAGCCGCCCCGCCGGCGGATCGGGCGGCGGGCGGACGGCATCGAGCTGGTAGATCCGCTGGCGCATGCCCGGCTCGGCGCGCAGCCCGCGGGCCGCGGCCCAGCAGTCGGCGAATCGCTTGGCCTCATGATGGGGACCCAGGACCGAGGGAAGCGTATCGTAGAGGTCCGCGGCCATCTCCACGATGGCCGGTATCGTCTCCAGCGGGACCCGCGTCAGGCCGAACTTGAAGGGCGGGGTCCGAAAGGCGCAGCCGACCACGCCGTCCCCACCCTCAACCGTGGCGAGGAGAATGGGGTCGTGATACAGGTGCTCCCCGCCAAGCAGTTGTTGGACGATGCCCAGGAGCAGGTTGTGCTCCGCTTCCGACTGGAGGAGCCAGGCCCGGGCCCGGTCCACGAACGCTCCCGGGTCCCGAAACCGCCGCACCGTATGGCTCCCGACGGCTCGGGTGTCAGTCACGGGCCAACGCCCAGTACTCGGTGCCGCCCCCCTCGCCCCGCAGGGCCGACTGCAGGATGCGCCGGGTGCGCTTGTCGATCCAATGCATGGCCCGGTATCCCGGTGGACCGAGCGGACCGGCGTCGATCGTCCAGCACTCGTAGGCGCGACCGCCCTGGGTGATCCGCTCGCTTCCGACGACGGTGATGGTCTGCCAGGTCTCGCCGCCGTCCCACTCGGAGAACCGGGGCACCGCTGCCACGTAGTCCTCGGCGAACGGCAGGAGCGGGAGCAGCCAGGGCATCTGGCCCTCGACCGGAAACACCGGGTGGTCGAGGGTCAGGGTCATGAGCCGCACCGGTTCGCCAGGCAGGACCACCCACGCGCTCAGGTAGCCGTCGGTTGCGGTGGCGGCTGCCGAATCGTGATCGGCTTTGACCTTGTGGTGCACCAGGGCGAAGTCGGCTGCGCGCACCACCGTGATGCTGGTGGTGGTATCGCCGTCGACCGGCGCATGCACCGACGCCAGCACGTAGACGTCGATCCCAGCCATGGTGGTTCGGGAGATGTCCAGGGTGGTGGCACTGATCCTCGTGTCGGCGCCGCCCGGCGTGGGTCGCAGAACGCTCTCGATCGCCCGTCGGCCCGGGACCAGGGTCGCCCCGGCCAGGCTGGGGCTTCCCACGCGCACGGTATCTACCCGCTGGGCCGGGAGGGCGGTTGGCAGGAGCGCGGCGACGATGGCGCTCGATGCCAGAGCCGCGGCTCGCATGTTGAGCATTGGAACTCCCGGTCGGTTCGTCTTGGTATCCATCACGAGTATACTTGCACGGCAGGCGTGATGGTGTCCAGCGTGCGCATCCCATTCGGCGTTTGGTCAGCCAAACCGGGCCGATCGCCAGGCCGTAGAGACATTATTGTTCCTCGCCACAAGTGCCGCATCAATCACCGGTCACGCCGGTCACCCCGATCCATTTGATCCCCAGGAGGAAGCCAGGATGGACGCAGCGAAGGTTCGCCGTCTCGCTCGCCGCCGTCATCGTCGCGGTGCTCGTGGCCCGGTCGCAATCAATATGGGCTTTGCGATTCTTTTCTGTGTGCCGGCTCACGCCGGCGCGCAGGCGGCCGGAGCCCCCACGTCCGCGGCGTCGGTGCGCACCCTGACCGATACCCTGCCCGGTGCCGTGGGCGGCGTAGCGGTCGACCGGCTCGGCACCATCTACGTGGCCGATTTCCGGGAGTCCGTGTGGAAGGTGACGCCCGACGGGCGCGCCTCGGTTTTCGCCACCGGCCTCTACGGCGCGTCTGGGAACGCCCTCGACAGGAAGGGCAACCTCTACCAGTCGAGCTTCTCGGGCAATTACGTGAGCCGGATCGACCGGTTCGGCGAACACACCGTCGTGGCCGACACCGGCCTGTCCGGCCCCGTGGGCATCGCCATCGACCAGGAGCAGAACCTCTACGTCGCCAACTGCAGCTCCAACACCATCGGCAGGATCTCGCCCGCGGGCGTGGTGACCACGTTCGCCTCCGGAGACGTCTTCAACTGTCCGAACGGCATCACCCGGGATCCTGAGGGCAACACCTACGTGGTCAACTTCAGCGACGAGCGGATGATCAAGATCACCCCCGACGGCAAGACCAGCGAGTTCGCCAGCCTGCCCGGCGGCGGGAACGGGCATGTCACCTTCGCCCGGGGCGATCTCTACGCCACCAGCTTCCAGGGCCACCGCATCTACCGGGTGTCGCTCGCCGGCCGGGTCACCCTGATCGCCGGCACGGGGTCCATTGGGGAGAAGGACGGGCCCGGACCCCAGGCGACGTTTTCCTGGCCCAACGGCATCGCCGCCGGCCCCCAGGGCGACCGGGTGTTCGTGAACGACTTCATCAACCGCTTCCCGCCCACCATCGAGGTCCCGCCGGCGCCGCTCTTCGTTGTCCGGCAGATCAAGCTGCCGTCGCTCAGCGACGCGCTGGTGGCGAGCCTCCGTTCGGGTGGGATCCCGGCCATGGTGAAGACCTATCGGACCTGGAAACAGGACCCGGCCACGGCGGCCGTGTTCACGGAGATCGAGATCAATCGGCTGGGCTACCAGCTCATGTCGAACGGCCAGCTGCCGGCCGCGACCGAGGTGTTCAAGCTGAACGTGGAATCCTATCCCCAGTCGTTCAACGTGTACGACAGCCTGGCCGAGGCCTACATGAACGCGGGCAAGAACGATTTGGCCATCGAGTTCTACGAGAAGTCGCTGGCCAAGAACCCGGGCAACACCAACGCGGTCCAGATGCTCAAGAAGCTCCGGGGGAACTAACCAGGAACCACTCGACCAAGTCGGCGTTGTCGACCATGGACCAGGTGTGGGGGGAGGTGGCGGGGGCGCCGGCGCGCGCGCCGTTTGTGGTCCCCAACTGCGCCCGGTTGTTGCCCAGGAGCCTGAGCTGGTTAACCAGCGCCGCCAGATCGATCGAGTTCATGCTGTAGTAGCTCTTTCGGCGGTGCTCGATCCACCAGTCGACGTCGGGCTCGTGGTAGGCCCGGAGGCGGAGCGTCCCCAGGTGCACCGCGTTCCCGCCGTCGGGCGCCAGGTAGACGAAGGGCGAGTAGGCTCGATAGGCGCCGAACCGCTCGACCGGGGTGCCGCCCAGGTGCCGCTCCAGGAGATAGGTGACCCAGCGTCCCTCGCCGGCCGCCGCGGGGTGGAAGTCATCCCGCGCGGC
>JBFGLJ010000009.1:0-30934 GCA_041576235.1 Gemmatimonadales bacterium | reverse complement strand
TTCGGGACAACTGCTCCGCATTGCGGCCACGCGGGGCGGCGTCCCCGATTCGGTGCCGCCGATCCCGGTCGATGACCCCGAGTCCGTCGCCGCGCGAGCCTTTCGGGAACAGCGCATTCTCTCGAGCGATGACGGCGCTCCGCCCCCGGCGGACGCCGCTGCGCCCGGCCCCGCCCCCGACCGAGGCTACCGTGGCGACTCGTACCTGAGCGTTCCCATCTGCTATGCCGCACCGGGGACGGCGAGCCGGTGCGTCGGGGTCATCAACCTGACTGACCGGATCGGCGGCGAACCGTTCACCACCGGCGACCGCAAGCTCCTCGCCGCGGTGGCCAATCAAATCGGAGCGGCCATCGAAAACGCGCGGCTGGTGATCCGCGATCTTCGGCGCCAGCGGCTGCAACACGAACTCGAGTTGGCGCACGATCTCCAGCTCCGCTTGTTGCCCAAACCATCGGTTTTACTGAACGCCGCGGAGGTCGCGGCCCGCTGTCGCCCGGCGGAATCAGTGGGGGGGGATTTCTACACCTTCACCCGTTTGGGCCGGGGGCGAGTCGGCGTCATGTTGGGCGACGTGTCCTCCCATGGCTTCTCTGCCGCTTTGGTCATGGCGCTGGTCATGTCGGCGGCGGGGATTCATGCGTCTGCGGGGTCCGCGCCCGACGAGACCCTCGCCCGCATGCTCGATAGCCTGTCGGACGAATTGGCGTCGACCGAGATGTATCTCACGGTCTTCTATGGGGTGCTGAATCCGCGATCGAAACGGCTGGTCTACGCCAACGCCGGCCACCAGCATGCCTTTCGCATCCCCGCGTCAGGCCCGCCCCAACGGCTCGACACCACCGCACCGCCCCTCGGCCTCGCGGTCGGCAAGCCGATCCACCGCTCGAAGATGGCCTGGCACCCGAGCGATCTCTTGTGCCTGTGGACCGACGGGCTGGTCGATGCGCGGAACACCGCCGGGGAGTCGTTCGGCGAGGACCGGCTCGTGACGGCGCTCCTCGCGCATCGCGCCGAGCCGGTTCAAGCCATCGTCGACGCGGTGTTTGCTCGAGCCGATGCCTTTGCCCCCACCCCGCGCGACGATCGTTCGCTGCTCGTGCTCCGCATGTAGACGGGGCGGGCCGCTTCCGCACCATCGTATGCCTCACGCTCCTCCCCCCAAACGCGCGCTGGGTCAGCACTTCCTCTCAGATCCTTCGATCCTCCGTCGGATCGTGCAGGCGCTCGATCCAACGGCGCGCGACACCGTGCTGGAGATCGGGCCCGGCCGGGGCACGCTCACCGCCTTCCTGGCGCCGCGCGCCGGGAGACTCATCGCCATTGAGCGAGATGCTGACCTGGTGCCGGCGCTCCGGGAGCGGTTTGCGTCGGCATCCGCGACGATCGTCGAGGGTGATGCCCTGGCTCTCGACTGGCGCGACCTCGCCGGGTGCGACGCCCCGTCGTTGATCGTAGGCAACATCCCCTACCAGATCACCTCGCCACTCTTGGACAAGGCGCTGACGCCGCCCCGTCCCGAACGGATGGTCTTCCTGGTGCAGCGAGAAGTCGCCGATCGTTTGGCCGCCGCGCCCGGCACCAAGGCCTATGGGTCGCTCACGGTCGGGGTCCGCGTCGTCGCAACCGTCGAGCGACTCTTTTCGGTTCCCGCCGGGGCCTTCCACCCTCCACCGAAGGTGCGCTCTGCCGTGATCCGGCTGACTCCTCTCGAGCGGCCGCTCATTTCCGACGCCGATGTGGCCGCGTTTCGCCGTCTGGTGGTGGGCCTGTTCGGCTTTCGTCGCAAGCAGGCCCTGCGCGCGGTCCGAGAGCTGACGGGTTGGTCGCCTGGCCGGGTCCAGGATGCCCTCGCCGCGGCGGGGGTCCCTCCCTCCACCCGTCCGGGTGCGATTGCGCCCGAGGCGTTTGTCCTGCTCTACGGTGCCCTCGTTGACGTGGGCTGGCAGGCGGGGTAGCTTTGTGAAACATTTCACAATTCCCACATGCCCAAAGTCGCCGAATCGACGGTTCGCCGTTTGTCGCTCTATCTCCGGTTCCTCGAGGAATTCGAGGAGCAGGGGCGCTCGACGATCAGCTCGGAGGCCCTCGCCGCCCGGGGTGGGACGACGTCGGCCCAGGTCCGCAAGGACCTTTCGTTCTTCGGGTCGTTCGGCAAGCGCGGACTCGGATACCGGGTGCCCGAACTGGCCTCGCGGCTCCGGCAGATTCTCGGCCTCGGGGGGCGGTACCGAGTGGCGCTGATCGGGGCGGGGAAGATCGGCAGCGCCCTCTTTGCCCATCGCGGGTTTCGCGAGCGAGGGTTCGACATCGTAGCAATCTTTGACCGCGATGCGGCGAAGATTGGGCTCCGGTGGAACGGGATCGCGGTGTCCGATGAATCCGAGTTGGAACGACAGCTCGAGACCGCTCCCGTCGATATCGCCATCATCGTGACCCCAGCGGAAGAGGCTCAGGCCCTCGCCGACCGGTTGGTGGCCCTCGGGGTCAAGGCGATGCTCAATTTCGCTCCCGTCCAGCTCAGCGTTCCTGCCGAAATCAGCGTCAAGACGGTCAACCTGGTGCTGGAACTCGAAGCCCTGTCGTACGCGCTGAGCAATCGGACCTAGCCGGCCTCACTGCGGCACGGCGGCGGGTGGCGGACGGGTGTAGGTTTCCCTCCCATGTCGGCCGTTTCGATCGATTCTGAAATCGGACCGCTGGAACGCGTCGTGGTCCACACTCCGGGCAACGAGCTCCGCGGGGTGACCCCCGGCAATCGGGAAGCGTATCTCTACGACGACATCGTCGACCTCAACCTCGCCAGGGCTGAGCACGGCACCTTCGTTCGGGTGCTGGAGCGGTTCGCCGATGTCCAGACGGTGGCCGGACTGCTCAAGGAGGCCTTGGCCATCCCTGAGGCGAGGTCGTTTCTCCAAGAAACCACGGCCGACCTCGTCCCCACCGAGGCGCTCGCCAAGGGGCTCGATCAGCTCTCCCCCGATCAAGTGGTTGCGACGCTCATCGAAGGCGCCCGGCTGGCGCGGGGCCCCGTGGCGAAGGCAGTCAACGGATTTGGGTTCGCGTTCCCTCCGCTCCCCAACCTGTTCTTCCCGCGCGATGTCGGAGCGGTCATCGGGGAGCATGCCGTCGTGGGGTCCATGCGCTACGATGTCCGGTGGACGGAAGAGCTGTTGATCAAGACGCTCTTTCTCTTCCACCCGTCGCTGGCCAATCGCGGCCTGCTGTACGATGGAACGCGAGAGAAGCGCGATCACTACACCCTCGAAGGTGGCGACATCCACCGGCTTCGAAACGATGTGCTCCTGCTGGGCCTCAGCGACCGCACGTCGCCGGCGGCCATCGATCTCCTGTGCGAATTGGCCTTCGCCCATGATCTCGCGACCGACGTCATCGTGCTCGTGATGCCGCAGGCCCCGACGGCCATCCACCTCGATATGGTCTTCACGCAGGTCGACCGCGATCTCTGCGTGGTCTTTCCCCCGTTTTTCATGGGACCGGAGCGCCGAGCGGTGCTGCACCGCCGGAAGGGCCAGGATTCCGTGGGGGAACGCCCGGACTTCTTCGCCGCTCTCAAGGACGTCGATTGCCGCATGGAGCCCATCCTGGCCGGCGGTCAGACCCGCTCGACCCAGGAACGGGAACAGTGGAGTTCGGCCTGTAATTTTCTTGCGGTCAGCCCCGGCGTGGTCATGGGCTATGGGCGGAATACCGGGACGCTTCGAGAAATGGAGCGGGCTGGCTTCACGGTCGTCGGGGCCGAACAAGTGCTTGGCGCCCCAGGGCTCCCCGAGGCCGGGAAGCGGACCGCAATCACGATCGATGGGAGCGAACTGGTTCGTGGCGGTGGCGGCCCGCGGTGCATGACCCTGCCCCTCCGCCGGGCATCGGCGTGACGGGACTGTCCGCCCTGCCGGGCCCAACCCTGCTCGAGCGCGCCCTCGATCTCATGGAAACGGGACCGCTCGACGCCCACACCATCGCCGAGTCGATTCTGGGGCTGACCAACCCTCCGGGTGCAGTCGCCTCCCGGCTGGCAGCGGCCCTGTTGGGGCCCGACCCGCGCGTGGGGCAACTCCCCGATGGTCGGTGGGCGCTCGTGGCGGCCGGCGTGGGATCTCCGCTGGTGGATGATTGTGCCTTCGCCGTCGTCGATGTCGAGACGACCGGCGGACGCCTTGCCGGCGGGGGCCGCGACCGGATCATGGAGATCGCGGTGGTAGTGGTGCAGGGCCAGCGGACCCAATTGGTGTTCGAGTCATTGATCAACCCCGGGCGTCCCATCCCCCGCGCCGCCACGGCGCTCACGGGCATCACCGACGGCATGGTGCACTCGGCTCCATGCTTTGACGACGTGGCCGATGACGTGTTGGGCGCGCTGGCCGGACGGGTCTTTGTGGCCCACAACGTCCGCTTCGACTGGAGCTTCCTCAGGATGGAACTGCGGCGGAGCCGCGCGGTGGCCTTGGCGGGGCCGCGCCTCTGTACGGTGCGGTTGGCCCGACGGGTGCTCAGGCCCCGAGGATCCTGTGGTCTCGATAGCCTGGCCGCTCGCTTCCGGTTGACCAACGCCGCCCGGCATCGGGCCGCGGGCGACGCGGTCGTGACCGCGGCGGTGCTGCAGCGCTTGCTCCCGTTGGCCAAGGCGAAGGGCTTGACCACCCTCGCCCATCTCGAGCGAGTGATAGCGCCCAAGGCCACGCGGCGAAGGCGAGCGAAGGCCTCCCGGCACCCCAAGGTCACCTGAATCGCCCCGCTTATGGCACTGAGTCACACGTTTCAGGTGGGGTCGCTTCGCTGCCACACGCTCGAAGGCGGACGGCAACGCCTTGACGGCGGCGCGATGTTCGGCGTGGTCCCCAAGCCGCTCTGGGAAAAGCGCATCCCCGCCGACGAGCGGAACCGGATCCCGCTCGCGCTCCGGTGCCTCGTGATCGAGCATCCGGATGGTCTCGTGCTCGTCGACACGGGTCTCGGCAACAAAGAGGACGAGAAGTTCTGCGCCATCTACGGCGTGGAAAACGCGGGGCGGGACGGCCCGACGCAGGTGGAGGACGCTCTGGCCAGCGTTGGGTTTGGACCGGCCGATGTGGCGTGGGTCATCAATACGCATCTCCATTTCGACCACGCTGGAGGCAATACCTTCATAGACGCCGGCGATCACGCGACGGCCGCGTTGGCCTTCCCTCACGCGACCTACGTGGTGCAGCGGGGTGAGCTCGATTTCGCGCGGCACGCGAACGAGCGCACGCGCGGCAGCTACTTCCCGAAGAACTTCGAGCCGGTGGCGGCGAGGGATCGATGGATGCTGCTCGACGGCGACACCGAAGTGCTTCCTGGGATCGTCTGTGTCGTGACCCCCGGGCACGTCCCCTTCCACCAGTCGATTCGCGTGGCCGATGGCGGGGAGACCGCCCTGTTTCTCGGCGATCTGGTGCCGACCAGCGCCCACCTCCCGCTGCCGTGGATCATGGGCTACGATGTCGAGCCGCTGCGGACGCTCGAGACCAAACGGACGGTCCTAGCCGTTGCAGCCGAGGAGGGCTGGCGGCTGGTGTTCGAGCACGACCCCGTGGTGGCCTGGGGGCGAGCGCGGCCGCCGGGTGCGGGGGCAGGGGCGGGAGCCGGTCTCGCCGACATCCAATCGGTGGAGGACTCCCCCCCCGGACCCGGTGAGCGTTGACACTGGAGAGCGTGGCACCTAGTATTACGCCCCGAAGCGGGGGTTCGCCCCCCACCCTCAACCTGGCCGGGAAGGCCAGCGTGACCGGGTCCAAGAGCCGCTCTCACGGGCCGTGTGCTACCACCCTCCGCCCTCCTGAGAACGGCACAGGGCATCCGGTCAATCGGATGTCTTTTTTTGTGGTCTCGAGAATGGAGGTCGACCGCCCTGGCTGAACGAGAACGTCGAACCCGAGTGAACCGTCAGATCCGAATCAGCCCCGTGCGGGTCATCACTGCGACGGGCGAACAACTGGGGGTTCTTCCCATTGAAGAGGCGCTCACCGCCGCGGAAGATCGCGGGCTCGATCTGGTGGAGGTTGCACCAAACGCTCGTCCCCCTGTGGTCAAGATCATGGACTACGGGAAGTACAAATTCGAGGAAGCAAAGGCGGCCCGAGCGGCGAAGAAGAAGCAGCATGTGATTCATTTGAAAGAGGTAAAATTTCGTCCTGGAATCGACGACCACGATTTTGAATTCAAGACGCGTCACGCGCGCGAGTTCCTGCAAGACGGGAACAAGGTCAAAGTCACGATGATGTTTCGCGGCCGGCAGCTTGCGCACGTGGAGATCGGACGAGCCGTCCTCGATCGGGTCGCGGAGGTGTTAGAAGACGTCGGGAAGATCGAAATGCAGCCCAAGCTCGAGGGTCGGAACATGACCATGGTCATCGGACCCAAATAGCGAACCGGGCGCCGCCAGCGGTCGGACTGGGCTCGGAAACGAGAGAGACTGTTATGCCAAAAATGAAGACCAAGCGCGCCGCGATGAAGCGCTTCAAGAAGACCGGGACGGGGAAGCTCCGGCGCTTCCATGCGAACCACTCACACATTCTGACCAAGAAGACGCGCAAGCGGAAGAATCGGTTGAAGAAGGGCGATCTGGTGAGCGCCGCCGATTACCCCCGCGTGAGCCGCCTTCTCGAAGCATAGGGAGGTCGCATGCCACGCACCAAGAACGGCGTCGCCCACCATGCGCGGAAGCGGAAGATCATGCGTGCGGCCAAGGGCGCCCGCGGTGGCCGCAGCAAGTTGTACAAATCCGCCAAGGAGACGGTGGAGCGCGGTCTGGCGTACGCCTACCGGGACCGCCGCAAGAAGAAATCTGAATTCCGGCGGCTCTGGATCACCCGCATCAACGCGGCCGCACGGACCCACGGGCTGAGCTACAATCGCTTGATCAACGGGCTGAAACGCTCGGGTGTCGACATCAACCGGAAGATCCTGGCGGATTTGGCCGTGCGCGACGCCGCCGCCTTTGCCGAATTGGCGAATGTCGCGAAGAGCGCCCACGAAAAGACGGCGAGTTCATCCTAGGCACCACCCTCGGCGGGGCACGCCATTGTGGTTCCTGAACCTCTTTCGTGGGGTCGCTCGCACCAGCGAACGACCCCGCGCGAGTCTTGAGCCTTGAGCGACACACGCGTCATGACGAAGTCCACGGGATACCCGGTGCTCGACGCCACGCTGCCGCGACTCGCACGCATCGCCGCGCTGGATGCGGAAGCGTTGGAGGCGGAGCAGGTGGCCCTGTTGGGCCGGAAACAAGGCATCCTCACCCAGGCGCTACGCTCACTCGCGAGCCAGCCGCTCGAGGAGCGCAAGCGCTTTGGCGCGGCGGTCAACCGGCTCAAAGATGAATTCCAACGGGCCATTGAGGCACGGCGCCGCGCCCTCGAGGCCGCCGAGCGCCGTCACAAGACCGCGGTGGACGATCCCACCATGCCGGCCCGCCATCGCTGGGTCGGCGCGGTGCATCCCGTCACCAAGGTGATCGACGACATCACCGAGATCTTTCGCGCCCTGGGCTTCACCCGCGCGGTCGGACCTGAAGCAGAGACGGAGTGGTACAATTTCGGCGCCCTGAACTTCCCGCCGGATCACCCCGCCATGGACATGCAGGACACGTTCTACCTGGACGTCGGCACGACCGCCGAGGCCGATCCGGGAAGCGCCGTCCTGCTGCGCACCCATACCTCGCCGGTGCAAATCCGCACCATGATGGCCCACCCACCGCCCATTCGGTCGATCATGCCTGGCATGGTCTACCGGCAGGACACCTTCGATGCCTCGCACGCCCCGGCCTTCTCCCAAATTGAGGGCCTGGCGGTCGATGAGGGGATCAGTTTCGTGGATCTCAAGGCCACGCTGCTCCATTTCGCCCACGAGTTCTTCTCGCCGACGACCCGGGTCCGGTTTCGGCCGTCGTTCTTCCCGTTCACGGAGCCCTCGGCGGAGATGGACATCGGGTGCCTGCTCTGCGGCGGCACCGGGTGCGCTGCGTGCAAGGGAAGTGGGTGGATGGAGATCCTGGGCTGCGGCATGGTGCATCCGGTTGTCTTGGAAAACTGCGATATCGATGCCGAGCGGTTCACCGGCTACGCGTTTGGCATGGGCCCGCATCGGATTGCCATGCTCCGTTACGGGATCCCCGATATCCGGCTGTTGTTCGGGGGAGACATGCGCATCCTCGCCCAATTCGGCCCTGAGGCCTGACGATGCTTGTCTCACGCGCCTGGTTAGAGGAATCGCTTCGGCGAGCCTTGCCGTTGGATGAGATGAGCGACCGCTTCGCCATGCTCGGCGCGCCGGTGGAGGCCGTGGAACCCCTCTTCGGCGGTCTCGGTGACGTCGTGGTCGGCCAGGTCAACGAGATCCGGGCCCACCCGAACGCAGACCGGCTGTCGCTCTGCGTCGTCGACGACGGCGGGGCCGCGCCGCACCAGGTCGTGTGTGGCGCCTCCAACGTCGAAGCCGGGAAGAAGTACCCGTTTGTCCGGGTCGGGTCGGTGCTGCCGGGAGATCTCACGATCGAAAAGCGCAAGATCCGCGGCGAGACCTCGCACGGCATGCTGTGCTCCGCCAGGGAACTGGGGCTCGGTGAGGACCACGAAGGCATCATGGAGCTTCGTACCCAGCACCCGCCGGGGACGCCTCTCCTCGACGTCTTGCCTCTCGCCGATGACCGCATCGAAATCGAGGTCAATCCCAACCGCCCGGACCTGCTGGGCCACAAAGGGGTGGCCCGCGAGCTGGCCGCCGCGTTCGCCGTGCCGTTTCGCTTGCCAGCCATTCCCGGGTCGAAGGGGCCGCCCGGTCTCACATTCCGCCGGGAGGGATCGGAGGCAACGATCGACGGAGTGCGGGTGGCCATCGAAGACCCACAGGGGTGCGCGCGGTTTCTCGCAGTGGTCTTGCGAGGCGTGACCGTGGGCCCGTCACCAGAGTGGCTGCAACACCGTATCACCGCGATCGGCATGCGTCCCGTCAATAACATCGTGGATGCCACCAACTACGTCATGGCAGAACTCGGACAGCCGATGCATCCCTACGACCTCGCCAAGCTCAACGGCCCGGCGGTCGTGGCACGCCGGGCCCATCCCGGGGAGCGCGTGGTCACCTTAGACGGGAAGGAGCGGCACCTGTCCGCAGAGATGACCGTGATCGCCGATCAGGGCGGCGCGATCGGGATCGCCGGGGTCATGGGTGGTGGAGCGAGCGAGGTTTCCGCGGAGACCTCGGACGTGTTCCTCGAGTGCGCGTGGTTCGACCCGGTGCGTATCCGCCGCACGCGTAAGGCGCTGGGCATGAGCAGCGAAGCCAGCTACCGGTTCGAGCGGGGGGTCGATCTGCATGCCTCGCCCGATGCGGTGCGGCGCTGTCTCGAACTGATGGCGACCACCGCCGGCGGGGACGTGACCGAGGCACCGATCGATCTCTGGCCCTCACCGTCGCACCCGCCGCGGATCTTCTTGCGCCACGCCCGGGTGACGCAGGTGCTCGGTGTCGAGCTTCCGTGGCGGGATATCGAGCAGTACCTCGTCGCCATCGGCGCCACGGTGGTGTCCAAGCCCGACGATGGCCGCTTGGCCGTCGATGTCCCCGGCTGGCGCCCCGACCTCAAGAGCGAAATCGATTTGATCGAGGAAGTGGCTCGCCTCCATGGCTACGACACGTTCCCCGGGGACCTCCGACCCTTCCGCTTGGGAACGGTGCCCGATGCGCCGGAGGAGATTGCCGCAACGCATGTGCGCAACGGCCTCACCGCGCTTGGACTCTACGAGGTCGTGTCCCTTCCTATGGGGTCGGGTGAGGACCCGGACGCCGTGCCGGTCACGAACCCACTGTCCCAGGAGAGCGCCTTCCTCCGTCGCCGGCTGCTGCCCGGCCTCATTGGCCACGTCGAGGCCAATTGGGCCGCAGGGGTCCGGGACATCCGCCTGTTCGAAATCGGCACCGTCTTCGCGATGGGGGAGGCGGGATCGCCGCCGGCCGAGGCCCGTCATGTGGCGGGCGTCGTGAGCGGCGGGCGCCATCCTGCCCACTGGTCCGCGGGTGCCGGCCAGCCGCTCTGGGGTGTTTGGGATCTCAAAGGGTTGTTCGAGCGCGCCGTGGCCCTGGCGCTTCCCTCCGCGACCGTGCAAGTTGATGGCACAACGTGGATTGCCCGCATCGAGGGCGATCGGGTGGTGGGTCATGCCGAGCGGCTCTTTGCGGATGCTCCGCCGTGGGCGGCGCCGGTGCTCGGCTTCGAACTCCTGCTCGATCCCTCGCCGCGTGCGGTCCCGCGGTTCAAGGCCTTACCGGCGACGCCCGCCTCGACGCGCGATCTGGCGCTGGTCATTCCACACGGCGTCAGCGTGGAGCGAGTGCGCGAGGTGATCGCCGGCGCTGGGGGTGCGCTGCTCGAATCGGCCAGCATTCTGAGTGAGTATCGCGGGGCGGATCTGCCGGATGGCACGCGCAGTGTCGCGTTTCATTTGACGCTCCGATCATCCACGCGCACTCTTCGGGACGCGGAAGTCGACAAGACGGTCGACACGATCCGCCAGACGCTGAAACGGGAATTGGGAATCGAGCTGCGTGGGGGGGGAGCGGACCATGAGTAATCAACGAGGCTACGAGCGGCCCGACGCGGCGGTGCTCACCAAACTCGAGAGCTTGGTTGGGCATTTAACCGAGGAGCTTGCCCAGTGGCACCGTCGCGCGCTCAAGGCCGAGGCGGAACTCAAGACGCGTGGAGGAAAGGGCAAGGCACCGGGACCTGATTTACCAGAGGCTCGCAAGCGAGTGGTGGACCTCGAGGTGGAGAACCAGGCCTTACGCCAGCGGATTGACTTCGCGAAGGATCGCGTCCACTCCCTGGCCGCCCGTATGGCCTTTCTCGAGCGCTCGTCGGAGGATGGAGCAGCATGAACGAAACCAAACACGCGGTCCAGGTGACGATCGGAGGCGAGACGTTCACGGTGCGCTCAGAGCTTCCTCCCGCCTATACCAAAGAAGTCGCCGCGCATGTCGATACGGCCTTGCAACGGGTACGGGAGACGGCCCCGCTCGTCGAGTCGCACAAGGCGGCGCTGCTGGCGGCCCTGTCGATTACGGACGAGCTATTCAGGGCGCGCCGCGGCGATCGCGAAGTGGCAGCGCGCATGACCGCTCTCGCCGATGAGGTGAGCCGGTTTCTTCCGCCGGCCAAACGCGTTTGACCCCAGGGGTCCCGGGCCTCTGGTAAAGCGAACAACCACGGCGCTGCCGTGTTGGAGATAGATCTCATGTCCGAAACCCTCCTGCTGTCCCTCCTCGGGGGTGCGGTGGCTGGCATTGTGGCCGCCGCCCTGACCATCACGATCCACGTTCAGCGGCAGCGCCGCCGCGCCACCGGGATCCTCGAGACCTCGAAGCACGAAGCCACGCGCGTGCTCAGCGAGGCGGAGCAGACCGCCGAGACACTCAAGTCCGAAGCTGTGTTGAGCGGGAAGATGGAAGTCATGGAGCTTCGGGAGAGCCTGGAGCACGAGACCGAAACCCGCCGGAAAGAGTGGCTGTCGGCCGAGCAACAAGCGACCCAACGAGACCGAGGGCTCGATCAGCGGGCACGAGAGGTCGAGGACCGCGAGCGGGCGCTGGTCGAACGAGAAAAGGCGGTTGACAAGCGGCTGCGCAAGCTGGAAGGCCGGGAGGCCGAGGTCGAGCACCTCGTCCTCGAGCACCGCCGAAAAGTGGAGGCGGTCGCCGGGATGAGTGCGGACGAGGCCCGGCGTGAGTTGTTGCACCAAGTCGAGGATGAAGCCCGCAGTGACGCGGCCGCGCTGGTGCGGGACATCAAGGAACAAGCTCGTCGCTCGGCAGAACGGGACGCCAGGCGCATCGTCGCCACGGCGATTGGGCGGATCGCGGCTGAACACACCGCGGAATCGACAGTGGCTGCCGTCACTCTGCCGAACGATGAAATGAAGGGTCGCATCATCGGCCGCGAGGGAAGGAATATTCGGGCGTTCGAGACGACGTGCGGCGTCGACGTCATCATCGACGACACGCCCGATACGGTCGTGATCTCGTGTTTCGACCCTATCCGGCGTGAAGTCGCCCGCCGCAGCCTGGAAGCCCTCATTGCGGATGGCCGGATTCATCCCGGTCGCATCGAGGAAATCGTCACCAAGGCACGGTCCGAGTTGGAGGCGGAGTTGGTCGAACTCGGCGAGCAAGCGGCCTACGACACCGGCATTCACGGATTGCACCCCGAGCTGGTAAAGCTCGTGGGACGCATGCGCTACCGCACCTCGTACGGCCAGAACATCTACGAGCATTCCAAAGAAGTGGCGTGGTTGGCGGGCATCATGGCGGCTGAACTGCATTGTGACGTTCAACTCGCTAAGCGCGGGGCGCTCCTCCACGACATCGGGAAGGTGTTGACCCATGACAATGAAGGCACGCATGTCGAGCTGGGGGTCGAGGTGGCCCGGAGGTTCGGCGAAAGCGATGCGGTCATCAACTGCATCCACGCCCATCACGACGATGTGCCGCATGCGTCCACCGAGTCCGCCTTGGTGCAGGCCGCTGATGCCGTGAGCGGTTCGCGGCCGGGCGCCCGCCGAGAAGCGTTCGAGACCTACGTGAAGCGGCTCACACGGCTCGAGGAATTGGCCAAAGGGTTCGATGGGGTCGAGAAGTGCAACGTCATTCAAGCGGGAAGGGAGATACGCGTGGTGGTGCACCCTGAACAGGTCGACGATGGCAGGGCCGCGGAGCTGTCCGATGCCATCGCCCGAAAGGTCGAAGCCGAGCTGCAGTACCCCGGACAAATTCGGGTCGTGGTCATCAGGGAGACCCGTGCTGTGGATTTCGCGCGATGAGTGCCACGCTGATCGATGGCGTCGCGATCGGCAAGGCCATCAGGGTGGAAGTAGCGGAAAAAGTCGGCGAGCTGGCCTCCCAGGGCATCGTTCCCGGCCTGGCCGTGGTGCTGGTCGGCGAGAATCCCGCCAGCCAGGTGTACGTGCGTATGAAGGGCCGGCGGTGCGAGGAAGCCGGGATGCACTCGCGGACGGTCCGGCTCCCGGACTCGACCCTCGAGGCGGAACTGCTCGCCACCATCGACGAGCTCAACGCCGATCCCAGCATTCACGGCATGCTGGTGCAGCTACCCCTTCCTGGCCATCTCGACGCCGACGCGGTGCTCCAGCGCATCGACCCTCGCAAGGACGTCGACGGGTTCCACCCGGTCAATGTCGGCAAGGTCGTCATCGGTGACCCCAGCGGCTTCCGACCGGCAACCCCCTACGGCATTCAGGAGATGTTGATCCGCTCGGGGATCGAAACATCCGGCGCGCACTGCGTCATCATCGGCCGGTCGCTCATCGTTGGCCGCCCGCTGGCCAATTTGCTGGTCCACAAGGGCCCCGGAGCCAATGCGACGGTCACCATTTGCCACTCGCGCACCCGCGACGTGGCCGCCATCTCCCGAACGGCTGACATTCTGGTGGTGGCCATCGGGCAGGCGGAGTACGCCACGGCCGACATGGTGAAGCCCGGTGCTGCCGTCATCGATGTCGGAATCAACCGGATCGATGATCGCTCAACCGACAAGGGGTATCGGCTGGTCGGCGACGTTGCGTTCGACGAAGTCCGGCAAGTGGCCGCCGCCATCACCCCGGTTCCAGGGGGTGTCGGGCCGATGACCATCGCGATGCTGCTCCAGAACACTCTCCAAGCCGCCACCGCACAACTCGCGGCGGCCTGACGCACCGGCCCCACATGGCCCGCACACCACCCCATCCGTCGCTGTTCGAGCTGTCGCCCACCGACGTCGCATGGACAATCACGCAGGTCACCCGCGCCGCGAAAGACGCCATCGAAGGCCACCTCGGCACGCTGTGGATTCGCGGCGAGGTGACCGGACTCAAGACCTACCAGAGCGGACACTGGTACTTCACCCTACGGGATGCCGACAGTCAACTGAAGTGCGTCATGTGGCGAACGTATGCCCGCCGGCTCCGCACGCCTCCGCCCGAAGGCGCCCAGGTCTATGCGTTCGGCACACCGTCGGTCTGGGAGGAGCGAGGCGAGTTTCGATTTGCCGCGACCGACATGCTGGCCACCGAGGCGCTGGGGAAACAGCAACTCGAGTTCGAGCGAACCAAGGCTGCCTTGGCGGAGGACGGCCTCTTCGCCTTGGAGCGCAAGCGGGCGTTGCCCGTCATGCCAACGCGGATCGCGGTGGTCACCAGCCTCGATGGGGCGGCCCTCCGTGACATCGTGACGGTCACCCGCCTGCGCTGGCCTTTGGCGGCGCTCTGCGTCATCGGAACCAAAGTGCAAGGCGTGGGCGCGGAGCGGGAATTGGTTCACGCCCTCACGCTCGTCAATCGATTGCCCGACGTCGACCTCTGCATCGTCGGACGCGGTGGAGGATCGCGGGAAGACTTAGCCGCCTTCAACGCCGAGGGTGTCTGTCGTGCGCTCGCCGCGGTCGAGGTGCCGACGATTTCGGCCGTGGGCCACGAAGTCGATGTCTGCCTGACCGACTTGGTGGCCGATCACCGTGCGGCCACCCCATCGGCGGCCGCGGAGCTCGCGGTGCCCCACCAAGACGAGGTCCTCGACCGAGCCGACTCGCTCGCGAAGCGGCTCGCCAACGGCCTGCGACAGCGCGCGCGGTTTGGACACGAACGCTTGGCGCGCACCGGCGACCGCCTGAGCGCAGCGGTGGAGCACCGCTTGGCTCGGTGGCGGCGAGACGCCGAAGGGCTCGGCGCGCAGCTCGAGGCCTTGAGTCCCCTGCGGGTGCTCCAGCGCGGGTACAGCGTGGCCCGCGACCCGGAGGGCCGGGTACTCAAGCACCGCCGCGACTTTCCACCGGGGACGGCCTTCACCCTCAGGGTCGTGGACGGCGACGTGCCGGCCCGCGCGGAGTGATCCGTGGCTGAGCAGCCCACGGGATCCGGTTCTGGCGACGCCCCCGAGTCGTTGGCGGCCGATCTGCAGCGCCTGGAGCAGATCGTACGCCAGCTGGAGGCCGATGAGACCGATCTCGATCACGCCCTCGCCCTGTTCGAGGAGGGCGTCGCCCGGCTGAGGGCCGCCCGAGAGCGGCTCCGGGCGGCCGAGATCAAGGTCGGACAGGTATTGGAAAACCCCGACGGGACTCTGAGCATTGACGAGTTCGACGAATAGTGCCACGGCCTCAGGGCTCTTGGGCGAAGCCCGACGGGCGACCGACGCCATCCTTGGTGACTGGGCTGGTCGCCTGGAGCACGAACTCCCCGGCCGGGACGGGGCCGCCCTGGCCTACATTCTCCGGGGTCCGGGCAAGCGCGTCCGTCCGGCACTTCTCATCTCTGCCTACCGCGCCGTTGGGGGGAGCCGCGAGGCCATTGCGGGTGTGGCCGCCGCGGTTGAGGCCGTGCACACGTACTCGCTGGTGCACGATGATCTCCCGTGCATGGACGACGACGACGTTCGCCGGGGACGCGCCACGGCGCACCGCCGGTTCGATGTGCCGACGGCGACGCGGGCGGGGTTTCTGCTGGTCCCCGTCGCGGCCCGCATGCTGGTGGATGGCGTGGACGCGCTGGGCCTCGACGCGGAGACCCTGGGTCGCATGGCGGCGGTGCTGTTCCGCGCCGGTGGCGCGGAGGGCATGGTTGGCGGTCAGTGGCTAGACCTTGCGGCGGAGCAGCGGAGAGTCGAACTGGCTGAGCTCACGGCGATTCATCGAGGCAAGACCGGGGCGCTCATCCAAGCCGCCTGTCGACTCGGGGCCATGGCGGGGGAGGCCGGCCCGGAGGCCGTGGCGGCGGTGTCCGCCTATGGGGAGGACATTGGGCTCGCCTTCCAGATTGCCGATGATGTGCTCGATTGTACCGGGACGAGTGTGCAGTTGGGCAAACCGGCCGGCCGGGATCGGGCACTCGCCAAATCCACCTACGTCCAGTTGCTTGGGATCGAGGGCGCGCGCACCGAGGCAGCGGCGCTTGCCGAGCGGGCTGTCGGGCACCTCCGGGCGGCTGGGCTGCCCTCGACGGCGCTCGGTGCCTTGGCGGACTATATTGTGACCAGAAAATCCTAGGATTAACCGGGACGCGATACATGACCTTGCTCGAGACGATATCTGGCCCGTCGGACATCAAGCAGTTGACCCGGGAGCAACTCCCGGTGCTGGCGAACGAAGTCCGCCAGCGCCTGATCGACGTGGTCTCTCAAACCGGCGGCCACATCGGGGCCGGCTTGGGAGTGGTCGAACTGACCATCGCGCTGCTGCATACCTTTACCTCGCCGCGCGACAAGATCGTCTGGGACGTCGGTCACCAAGGCTATCCGTGGAAGGTGCTGACGGGACGCAACCCGCAGCTCGGGACGCTCCGTCAGGAAGGCGGCCTCAGCGGGTTCCTCCGCCGGACCGAGAGCGAGCACGACATGTTCGGTGCAGGCCACGCCGGCACGGCACTCTCCGCAGCACTTGGCATGGCCGCAGCCCGAGATCTCAAGCGGGAAGACTTCGAGGTCGTTGCGGTCGTTGGAGACGGGGCGATGACCTGCGGCCTTCCCTATGAAGGCCTCAACAACGCCGGGCATTCGGACCGGGATATTATTCTCGTCCTGAACGACAACGGAATGTCCATCGCTCCCAATGTCGGGGCGATCAACAAATACTTGGGGTCCATCATCGCGAGCCCTATGACCAACCGGGTTCGCGAGCGCATCAAGGCCGGAATCGAAAAGGCATCACATGTGTTCGGCGGTCCCAAGATGGTGGACCTCGCGAAGAACATCGAAGAGAGCGTCAAGAACCTCTGGTCGCCGGGAATGCTCTTCGAGGAATTCGGATTCCGCTACTTCGGTCCCATCGACGGGCACGACATTCCTGCCATGCTCAGGACATTCGAGCTGGTGTCGAACCTGCGGGGGCCACGCCTGGTCCACGTGATCACCGAGAAGGGGAAGGGGTTCCCACTGGCCGAACCCGATCGGGAGAAATTCCACGCCAGGAAGCCCTACGATCCCGTCACCGGCACGCTCAAGCCCGCCAAGAGTGGAGGGCCGCCCGCGTGGACCAAGGTCTTCGGTACCGCGGTTGCAGAGCTGGCCGCGGAGTATCCTGACCTGGTGGCTATTACGGCGGCGATGCCGTCGGGCACGGGCACCAACATCTTCGAGAAGAAGTGGCCCGATCGCTTCTTCGATGTCGGCATTGCGGAAGGCCACGCAACGACCTTCGCCGCCGGGCTCGCTACCCAGGGACTCCGCCCGGTCGTGGCGATCTACTCCACGTTCCTGCAGCGCGCCTACGACAGCATCATCCATGACGTGGCCATTCAAAACCTCCCGGTCATCTTCTGCATGGACCGCGCCGGCATGGTGGGGGCCGATGGGCAAACGCACATGGGACTCTACGACATTGCATATCTGCTCGCGGTGCCCAACATGACCGTCACCGCACCAAGGGACGGCGCAGAACTGATTGGGCTGTTGCGTTGCGCGCTGACGCACGACGGCCCGTTCAGCCTCCGCTACCCCCGCGATAATGCTCCAGCACCGGCACCCCCGGCTGCAGAGGTCGCGCCGGTGCCCTACGGCTCGTGGGACATCCTGCGCCGGGGCAGTGACTGCGCTATTCTGGCTGTCGGGGTCATGTGCGACCCCGCCATGGCGGCGGCCGACATCTTGAGCCGGGACGGGTTCGACGTCACCGTCGTCAACTGCCGGTTCATCAAGCCTTTGGATCAGCGGATGCTGGAGACGCTGGCCGGCGATCACCGGTACTATCTCACGGTCGAGGACGGCACCGAAGTCAACGGCTTCGGCGCGACCGTCACGGCCCGGCTCGAGTCTGTCGCCCCGGAGGCCCGCGTCGCCATCCTCGGCGTCCCCGATCGCACCTACGAGCACGCCGCGCGCGCGTCGCAGCTGGCGCAGGTCGGGCTGAACGCGGAGCACATCGCCGATCGGGTGCGTGCGCTCGCGGGTGAAGTCAGCTTGTCAGCTCGATGAACGTCGGCGTCGTGGGGAATACCCGCTACCCAGCGCTCAACGACATCCTCAGGCACTTGGCCGCGCTCGGTCCCGAGCGCGGCCTCAGCTTTTCCACCGAGCCGGAGCTCGCTACGGCGTGGGGAGACCCACCCCCCCCGAGCCTCGATGTGGATGTCATCGATGTGATGCTCACCTTCGGCGGTGACGGCACCCTGCTCCGAGGCGCCCGGCTTCTGGAGGGACGAGAGACCCCGGTGCTCGGGATCAACCTGGGGCGGGTGGGATTCTTGACGGCGGCCTCGCCGGCCAACCTCGGCGACGCCCTGGATGTCCTGGCCGACGGCACCTACGAGATCGAGCGGCGCCAAGCACTCGAGACGTCGATACTGGGGTCCCGGGCTCCGCGGCGGCTCCATCGTACGCTCAACGATGTCGTGCTGCACAAGGGGGGAGTCGCCCGGGTCATTCGAGTCAACGTCTTGATCGACGGCGAGAATGTCGGCCCCCTCAGTGTCGACGGAATCATTGTCGCCACCCCAACGGGATCAACGGCATATTCCCTGAGCGCCGGCGGCCCGATTGTCGTCCCGGGAGTCCATGCCACGGTCATCACGCCGATCTGTGCGCATACGCTGGCGGTGCGCCCCGTGGTGATTCCGTCCAGCCGAACCATCATTCTCGAACCCATGGAACCCGATCTCGACAAGCTCTTGGTCTCGATCGACGGGCAGGTGGCAACCGTGCTGGTGCCGGGCGAACAGGTCGAGATCAGCCGGTCCGACACCCCGGTGGTCCTCGCACGCCTGCCGGGCGAGCGGTACTTCCGGCGCATTCGCGAAAAGCTCCACTGGGGCGATCTGTCGGATCGGGAGGATACCCCATGATCACGGAGCTTCGCGTGCGGAATCTCGCCACCATTGCGGATGTCACCCTGTCACTGGGGCCCGGACTCAATGTCCTGACCGGCGAGACCGGTGCGGGCAAGTCCATGGTGGTCGACGCGCTTGCACTCTTGCTCGGCGAGCGGGCGGCCGCGGACACCGTTCGGGCGGGGCAAGCGAAGGCCATCGTCGAAGGGGTGATCGAAACGCCAGACGTGCGAGTGTGGCAGACGATGGAGTCACTAGGCCTCGATCACGCCGACGAGAAGATCGTCATTCGGCGCGAGGTAGCAGCCGAGGGCCGTTCACGGGCATGGGTCAACGGCAGCCCCACCACGGTTGGCGTGTTGGCCAAACTGGGCCGGGTCACGGTGGATCTCCATGGACAGCACGAATCCCAGTCGCTCTTGAGCGCCGAGGATCAACGGGACATCCTGGATGCCTTCGCGGGCGCGGAACCCCAGCGCGCCGCGACGGCGGAGGCCTATGAAAGCCTGGCCGCTCTCACCGAAGAAGACCGCCGCCTTCGTGAGCGGCGGGATGCCGCCGAGCGGCGATCCGATTACTTACGGCACGTCGTGGGCGAGATCGAGGTAGCCGCGGTCTCGGCCGGGGAGGACGAACGGCTCGAGACCGAAATGCGCAAGTTGAGCCAGGCCACGAACCTGGAGACCCGCGCCCGAGCCATTTCCGATGCCCTTGAGGACGGGGACGACAACGCCCTGGATCTGGTGCATCGCGCCGAGCGCGAGCTGCGCGCGCTGGCCGGACTCGATCCGGAGGTCGACCCCTGGCAGGAACTGCTCGATGCGGCCTATGCGAATCTCAGTGAGTTGGCGCGCGGGGCCCGAGACTATGCCGAACGGATCGAGAGAGATCCCGAGCGCTTAGGCGCGATCCAGGCCCGACGCGACTTGGTGTTCGATCTCAAGCGGAAGTATGGGGGGACCCTCGATGCGGTTCTGGCCACCGCAGAGGAAGCGGCTCGTGAACTAGACCTCCTCGATACCGCCGCCGTCGACCTCGAGGCCCTGGCTGCCCGGCGCCACGCGGCCGCGGCGGCGCTCGATGCTGCGGCGCGGGCCCTGAGCGCCAAGCGGGACGCATCCGCCACGCGATTGGCCCGCGCCGTCAACCGCTTGCTGCCCCGACTCGGGCTTGCAGGCGGCACGTTCATTCCTGAGCTGACGCCGAGGTCCGACCCGGATCGGAACGGCCGGGAGGGTGTGGTCTTCCGTGTCCGCCTCAACGTAGGCCACGAGCCGCGACCGCTCAATCGGGTGGCGTCGGGTGGGGAACTCTCCCGCATCATGCTGGCGCTCAAAGTCGTGCTGGCCCAGCACGACCGGCTCTCGAGTCTGGTGTTCGATGAGGTCGACCAGGGCATCGGCGGCGATGTCGGTGCCCAAGTGGGGCAGGCGCTGGCGGACGTGGCCCGGACTCGACAGGTCTTGGTCATCACCCATCTCGCTCCCATTGCCGCCAGAGCGGACCGGCATCTGGTCGTCGCCAAGCGTCCCCGAGGCGGCGTCGCCACCAGCGACGTGCACGTCATCCACGGCGAGGACCGGGTGCTCGAGGTGGCGCGCATGCTGGGCGATACCGAGGGCGCCGCCGCACGCCGGCACGCCCAGGAGATGCTCAAGGGAGTCGGGAGTCGGGAGTAGCGAGTCGGCAGCACCTTCTCCCCAGTCCAACGAGCCCCTTACGCCTCCCTCCGCCGGCTCACCACCAACACCCGGCCCACCTGCTTCTGCTTGCGATATCCCAAGAGATGGAAGAACTGGAGCGCCAGGAACCGGGCCACCCTGACGTTGACCACCAGAGTATCCGGCTGGGACGGGTGCCGGCGCACGCCGGGGAGGACGGGCAGGAGACGCTCGGCACGGCTTTGTCGGAGGAGACGGGAGACGGTGAGCCAGAACGGGCTGAACTCCCGGATGACAAAGAAGCCGTCATCACCCTGCGTCTGATACAGGGGCATGAGGATGCGACCGCGGACAGGGGCACGGATGTCGCCCGTCCGGTCGCGGGCCACGACCTCTCCCTCCTCGAGGCGCTGAAAACTGGCGTAGCCCGGGCGCATCTGGAATTGGTCCGCGGGTGCGACGGGATGACGGTAGCGGACTTCGAGCACCCGGGGCAGGTTGCGCCGGTTGCGCTCGAGGAGTTGGTGGGCCCGGGCCACCTCGGGGATCCGCGCTCCGTCGGGCAAGACGCCGGCTATGGCCAGCCCAACCCAGACCCCAGCCTCGAGGTTGTCGATCGAGGTGGGATCCTCATGACGTCCGCCTTCGAACGCCATGGTGGTATGGCCCAAGTCGTTGAGGTATTCGAGGAGGGTGCCCTCGATATGCTCTTCGAGGCCGACGATGATCGGTGATCGAAACTCGAGCGCGAACGCTCTGTTGCCCAGCGTGTCCCCGATGGTGGCGAAGGCGGCGCTCTGCCCAGACGTGGTATGGAGGTCCATGAAATACACGGGACCGCGTGACCGGCAAAGCGCCGCCTCGATGAGGCCGAGCAGGTCCAGCAGCTCGCGGTCCTCGCTGATGGCCGGATCCGGGCGGCCGCCGTTCTTGAGCGCCGCCACCCGATCCCGCTTCCAGTGCCGGTTGAGGTCCCGGTGGATCCCGCGCTCCCCCCGCGCCAGCGCCGCGAGGTTGCCGGCCACGCCGAGCACCTCTCCTCGCACCAGATCCTCGCGTCCCTCCAGAGCCTGAAAGACCCGTTGGAGCGCCCAGATCCCGGCGGGCTCGTTACCGTGGAGGGCGGCGGTGCAGAGGAGGAGCGGCCCGGGTCGCGACCCAACAACTCGTCCGATCTCGCGCTTGGCGTGGGGTCCTGCCGTCACTGCTCTTCTTGCAGCTTTTCGTAAAGGAGTCGCTGCACCATGGGCATGAAGTCCCCGATGCTCACGATGCCAACGAGCTTCTTGTTCTTGACGACAGGCAGGCTGGCGATTTGGTGTTTGCGCATCAATTCTATCGCGTCGAGCGTGTGGGTTTCGGGTCCTACCGTGACAGGGTTGTCATCCATGATCTCTCGGATCGGGACGGTCAGGTTCCCCTCGCGACGGTCGCCGCTCGCCAGCAAACGTAATACCGATGTGTAGGACACCAAGCCCACCAGCAAGTGGTCCTCGTCCTCGACCGGAACCTGGCGGATGTGCTTCCAGTCCATCAGTAGCGCGGCCAAGTCCACCAACTCGTCCTGCTTCACGGTGAATAGGTCGGTGGTCATGTACTGTTCGACTCGGAGGTAGTGATGCTTCCATCCGCCCCCTTCATCGATCGATGCCGGTTCCCACTCATGACACGGTCGTTGTGTGGCTTGCCTGTGCGCGGTGGCCGCGGTCAACGCCGCCAAGCGCTCGATCCGGGTCCCGGACCGTCCCATACCGAGCAGCGAACGCTCCAGCCAGTGGGCTCCCGTGTTGCCGGAGGCCACCCGGTGCTCGATCACATCGAGGTACCGGGCGATGTCCTCGTCGGCCACGTCCGCCCGTTTGAGCCCGGCACGGGCCAGCGGGAGCAACTCGTGGAGAATGAGGTCCCGAGCGCTCGACGTGCGGCCGTCGAGCCAGGTGAACCCGACGTTGAGTCCCCGCCGGGCCGCCGCCAGGATGTTCGCGCGGGCGTCATCGAACGCCATGCGTTGGGTCACGTCTGGAAAGGCCTCGGCGCCTTCGAGCACGAGCCCAATCCAAAACGCGGCATTGGCGACCTCGTCGATCACGCTTGGGCCCGACGGCAACACCCGGCATTCGATGCGGAGATGGGGCTTGCCCTGGTACACTCCGTAACAGGGCCGGTTCCAGCGATACACGGTCCCATTGTACATCTGCAGTGCGGCCAGGGTGGGAACACCTCCGTCCTGGAGCACCCTGAAGGGATCTTCCGGGCTGCTGGTGGCCATAAGCGCAGGGATGCGGGCAATGTCTTCCCGAAAGACCTCGAGGATCGACTCGCGCACCCACTGCTCTCCGAAACGCACCCGCGCCGTCAGCTCCCGTAGATGCGGCGTGCTGCGCCGGGTGTCGATCGCCTGTTGGAATAGCGCGATCCGCGTTTCCGCCCAGAGCCGGCGGCCGAAGAGCAGGGGAGAATTCACCGCCGCGGCCAGCACCGGTGCGGTCATCATCTGGGCGACGTTGTAGTACCGGGCGAACGCCTCGGGGTCGACCTGGAGATGCACTTGGAAGCTGGTATTGCCCCCCTCGAGCATGACGGAGTCGTGCTCGAGATTAAGCTCATCCGCCCCCTGGATGTTCACCCGGTAACACCCGCCACACATTCGGGTGAGGACTTCATTCAGGATCGTGTAGCGCCGGCGCGGCGTCATGTTGTCCAGCGACAGGTCCGACTTCATGAGCGTGGGAAGGATCCCGGTGAGGACAACTTGTGCGCCGCGCTCACCCGCCGCCGTGCGCACGGCGCCAATGAGCCGCGTGAGGTTCTGCTCCAACTCCTGAAAGCAGCGGGAGCGAAGCTCGAGGGGCGGGAGATTGATCTCGAGGTTGAATGCCGCCAGTTCGGTGGTGAATTCCTCGGCGCCAAGGGCGTCCAGGACCTGGGTCGCTATGGGAGCAGGGCGCCACCCCCCGTCGACGAGGAACAGTTCCTGCTCGGTCCCCATGCGACGCGCACCAGTCTCGATGCTGCCATCCGCCAGCATCTGCTCCAACGCCCGTAAATCGTTCAGCAGGGCCTTGGTGAAGACCCGGAATTCATTGGGTCCGAGTTTCGACGCTACGTCCTGACGGCCCATAAACGCTCGGGTTGCGAGAGATGCTGGCAAACGGCGGAAGCGTGCGGGGGGATCCAATCTGGAGCCCCCTTCGTGCAGACTTCATGAAGGAAGAATGAAGCGCGTCGCGCGCTCTCGCGCGTCGTGCCTGCGATGTCACTCACGCTCCCCCTCCCCATAGGCGAAAATAGAGCCGAAGGCCCATCCGTACAGTCTTGGCCTTCGGCACCCGCCCGCCACCCGCCCGAACAACCCCTTCATAGATCCAGTGCGCCTCGACCGGCAAGCCGCGGCGGGAGGGGTCGTTGACGCTCGGGCTCACGTAGGTGATCCCGCCGCCGACCACGGTGGCGTTCGCCTTGGTTTCGGCGGCCAGCTCGGTGGCGCTGATGCCGGCCAGCGAATCGCTCGCCGAGGCAAACGTGTAGGTGTCCTCCCCCCTGGCCCAGTGTGTCACCGCTGCCTGGATGGCGAAGGTCGGCGTGATGGCAATGAAGGGCCGAACGCCGAGCCGAACAACATTCCCCGGATCCAAACGAACCCGGGTCTCGCGATCCGCGTACGGAATCGGCCGGCTGGGGATGCTGACGCGAGTGACGAACGTCGTGGCGAATTGCTGGGTGTAGCCGGCGACGAGGCGCGTGCCGAGCCGCCCCACGGCCAGGTCGGCCGTCAGGTCGAGCGCGATATCGGGTTGCCGATCGCCATTGCCCAGCCCCAACACGTCGTCTGGAAGCGGACGGGTGCCGGTTGGCAGTCGGGCGGCAAGGGTTGCATACGCACGCACCCTGGCACCCGGGCCGGCGGGCTGCCACCGATCCAGCAGCTGGTAGCTGGCCCCGACTTCAATGTCGCCGAGCAAGAAACTCTTGGATTCGGCCAGCGACAGGACGCGCACCGGACCGGCCGGACTCTCCGCGAAGCTGATGTAGTCCGCCTGGGTCATGGGGGCGGACGGCAAAGGGGGCGCGCTGGTGAACCCGGTCACGCCAAGGCTCTGATCGAGTGTCGTTTGGAGGTCGGCGATCCGATTGAGGATCGCCGTGCCGGCCTGGCTCGAGGCCAAGGGGAGGAATGGCGACGCTCCAGCCATGTCAGCGATGACGAGCCGCAGATCGTCTCGCATGGAGGTAGCGTCGCCCAGCATCTGGTTGGCCAGCGCCAGGAGAGCAGGGTCGGCATCGTACTGGCCGGTCACGATGTTCGTTGCCAGCGCGACGAGTGCGGCATCGAAGTCAGAGAAGAAGAGCGCTGCCTGCTGCTGGCCCGTTGCATCGCCGAACACGGGGTCACTTGGGTTGAAGCCCGCGTTGGCCACTTGCCCACTGAATGCGACGCTGGTTTGCATCCGCTGGCGGACGACGGGGACTGACCCGAACAGGGTGAGACGGTTGGTCACGCCCACGGCGAGCCCCAGCCCCAACGTGCCGAGGTTCGCATCGCCCTGGGTGCCCGTGCGACCGATATTGAACTCGTACGAGGAGACCCCGGCCAGCCCGCCTATGAGGCCTTCGGCCTCGAGTAGGGCAGGAAAGAACTCGCCACCGATCGCCTGGCGGCGAAAGTCTTCGGTCAGAATCTCCGTCGCTCCCCGATTGAATCGGCTGTCGAAATTTCGAAACTCGCCGCTCATTTCGAAGCGCACCGCTCCGCGCGGCACCGTGACTGCCTCCACTTGCGCCCACGCGGAGCCACCACCTGGTGTTGGATGCGGGCTCACGAGCAGACCGGCGCTCAGGAACAGGATGGCAAGGGGTCGCACGCGCACTCCCGGAGAGGACCACGGACCGGACATGACCGGTGCAAGTTACCGCGGCCCGGGCTGCCACCCAACCTGGCGCGGGCTGGAGGGGGGGCGGGGAGGAGGCCGGGAACGAAGGCACCCCGAAATAGGTTTGCTACGGGGGCGGGGGTGTCTATCCTCAGTGGCAACACATGGAGGGACCACGGTTGCCTCAGTCGGTCCAGCGGCTTCAGGCCGCGCTGTCGAAGCGTTACGCTCTCGAGCGGGTCATCGGGAGCGGCGGGATGGCGACGGTGTATCTGGCGGAAGACAAGAAGCACCGCCGCCAGGTGGCGCTCAAGGTGCTGCGGCCCGAGTTGGCGGCGGAGCTGGGTGCCGAGCGCTTTCTCCGGGAAATCGAGATCGTCGCCCAACTCCAGCACCCTCACATCCTGCCGTTGTATGACTCAGGCCACGCGCGCGGCCTCCTCTACTATGTGATGCCGTTCGTCGCGGGCGGCTCATTGCGAGGACGGCTCAAGCGGGATGAACGCCTACCCCTCGAAGACGCGGTGCGCCTGACCCGCGCCGTGGCCTTGGCCCTCGACTACGCCCACCGCCGTGACGTGGTGCATCGCGACATCAAGCCCGAGAACATTCTGCTCAGCGAAGGCGAGCCGGTCCTGGCCGACTTCGGGATTGCGCGGGCGCCGTCGCCGGGCCATGCTGGTGAGCTCACGGCCGGCGGGCTGGCCGTGGGGACACCGACGTACATGAGCCCCGAGCAGGTCACCGCGGAGCGGACGCTCGACGGGCGGTCGGATCTGTACAGTCTGGGGTGCGTGCTCTATGAGATGCTGGCCGGGCAGCCTCCGTTTGTGGGCCCCAGCGCCCGAGCCACGATGGCGCTCCACGCCGTCCGCCCCCCGCCGGCCATCCGGACGGCCCGCCCGGACGTCCCCGACTACCTCGATCGGGCGTTGTCCCGGGCGTTGGCCAAGGAGCCGGGTGACCGGTTCGCCTGCCTCCAGGAATTCGCGCACGCGCTGACAGGGCCCGGGCGCGTCCCCCCCGCGACCATCGGCGCGCCCGTGCCCATCGGCAAGCAGGCCATCGCGGTGCTCCCGTTCGTCAACACCAGCGCGGATCCCGAGCACGAGTACTTCAGTGACGGGGTCACCGACGAGTTGATCGACGCGCTGGCCAAGGTGGAAAGGCTGCAGGTGGTGTCTCGCACGTCGTCATTCGCCTTCAAGGGGAGTCAACGCGACGTACGCGACATCGGCATGCAACTCGATGTCTCCGTCGTGCTCGAAGGCACGGTCCGCAAGGCCGGGCAGCGGATCCGCATCACGGCGCAACTGACGAATGTGGCCGACGGCCGCCACCTTTGGTCCGAGCGCTACGACCGCGATCTCGAAGACGTGTTCGCGGTGCAGGAAGAGCTTGCACGGACCATCGTCAATACGCTCCGCCGCACGTTGGTCGGAGACGTTGGCGAGCCGGTCCCCAAGCGTTACACCGAGAACCTTCGAGCCCACACGCACTACCTGAAGGGGCGCTATTTCCTGAACCAGCGGAGCCCGGAAGGGTTCGCCAAGGCCACCGAACACTTCGAGCACGCCATCGCCGCCGATCCCGATTACGCCCTGGCCCACACCGGCCTGGCCGATTCGTACTCCATTCAACTCGACTACCGCGGTGTCCCGGTGGCCGAGGGGATGGAGCGCGCCCGGCGGGAGGCCCAGCGGGCGCTGGATCTGGACGATGAGCTGGCCCAGGCCCACACCTCGCTTGCCTGGGTGCAGTTCATCTACGACTGGAATTGGGATGCCGCGGAGCGCGGGTTCCAGCGGGCCATCGCACTCAATCCGTCCTACGCCACCGCCCATCAGTGGTATGCCTGGCTCCTCATGGCGCGAAACTGTCCTGAGGATGCCCTGGGACAGGCCCGCGCCTCGCTGGAACTGGATCCGATTTCGATTTCGATTCGCCGGAGCCTGGGTTGGTTGTACTACTACGCCCGCCAGACCCCCGAGGCGGTGGCCCACCTGCGCCAGGCCGTGGCCCGCGACCCCACCAGCGAAGAGAGCCACCGGGTCCTCGGCTTGGCCCTGACCCAACATCAGCGCTTCGATGAAGCGGCAACGGCGTTTCGTGAGGCCTTGGCGATCTCCCCGGAATCTCCCTACAGCCTCGCAGGGCAGGGCCTGCTCGAGGCCCGGCGAGGACAGCCTGAGCACACCAAGGCCGTTCTCGAACAACTCACCCAAATGACCCAGCACCGCTACGTGTCGCCGGTCGCGTTTACCATGGTGCTCGTGGCCCTGGGTGAGCACGATCGGGCCTTCGAATGGCTCGAGCGCGCCTACCGGGAGCGCCGCGGTTGGCTGGCCTATCTCGAGGTCGAGCCGGTGCTCGATCCGCTCAGATCAGACCGGAGATTCACCGATCTCGTGGAAAGGATGGGGCTCGGAGGAAGGGGACCGAACGCCGATGGCTGATCGCGGGAGATGGCGAAGGAGGCAGGGAGGCCGATAGCCCGCGCCCCAGTTGCCCCCACCCCTCGCTCGCCTCATGTTTCGCCAGGCCCGGGTGGCGAAACCGGTAGACGCAAGGGACTTAAAATCCCTTGGGGGCAACCCCATGCGGGTTCGAATCCCGCCCCGGGCACTCTCGCGGATCCAACATCTCCGCCTTCCGGCGCACACCCCACCGCACGCCACTCTCTCATCCGGTGAGTCACATGCAGCTTTCTCCTGTCCCCCTCGGCCACGAGCCAACCCTCGATGATGCCAGCGCCACGCCTGAGGGAGATCTCCCATCGAAAAAGGAGCTTCGCAAAGACCTCGATGACCTGAGCGCACGGATGATCGAGTACCAGCGCCGGTTGTTCGCCCAGGGGAAGCAGGCCCTCCTGGTGGTGTTGCAGGCCCGCGATGCCGGCGGCAAGGACGGCACCATCCGGCGGGTGTTCGGCTCGCTCAACCCCCAGGGCTGTCGGGTGACCGGGTTCGGCAAGCCGACGGACCGGGAGTTGAAACAGGATTACCTGTGGCGGATCCACGCCGAAGTGCCGAGGCGGGGCATGATTGGGGTCTTCAACCGGTCGCACTACGAGGACGTGCTGGTGGTGCGGGTGCTGGAGCTGGTGCCCGAGGCGGTCTGGCGTCCGCGCTATGAGCAGATCAATGCGTTCGAGCGCATGCTCACCGAGAACGACGTCACCATCATCAAGTTCTTTCTGCACGTGTCCAAAGAGGAACAGCGCCGCCGGTTGCTGCGTCGCTTGAAGGATCCAAAGCGCAATTGGAAGTTCAATCCCGACGACCTCGATGCCCGCGACGATTGGGACGACTATACCGCGGCGTTTCGTGAAGCGCTTGGCCGGTGCAGCACCCCGTGGGCTCCGTGGTATGTGGTGCCCGCGGACAACAAGCCCGCGCGCGATGTGCTGGTATCGCAGGCGGTGGTCGGCACCCTGGAGCGCATGAACCCCAGCTTCCCCAAGGCCGACCCCGGCGTGCTGAAGTACGCCGAGGCCCTCGACCGGTAGCGGCGTCAGAAGACGCCGCTACTGCCCACGATGATGTAGGTAAGCGAATTGCCACTCAGAAAGAATGGGTTGGCCGTGCCGAGATTGCGTTTGATGGCATCGAGCAGCTTGGTGTCGGTGGTGCTGACGGTGATCCCCACCAGATAGGCACCGCCACCCCCGCCGAAGAAGTTGTCCCAGTCGAGGGTGTAGTCTGACGCCGCGAACGGAAAACCGGGCAGGTACGGCCCGAGGGGAGGCGGCTCGACTCCCGCCCCGACCTCTGCTGGCCAGTCTTGGAAATCGGCCCAATAGTTGAAGGCCGCCACGCGAACCGCGTGCATCTCACTGGCCACCTTGACCGAATAGGCCTGGCGCTTGAAGTCGATGTACTTGAGAATGGCCAGACTGCTCAAGAGCCCGAGGATGATCATCACCATCAGAATCTCGATGAAGGTGAATCCCTTCCGCCGCCGGCTCACGACTCCCCCCGTCCGGCGAGCACCTCGAAGCTGTCACCGAGGAACTCGCGCATCTGGTCGGTTGAGCGCAGAGTGAGTTCGAGGGTGCCGCTCGTGCCTTGAATGGCGAACTGGTTGTTCTCGAGCGGTTCGAGCCTAATGCCTTGGCCCTCCACCCCGACCTCTGCCAAGGACCGAGGCAGCCTCCGGTGTTCTTCAACGAAGCGCTGCACCCGGATGGCGTGGGTGTACATGGTCAGTCGCAAGGTTGCTTCCTGAACCGCCGGCGACTCCGGGGGGGGCGGTGGTTTCTGCAACCACGCTGGACGGGTCAAGAGGGCATAGGCGGAGAAGGCCATGGTGAGAGCGAAGAGGGTGGGGAGGGCCTTCCGGCGCCTCAACCGGGCAATATGTCCGTTCTTCTTGCGGTTTTCCGCCTCCGACTCGAGAGCTTCCTGCGCAGCCTCGAGGAGGGCGGCCTTGGTATCTATGGCCCGGCGTCCATAGCTTTTTCGCCGTTCCACCACGGGGACCCTCCTGATAGAGCGGTCATCCGGAAATAGGACCTAGCTGTCTGGCTGGCAGGAGGTGTGCCATGGGCGCCAGATCGCCCCCGCCCCCGCGCTTGCCGCTTTGATCTTTGGTCTTTGGGAACTCATCCTACCGGTCTACTCCCTCTGCCTTCTCCCCCCCCTTCCTCCCTCCCGTCCCCTTCCCCTCAATCCACACTCTCCCCGGCCAGGGCACGCTCGATCTGGGTGGGAAACTCCCGAATATCGATGGGCTTGGTGATGTAGCCGTTGAATCCGGCACTCAGAGCCTTTTCCCGATCGCCGGCCATGGCATGCGCGGTCAGGGCGATGACCGTGGTTTCCCGAAAGGGCGACGCCCGGAGCTCCCGAAGCAGAGCATACCCGTCTCGTTCCGGCAGCTGAATGTCCATGAGCACCAGCTCGGGCTGAGCACGCTCCATCGCGTCGAGCAGGCCGTCACCTCCGCTCAGCCCCACAACCGTGTGCCCGTTGAGCTTCAACACGGTTTGGAACAGCTTCATGTTATCGGCGCTGTCTTCGACGACTACGATGCTCGCCATCCGTACTGTTCTCCAGGTGATCGGATGTCATGCGGGGTGTCTGGCCAAGATAGGGCGAATGGTGGTCAAATGCATCCCAGGGTCGCGTTGAGAAACCCAGAGCCGTGACGTAACATTCGCGCCGCGGTGTCATTCACGTTCCGTTCGTTGGTTCGGGAGGTTCCCCGTGCGCCCTGAATCGATGGCCGTGCTCGGGCTTGGGGCGATGGGGGGATCCATCGCCTGGCAGGCTCGCCGGGCGGGGGTCGCCCGGGTGATCGGCTATTCGCCCGTCCCCGCTCATGCGGTGCGGGCGCTCAAGGCGGGAGCCATTTCGGAAATGGAGGCGACGCCGGCCCGCGCCATCCGAGGAGTGGACTTGGTGGTCCTCGCGGGCCGCCCAAGTGCCTCGGCCTGGCTGGTGCGCGAGCTGCGCTCGCGACTCCCCGCGGCCGCGCTCATGACCGACACCGCCAGCATCATGGCCCCGGGGGCGCGTGCCGCGGTGGCCGAGGGATTGGCCGATCGATTCGCCGGATC
>JBFGLJ010000008.1:0-32223 GCA_041576235.1 Gemmatimonadales bacterium | reverse complement strand
GACCGACTGCTCTCGCGTCATCATCGACCCACTCGGCTACAGAAGCTGCCTTCCACGTCCTCCGAAGAGCCGACCGATCGACGCGGGGGAGGGTGGGGTGAGGCATGGCCATCACAACGGTCATCCGGGTAACGATCCCGCCGATGTACCGGTTCCCCTAGCCTGGACCTATCCCTCGGAGCCGCCTGGCGGCTTCCTCCAGCATATCAGTGGTTTTACAGAACGCGAATCGAATGAGCGACTGGCCCAGGTCCGGCCGACTGAAGAAGCTCGAGCCAGGGACCGGGGCCACTCCGACCTCCCTGGTGAGCCAGACCGCGAATTCCGTGTCGGGCCGGTCGTCCAATGCGGAAAAGTCGGTCAGCACGTAGTAGGCGCCTTCCGGGGCCTGAAGCCGGAATCCCGCGTCGGCCAGGGCCCCGCACAACAGATCGCGGCGGGCCCGGTAATCGGTCACCAGCTGGTCGTAGTACGACCTGTCGAGCGTCTCGAGCCCGACGGCCACCGCTTCCTGCAGGGGTGCGGGCGCCCCCACGGTGAGGAAATCGTGGACCTTGCGAATGGCGTCGGTCAGGTCGGTAGGCGCGACGATCGTTCCGATCCTCCATCCCGTCACGCTAAAGGTCTTGGACGCTCCGCTGATCGTCACTGTCCGGGATGCCATGTCAGGGAGGGTCGCGATCGGGATGTGTTCGCCTTCGTAGTGGATGTACTCGTAGATCTCGTCCGTGACGGCAAAGGCGTCATGCCGCAGGCACAGGTGCGCAATCGCCGTCAATTCGTCGCGGGTGAAGACGCGACCGGTCGGGTTGTTCGGGGTGTTGATGATGATGGCCTTGGTCCGGGCGCTAAACGCCGCCGCCACCCGCTCGAGGTCGAGGGGTTCACCCGGTGCAAACGGAACGTAGATGGGGGTGGCGTCACAGAGGATCGCGTCCGGGCCATAGTTCTCATAAAAGGGCTCGAGAATGATGACTTCGTCGCCGGGATTCACCAGGGCCAAGAGCACCGTCGCCATCGCCTCCGTTGCCCCGCAGGTCACGGTGAGTTCGGTCATCGGATCGACATGCATGTCGTACCGGGCGGCATACTTGGCCGCCAATGCTTCGCGGAGACGCTGGCTTCCCCAGGTGATCGCGTATTGATTGATGTCGTCCTGAATGGCTCGAGCCGCGGCCCGCTTGAGGACCTCGGGGGCGGCAAAGTTCGGAAACCCTTGAGCGAGGTTGATGGCCTCGTGCTGGTTGGCGAGGCGGGTCATCCCGCGAATCACCGATTCGGTGAAGTTGTGAGTCCGGCGAGCTGTTCGCATGACCTTGTCTCGAGCTGAGGGATACGAACGCAGTGAGTGTGGTGCGGGGTTCTCAGGAGTCCCGGTCGGAAGGTAACTTTCCCGGCGCGTAGACGCTCGGGACCCGTGTTGGTCCGAACAAAGGCCGCTTGGGCGCTCCGCGCGATTTATCCTTGACGGCTGCCGGCTGAACGGCGGAACCGAGAGTCCGACGCCCTGGGAGAGACATGAACGAACGCGCACAGGCTTTTCTCCGATCCCTGCTCGATGCTCCCGGCCCCTCCGGCTTCGAGACGCTCCCCGCCCGGCGCTGGCGGGAGGAGGCCGGGACCTTCGCCGAGGACGTGCGAGTCGACGTGGGCGGAAACTCGCTTGCCACGGTCAATCCCACGGGAAGCCCCCGGATCATGTTCGCCGGTCACATCGACGAAATCGGTCTGATGGTGGTCCACGTCGATGACGAAGGATTCCTCCGGTTCGACCGAATCGGTGGATGGGATCATCAGGTGTTTGTTGGGCAGCGAGTCGTCCTCCTCGGCCAGGCCGGACCGGTGCCCGGGGTCATTGGCAAGCGCCCCATTCACCTGATGGAAGACGAGGATCGCAAGAAGGTCTCGGACCCCTGGGATCTCTGGATCGATATCGGTGCCGCCTCCAAGGCCCAGGCCCTGGAGCGGGTGCGCGTCGGCGACGCAGGGGTGCTGGCGTCCACCGTGGCCGGTCTGCCCAACGGCCGGCTAGTGAGCCGGAGCCTGGACAACCGGATCGGGGCCTTTGTCGTACTGGAGGCGCTGCGGCAGTTGGCCGAGAAGCGACCCACCGCAGTGGTGACGGCGGTCGCCACGGCGCAGGAGGAAATCGCCTACACCGGGGGCGGTGCTCGGACCTCCGCGACCGGCTTGGATCCGACGGTGGCCATCGTGGTCGATGTCACCCACGCGACCGACTACCCCGGGGCCGAAAAGAAGCGCCACGGCGACATCAAACTGGCCGGCGGCCCGGTCCTCTCCCGCGGATCGGCCGTCAACCGGGTCGTGTTCGACCGCCTGGTAGAGGCCGCCGAAGCGGAGCGCATCTCGTATACCATCCAGGCGGCCCCGCGCGACACCGGGACCGACGCGGACGCCATCCACACCAGCCACCGCGGGATTGCCACGGGCCTGGTCTCCGTCCCCCTCCGCTACATGCACAGTCCGAACGAGATGGTGGCGCTGGAGGATCTGGACCGCGCCGCTCGACTCTTGGCGGCATTCGCCCGCCGTGTGGAGCCGGGGGCGGCGTTTCTGCCGGAGTAACCGCCGAAACGCGAGGGGGTGGACTCCACCTTGGCGAGGGCGGTCCGAGCCGCCTCTTGGACGGCCCGGTCGTTGTCGGTGAGCAATTCCTGGAGGGTTCCGATGGCGACCGACCCGCCGGCTTCCCCGAGGCCGGCGACGGCCGCGACCCGAGTCGTCGTCCGCCGGCGACTGAAGACGCTGCGTTTGGGCTGGGCCGCGCGCACCAACGTCTGGACCGCGTCCGGGGTCCCGATCCGCCCCAAGGCGAGATAGAGCTCCCGCTGGACATCGGGGTGTTGCTCGTCGTCGAGGCGGAGGGAGAGGGTCATGGCCAGGCCGCGCCCGGTCTCCCGGTCGATCGCCTGCACGGCGTCCAGCCGGACCATGGTCGACTGATCCCAGAGGGCCTTGCGGAGCGGCTGCGCCACGGCTGGGGTGCCGATTTTGCCGAGGGCGGCCGCCACCGCCCGGCGAACCCGCTCATCCTCGTGCTCCACTTGGTGAGCCAAGCGGGGGACGGCATCCGTGATGCGGAGTTCGCCGCAGAGTTCAGCGATATTGCGCACGACGAACCACTCGGGATGATCGAGCCGATTGATGATCCCGCGCTTGCCTTCGCGCATGTGGCTCAACATGGAGAAGTAGGCCCGCCGTTCGGCGAGGGTCGGCGCGGCGGCCAGGAGTTCGAGCAACACCTCGGCCGGCTCGGCACCGAGACGATTGAAGAGCGCGACCGCCTCGGCCTTGCCTTCGCCCACCGCCACGTAGCGCGCCAGCGACTCCTGCACCGAGCGCGGAAGGACCCGCCGCAGCACGGTGATGTAGCGCTCTTTCAATCGACGGTTGGTTTCCCGCTTCTGTTCGTCGAAGAGTTGGGTCATGAGCGAGAGGAACTCCTGCCAGTCTCCTCGCTCCGTCGCTGCCTTGACCCGCGGCTCCACATCGTGGAGGAGGGTGCCTTCGCGGGAATCCTCCTGGATGGGGCCGATCATGTACTCCTCCGCCCCAGGAGTGGGTCGCATCAGACCGGGCAGTTGCACCTCGTCGCCGTCATCGGGCAGCTCGATAGTCCGAGGTTCGATGTCGGGCGACCCGGGCTCGGCCGTGCCGGGGTCCTCGAGCGCGATGACCCCGCTGGAGCGCGGCATCGGCCGGCTCCCCAGGACCTGGATCTCACCGGTTCCGGCGGGGTCGAACTGGTCTACCAGATCCTCGAGCGAGCCGAGGTGGGTCGGCGAGGCGAGAGCACGAAGCAACGAGAGAAGGAGAGCGGGATGCACCCGGGGCGGAATGCGGATCTCCCAGACCCCACACTTGAACATCGCGTCCTGCAGCTCGCCCAAGCCCGGCGATCCCGCCGGAAGCGGCACGCCGCCGACGCTCACGCCCCCCTGGTCGGCGGAGAACCGCAGGCCGGTATCGGACAGTTCCGCATTGAGATCGAGAAATGCCGCCTTCTGCTCCTCGTGCGCCTCAGGCGAGACGCGGAGGAGGTGCACCATGCGCGCGAGCTTGGTCGCGACAGAGGATGGTGCGCTCATGGGCTTCGACGAAAGGCGGCCATGTTGAGAAGTGCCCTCAAGATATGGATGGTCCTTCCTGGCGGCAACGCTCTACGAGCGCCACGGTCACATCTTCGGTCCGCAGAGAGCGGGTCGGCCAACCGAGCCGGTGGGCAATGAGCGCCGGTCCCGGGAGTGAGAGACCCGTCGCCCGGTGTCGGGCGAGCAGGTCAGCGAGCGGGCCGTCCGCAACGAGGCTCCCGCTGTCCAAGACCAGGCCCCGCTCCAGAGCCTCCACTGCAAATTCCGTGTCATGAGTGACCGCGAGCACCGCCGTGCCCTCCTCTCGCTGTCCCCGCACCACCCGATGCACGGTCTTGCGCGCCTCCCGGTCGAGTCCCGCCGTTGGCTCGTCGAGAATGAGGAGCGAGGGCTCGACCATGAGGGCGGCGCCGAGCGCCACCAGCCGGCGGTGACCGACCGGGAGGTCGTAGGGGTGCGTGGAGGCGACAGCCGCGAGGCCGAGTTCCCGCAAGACCGCACCTACCCGCTTGTCGATGCGTTCTTGGGGCCACCCCATGCGTCGCGGTCCGAACCCGAGCTCGGCGGCGACCGTCCGCTCGATCATCTGCATCTCGGGATGCTGGAAGACATACCCCACCGCATCGGCCAGGTCCTCGGGACCCAAGGCTCGGGTCGGCCGTCCCACCGTCGTGACCGCACCGTGTTGAGGGGAACGGATCGCCATGGCCAAGCGGGCCACGGTCGTCTTGCCGACACCGTTGGGGCCCAGCAGGGCCGCGCCCTCGCCGGGGTGGATCTGGAAGCTGAGATCCTCGAGCACCGGGGGCGCGCCGCGCAAGTATCCGAAGCGCACCGAGACGAATGTGAGGACTGCCGTCACCCCCAACGCTCCAGCGCGTGCGCGATGGTCACCGGATAGGGCATGGCCAGCCGCGGGGAATCGACGTGGCGGCTCGCGTCCCGGCAGAGGCCCGCCACGGAGGTCGATCCGGGACCTCCCTCCCAGATGTCATCGCCAGCCAAGAGCGACATCGGGTCACCGTCCAACACCACCTCCCCGTCGCGCAGGACAATCAGACGGTCGACAACGTCGGCGAGGGCATCGGCCTGTTCGCTCGCCACCACAACCGTGGCGCCGTCCCGGGCAGCACGGCGGAACATTCTATACGCGTCCGTTTGTCCAGCGGCGTCGAGCGCCGTGGTGGGCTCATCCAGGAGCCACACCGCGGGCTCGAGCACAGCCATCGATGCAATCACGGTGCGCTGCAGCTCACCGCCGGAGAGGGTATCCGGCTCGCGCCCAGCCAAGTGCGCGACTCCGAGCGCGGTCATGGCATCCTCGACAGCCTGCTCGATGCGTGCCAAGGGCCACCCGAGATTGGCCGGGGCGAAGGCCACCTCCTCCCAGACGGTCGCCGCGATCCCTGACATCTGGAGGTGGGGGGTCGCGGTCACGAAGCCGATCTGTCCCAGGAGGGGACTGAGTCCGGCGGCATCGAGAGGATGCCCCAAGACCGACACGGCACCGGTCATCGTGCCGCCAGTATGACGGGGCGCAAGCCCGGCGGCGAGAAGCAACACTGTGCTGGCGCCGGCGCCGAAGGGGCCATACAGCCACGTGATTTGTCCCGGTCGACACTGAAGAGTCACCGACTTCAGCACGTTGCCCGCACTGGTCGGATACCGAAAACTCACGTCGCGGAGTTCGACGCCGGTCACCCGACCATCCTCCACACCACCGCCGCCCCGACGGTGAGCCAGAGAAGCCAGCGTACCACCCGATCAAGCACCGAGTCCTTGGGCGCCATGAGCGGTGTGCGCAATCGCGTGCTCGCCACCCCCCGCATGTCCAAGGCATGCGTGCGCTCGTCGACTTCGGCCAGGGCGCCCAGGATGAGCGGGAGGGTGAGGGGCAGGACGGCCCGGGCCCGCGCCACCGGACCGCCTCCGAACCGTAGGCCTCGAGCACGTTGTGCCTCGAGAATCGAGGCGGTCCTGGCGAGGAACGCGGGGACCGCGTGCAGTGTGGCGACGAACAGATAAGAGAGGTGAAGTGGCCACCGTTTCGCCGCGGCGGCATTCAAGAAGCGTGAGGCATCGAAAGAATGGTAGAACCCGAGCGACACCGTGATGATTGCCCCGAACCGCCCCGCCTGGGTCAGGGCGAGCTCCGCTCCATCGCGCGACAGCGCGAAGGGTCCGACACCGAAGGTCGGCCCACCGCCGAGGACGCCATGCAGGAGAAAGAGGAAGAACCATAAAGGGAGACAGATAAAGAGTCCCTGGCGGATGGCTCGCCCGACCCCAGCAATAGGCATGGCCACGAGCGTTACTGCGTACAGGAGCAATGGCCCGCGAGGACCGGGCAGGAGAAACGCCAGCATGGAGATCGCGAGGGCCACGGTGAGCCCGGTGAGAGGATGTGCCCGCCGGGCAAGCGTCTCGCTTCTGGCCGGCGAAGGCAGAGGAGTCACCGGCGGACGGCGCGCTGGCCCAAGGGATAGCGGCCTCTCATCCGAACTGGCAGACTCCTGAGGGCCACGCCGACGATGAGAAAGGTGATGGCCTTGTCTGCAACATCGGTGAGCAGGCTCGAGACCGTCACCGCCGGCGCCAGGCCGAGCCCGAGGCTCACGAGTATGGTGGTCACCGCGGTGACCCCTCCTGATGTCACTCCTTTGAAGGCGACATAGGAAATGGCCGCCGAAGCCACTCCGCCGATGAGACCAACCAGGCCCCCCCACGCCAATGAGGCCGGGACGCCGCGAAAGCCCGCCCGAGCGGCCGCGCCGGCGGCGAGGAGTGCAACGATCACCTGGATGGGAGCGAAAGCGAGCCATATATAGCCGGAGATGAAGGCCGTGAGGACTTGCCCGATGAGACCGGTCACGATGCCCGCCACTGGCCCGGCCAAGGCTGAAACGAGAACCGTTCCTACCGCGTCCAGATAGACGGGAAGATGAAGCTCCGCGACGATGCGCCCGATCGCCACATTGATGGCGACCGCGGGAGGGATGAGGGCCAGTAGTCGCGCAGACACGCTCGACGGCAACTCCATTAAGATTGGTGGCCCCCACACGGCCGCCCCCCGGGCGGGCCAGGCGGGGCGATGGTTCCGGGAATCCATGTAAGCTACCTAGGCATATCGACTTATGAAAACCACGCTGAAGCTGACAGGCCTGCTCCTGGCAGTCGCCCTGCCCCTCACCCCCACCCCCACCGCTTCGGCGCAGAGCACACCGGCAGCGCGCCAACTCCTCGAGGATGTCCAGTTCCTCGCGGCCGATCGCTTAGGCGGGCGCTTGACCGGTTCCGTCGGCGCCGACACCGCCGCGGCCTACTTGGCGCGACGGTTCGAACAGGCCGGGCTTCAGGCCCCACCCGGTGGATGGATGCAGGCGTTTCGCATCGCGGAGGACGCGCCCATGGCGCGGCACGCGGGAGCCGGGGGGGTCGCCGGTCGCAACGTGGTCGGCATCCTCCCGGGCCGGGATCCCGCTCTCAGAAACGAGACCGTGATCGTCGGGGCCCACTACGACCATCTCGGCCTGGGTGGCGCAGGGGCGCTCGATCCGAACAACACCGGATACGTGCACAATGGGGCGGACGATAATGCGTCAGGCTCCGCGGCGCTGGTGCACATCGCCCGGCGGCTGAGCGGGAATCCCCCGGCGCGAACGGTGGTGTTCATCGCCTTCAGCGGAGAAGAACTGGGGCTCCTGGGCTCGGCACACTATGTCAAGAACCCGCTGTACCCGCTCACGCGAACGGTGGCGATGGTAAACCTGGACATGGTGGGGCGATTGCGGGACGGACGTCTCATCGCGTTTGGTGCCGAGACGGCCACCGAATTCCCGGCCATTCTCGACTCTCTGAACTGGTATGCCGGATTCGACCTCAACGCGACCGGTGATGGGTTCGGCCCCAGTGATCACTCGTCCTTCTATGCGGCGAAGGTCCCGGTCATCCACTTGTTCACCGATCTCCACGAGGACTATCACCGCACCACCGACGACGCAGACAAGATCAACGCCGACGGCTTGGTCCGGGTGGCGGACTTCACGGCCAGCTTGATCAACGCCCTGGCCAACCGGCCGGGACCCCTCACCTTTGTCGACCGCCCGGCGCCGACACCGGTGGCCCGACGTGACCGAGCAGAGGGCGAGCGAGCCTGGTTCGGCTCCATCCCCGACATGGCCGGGGGGGTGACGGGGGTGCGGTTCAGCGGCGTCACCGCCGGGAGCCCAGCCGACCAGGCCGGGTTGCAGGCCGGTGACATTCTCATCCGTATCGGAGATCATGAGATCCCGGATCTTCAGGCCATGTCGAATGCCTTGCAGACCTACAAGCCAGGCGATGTGGCCACCATTGTCGTGGTTCGCGATGGCGACGAGCAGAGCTTCACGCTCACCTTTGGGAGCCGGGCGGACCGGTGACGGTTCTTTCGGCTGACCGGATCGTCGCCGTTCTTCGGGGCGCGTTCGCCCGTGAGGTCTCGCGTGAAGAATTGCTTCACCTCGCCGCATCCAAGATCCAGGCGGCCGGTCCTCCGTATACGTCCGTCTATCTCTACATGATTCACGATTCCACCTTGGTCCTGGAGGCCTTCGCCGGTCGCGCGACGGAGCACACGGAGATCCCAGTGGGCCACGGCGTCTGTGGTAAGGCGGTGGCCACCAGGACCGACCTCAACGTCGGGGATGTGTCTCAGGCGCCCGAGTATCTGGCCTGCAGCACCGAGACAGTCTCCGAATTGGTGGTGCTGATTCGCCGCGGTGACAAGATTCTCGGTCAAATCGATATCGATAGCGACCAGCCGGACCCCTTCACTCCTGACGAAGAGGCCGCAGTCCGGCGCGTGGCCAACGCGCTCGCAATCCTGCTGTGATCGACCCTCGCCTCCCATCCCGGTAACGCCCCGCCGCTCCGGCCTCGTGCGCGCCTGGTCGTCCGCCCGATTCTCGGTCAGTCTCCCGCCAGGCCATCGCTTCCCGATGAGCAAGTACCGCCGGGTCGAGCGACGTCTCCGCGACCTGCGCCTGCTCGCCCCGGAGCGCATTGCCGAGCCGAAGCCGGCCGACCGCGCCATGCTCCAGCTGGTGCACACCTCGAGCTATGTCGATGCCATTCTCCGGCAGGCGCTCCCGGCCCCCGCTGTGCGCCGACTGGGATTTCCACTCACGGCCGCCCTCGCCCAACGGGCCCTTCATTCGGTTCAGGGAACGATCGAGGCGGCCCGGGACGCCTTGGTCCATGGGGCGGGGCTCAACCTCGCCGGGGGCACCCATCACGCCTACGCGGACCGCGGAGAGGGCTTTTGCGTCTTCAACGACGTCGCGGTAGCGATCCGAGCCCTGCAACACACCCGAGGTGTCCAACGCGTTGTGGTCATCGACCTCGATGTCCACCAAGGGAATGGGACGGCCCACGTCTTCACTGATGACCCCCATGTGTTCACTTTGTCCATGCACGGAGCCAACAACTATCCCTTCCGCAAGGAGCGGAGCCGGCTCGACATCGCCCTGCCCGACCAGACCACCGACGCCGAGTACCTCGATCGGCTGACGCAGCACCTTGGGCCGGTGCTCGATGCCGCCGAACCCGACCTCGCGTTCTATCTGGCTGGCGCGGATCCCTACCATGGCGATCGCTTTGGGCGGCTTGGGCTGACCGTCGAGGGGCTGCGCCGGCGTGACCGCCTCGTCTACGACACTTGCACCGCGCGCGCCGTGCCAGTGGCCACGACCCTCGCCGGCGGTTATGCCGATGACGTGGCCGACGTGGTCCAGATCCACATCAATACCGTTGCCGAGATGCTCGCAGCCTATGCGTGAGACGTTTCACCGGCGGATTCGGGGGATTGAGATCTTCGAGCGCCGGGCAGGGCCGGAACAGGGGCCTCAAACCGTGGTGCTGCACGGGGGACCGGGGGCTCATCACGACTATCTCCTGCCGGCGGTGGACGCCCTCGCCACGGGGCGAACGCTGGTTTACTACGACCAGCGAGGGGGTGGGCGGTCGGCGGTTCCACGAACGGTTCCCGTGGGCTGGGTCGAGCACGTCGAAGACCTCGAAGCACTGCGGGTACTGTGGGGGATCGAGCGGCTCAGTATTCTTGGCTACTCCTGGGGCGGACTGCTCGCCCTGCTCTACAGCATCACCCATCCCTCGCATGTCGACCGTCTGGCGCTGGTCTCGCCCGCCCCGGTGTGGAGGTCGGCGCGCGATGAATTCGAGCGGCGGTTCACCGATCGCAATATGGCCCCGGCGCTCGAAGCCGAGCGGCGCGCGATCCGAGAGAGCGGACTTCGGGAGCAGGACCCCGAGGCGTACCGACAGCGGATCTTCGAATTGTCCGTGGCCGCCTATTTCTTCGACCCGGACCGTGCCCGCGACTTGACGCCGTTCCGCGTGACCGCCCGGACCCAGCAGGAGGTGTGGGCGAGCCTCGGAGACTACGACCTCCGACCGCGGCTGGCCGCGCTCGAGCTTCCGGCGGTCGTGCTCCACGGCGATGCGGATCCGATTCCCACGGACGCATCGCGGACCCTTGCCACGATCCTCTCTGCACCATTCCATTTGCTGGAGCGGTGCGGACACGTCCCCTATCTCGAAGCCTTCGAGGAGTTTGTTCGCGTGGTCGATGCCTTCCTCTCCAGCACATCCGGCCCGGCGTCCAATGGCTGATCCACTCACCCCGTTCGACCTGGTCTTTCATGATCTCGCGGATGAACGGTTCTCTACCGTCCAGGAGACGCTCGCCGCAGCCGGCCAAGAGGCGCGGAACCGAGACGCCTTCCTCCTCAATCGTGAAGTCGGGATGCTGCTGAGAGAGTTGCGGCCGGATGAAGGCATGGGTGAGGCCATCGACCACCTCGTTGGGCTTCTCCACCACGCCTACTTGATGTGGGAGGCCGGGGGGTGGACGTATCGGGTCTCGCGAGAGCGCGCACAGAGCATTCTGGATCCGGGACAGAGCCAAGCGGGACCACCCCACGCTCGGTCGCCCGCTCATCCTCCCGGCGCCTACTATCTCCAGTGGCCCAGCAAGCTGGTGTGGGGACAGCTGACCAAGGAGGGGCCGCACGAGCCGCTGGATGGGTGGTTCGTCTCCCCGTCTGGTGACGAATCCACGCTTCGGGTCCTCGGCGTGTTCGGGTTGCATCCTGAGCGGATGGGGTTCAGTGTCGTGGAGGCGGCCGGACCGCGTCTGGCCAACCTGGCCCGACCGGACGGGTCGCCGCTCTTTGCTCCGGTTCTGGACGGCGGGGGCGAGGCGGGGCTCTATTCTCTCGTCGGTGCGGACGAAATGCTCGAGCTCGCATGGCGCAGTCGCGATCTCCCTCGTAGCGGGGAACACGACCCGACCGACCAGGGCCGGACGGGCGGGAACGTGGTCGATATTCCATGACGACATCGATGGACCGGAAGGCGGTGGCCCACGAACTCGATCGGATCGCCGCCTTTCTGGAGATCAAGCGCGACAACGTCTTTCGCGTGCGGGCCTATCGCAATGCCGCCCGGATCGTGAACGGATTGACCAAGCCGCTCGATCTGGCGCTCGAGGACGGCTCGCTCGCCGCCACCAAGGGCATCGGCCGGGCGACGCTCGAGAGCATCCGACAAATCGCCGCGTCGGGGCGGTCGTCGCTCCTGGATCAGCTCCGCGGCGAGGTGCCGCCTGGCCTCGTCGATATGCTGGCCATCTCGGGGCTCGGCGTGGCCAAGATCCACCAGATATACGAGACCCTGGGCATCGACACCTTGCCTGAACTCGAAGCCGCCGCGCTCGATGGCCGGCTGGCCGGCCTCCCCCGATTCGGCGAGAAGACCGCCAGCAATATCGCCCGCAGCATCGGGTATCTCCGGCAGGCCCATGAATTCAAGCTGTCCCATCACGCCGCCGATGAGGGTCAGCGCCTGGTCGCCGCCTTGGCACGCGTGCCCGGCGTCCTCTCCGCAACCCTCGCCGGAGAGATTCGGCGCCGGTGTGAGTTGGTGGGGGATATCACGATTCTGTTGGTCGCCGAGGCCAGGCCGCAGGAAATATTCACCCACCTGGATACGCTGCCGGGTGTGCACGAGTTCGCGGGACATGATGACCGTCGGGCGACGATTCACTTTGCCGGCGGATCCAGCGCCACGATCGTGGTGACGCCACCCGCCAATGCCGGCATGGTGCTCGTGCAGACCACGGGAAGCCGCACCCACCTCGCCGCGCTCGAAACCCACGCCAAGGATCGGGGCTACTCCATGGAGGGCGCCGCGCTGTGGCGGGGGAGCACCTTTGTCCCGACACCGACAGAGGACACGGTGTACCAGACGCTGGGCCTCACACCCATCCCACCAGAACTCAGAGAAGGCAGTGGGGAACTGGCGGCTGCCCGCGACGGAACCGTGCCGGTCCTGGTCGAGCAAGGCGATCTCCGGGGCGTCCTGCATTGCCACACACCCTATTCGGACGGGTCACACACCATCCAGGAACTCGCTGCCGCTGCCTTCGAACGAGGCTATCAGTACCTCGGCGTCACCGATCACAGCCCCACGGCGGCCTATGCCGGCGGTCTCTCGGCCGATGATCTGGCCCGCCAAGGTGACGAAGTCGACCGGGTCAACCAGGCCGTGACGGGCATCCGGGTTCTCAAGGGCGTTGAGGCGGATATCCTCGCTGATGGGACCCTCGACTACGATGCGACGACCCTGGCTCGGTTGGATTTCGTTATTGCCTCCATTCACTCTCGGTTGGACCTCGCGAAAGAGGCGATGACCGAGCGGCTGTTGGCCGCCATGGATAACCCCTATGTCACCATTATTGGCCACCCTACCGGGCGCATGTTGCTTGCGCGACGTTCGTATGATGTCGACCTCGACACGATCTTCGAGAAGGCCGCAGCGAGAGGCGTCGCTCTCGAAATCAATGCGGATCCGCATCGCTTGGATCTGGACTGGCGAGTGGTCCGCCGGGCCCGAGAGGCGGGGGTCGTGATTTCCATCGGCGCCGACGCCCACAGCGCCGCCGGCCTCGACAATGTCATTTACGGCATCGGCATCGCGCGGAAGGGGTGGCTCTCGGCCGTGGATGTGCTCAATACGCGTTCCACCGAGGCGTTCTTGGCGTTCGCTCACCACCGGAGGACGGGATGACCGCTCGGAGGGCTGCGGGCAAGGGCGGGTCCGCCAAGGCCCCTCGCCGGGTAGACCCCCGCGGCCGTTCACGGGCAGCCCGGGAAGAGCGGGCCGCGATCGTCCTCGAGCGCCTGACAGCCGAATATCCCGATGCCCATTGCGCGCTGACTCATCGCAACCCGTACGAGTTGCTGGTCGCGACCATTCTGTCGGCCCAGTGCACCGACGCTCGGGTCAACATGGTGACACCAACGCTCTTCGCTCGCTATCCGACCGCGGTGGAGCTTGCAGCCGCCAGGCCCGAGGACGTGGAAGACATCATCCGCTCCACCGGTTTCTTTCGCAACAAGACGCGAAGCCTGCTCGGGATGGCTCAAGCCCTGGTGGCCGATCATGACGCGCAAGTGCCGAGCACCATGGACGCCCTCCAGAAACTCCCCGGTGTGGGGCGAAAAACCGCCAATGTGATACTCGGAAACGCGTTCGGGAAGAACGACGGTGTGGTGGTGGATACCCATGTGGCTCGTCTCAGCCGCCTGCTGAAGCTCACCCAGGAAAAGGAGCCGCTCAAAATCGAGCAGGACATGATGGCACTCTTCCCCCGGGCGGCGTGGACGCTGCTGGCCCACCTGTTGATCTTCCATGGCCGGCAGGTGTGCATCGCACGCCGGCCGCGCTGCGAGGTCTGCACGCTCCAAGAGGTGTGTCCCTCAGGCCGGGTGGGGCCATGACCGGGAATCGGCTGGGGAGAGAGGCATCGGCCTATCTCCTCTCCGCTGCGCACCAACCAATCCACTGGTACAGCTGGGGCCCAGAGGCCTTCGAGGCCGCCAAGGCCAATGACCGGCCGGTCCTCCTGGATATCGGGGCCGTGTGGTGTCACTGGTGCCATGTCATGGACGGTGAGTCCTACGACGATCCAGAGCTGGCCGAGTACCTGAACGAGCACTTCGTCTGCATCAAGGTCGACCGGGACGCCCGGCCGGACGTCGATGCGCGATATCAGCGGGCCGTGCAGGCGTTCTCCGGCCAAGGCGGATGGCCGCTGACGGCGTTCCTCAACCCCGACGGCGAGGTGTTCTACGGTGGGACCTACTTTCCGCCGGACGGCCGCTACGGCCGGCCCGGATTCCGCTCCGTCCTCGCTCGGGTGCTCGAGGTCTACCGCACCCGCCGCGATGACGTGCGGGAGCAAGCCGCGTCGCTGCGCCGCCTGCTGGCCGAGAATCTCGATGAAGCCAAGACGGGAGACGTTGCCCCGGCCTTGCTCGATCACGCCCTGGAGCATGTCGATCGGGCGTTCGACCCCGTGCACGGGGGCTTCGGCCAGGAGCCCAAGTTCCCGCATCCGGCCGCCATCGGTCTGCTGCTGTCGCGCTGGTATGACGCCCGCCAACCGCGGGTGCGCGAGATCATCGAGACGACGCTCACCCGGATGGGACGTGGAGGGGTGTACGATCAGTTGGGCGGTGGATTTCACCGGTATAGCGTCGACCGGCGCTGGATCGTGCCCCACTTCGAGAAGATGGCCTACGACAACGCCGAACTCTTGCGCTGCTACGTCGAGGCGCACGTGGCGTTCGGCAACGAGGAATACGCCCGGGTCGCCCAAGGCATCATCGCATGGGTGCGCGACACGGCGTCAGACCCTGATGGCGGCTACGCCGCTAGCCAGGACGCCGACGTCGGTCTGAACGATGACGGCGATTACTTCACCTGGACCCGGGACGAGGCAGCGGCGGTGCTCAGTCCCGACGAATTCGAGGTCGCGGCGGCGTACTATGACATCGGCACGGCGGGCGACATGCACCACAACCCGTCCAAGAACGTGTTGTTTGTCACCGGACCGCTCGAGAGGCTTGCCCTGGCCCAGGGACGAACGCCCCAGGAGAGCGAGGCGCTCCTTGCCTCGGCGCGGGCCAAGCTCCGCCGGGCCCGGGACCAGCGCCCCCGCCCTTTCGTCGATCACACCCGCTACACCAACTGGAACGCCATGATGGCGGGCGCCATGCTCCAGGCCGGCGTGGTGCTCGGCCAGTCGTGGGCGCGCACGCATGCCTTGACGAGTCTCGAGCGCCTCCGACAGGAGCACCCCGCCCGGGACATCGTCGGGCACATGGCAGGCGGCAACGAGCGCCTGCTCGAGGACCAGGTTCACCTGGCCCGGGCCACCCTCGATGCCTACGAGACGACGGGGGATCGGCGCTGGCTCGAGTGGAGCGAGGCGCTGATGGACCGCGTGTGGGATGATCACTGGGACACGACGGACGGTGGGCTGTTCGACGTCGCGACCGGCGTGTCCGGCGAGGGCCTGCTGCCCACCCGGGCCAAGCCGATTCAAGACGCCCCGACCCCATCCCCGAACGGCACCGCCGGCATCGTGTGGGCCCGACTGTTTGCCGTGACGGCGGCGCCACGCCACCGCGACCGCCGGGACGCCCTGCTCCGCGCGTTCGCGGGGAGTGCGCCGAGCCTGGGACTCCACGGCGCCACTTATTTTCAGGCCGTGGACTGGGCGCTCAATCCCGCCACCCATATGGTCATCGTCGGCGAGACGCACCACCCGGCCGTGTCCGGGCTCCTCGACCGGGCCCATGCCGCGGCGCTGCCACGGAGGGTCATCCAACGCCTGAGCCCCGGCGGAGAGGCCACCGCCCGGTTCCCCGAGCCCATGCAGGCCATGCTCCGCGCCGCAGGGGGAAGCGAATCCGCTCCGCGAGCCTATGCCTGCGTGGGGACCCGGTGCCTGTCTCCGGCCACCACCCTCGTGGAGTGGGATAGGACGCTGCGGGCGTTGGAGGATCCGGAATCGCGTGCCCCGAGTCCGGTTCGCGGCGCGTGAATATCGATTTTGCGGTGCTAGCCGACTATGCCCTGATTGACCAACAGGGGAAACTCTCGGTCCTGGGCATCTTCCAGAATGTCTGGGTTGCCCAGTTCCCGGCGGTACACCCGCGCACGCATTTGGTGGTGCGCGTCCGCGGCCGACGCACCGAGATCGGCAGCCATCCGATTCGCATTCGCTTCGTCGATGACCAAGGCAACGAACTGGTCGGCGGCAGCGGAACCGTACAGTTCGGGGAGCCGCCGGCCGGCGTGGTCGAATTGGAAGCTGGCGCGGTGTTGGTGTTCGATGTGCCCCTCCCGCGCGCAGGCAAGTATGCGTTCGAGATCACGCTGGACGACCATCAAGAGACCCGGGTGCCCCTGACCGCCGGATTGGCGAAGTCCCCCGAAAGCCCCCGGTCCTAGCGAATCGAGGAAACCATGACGTGGACCCGGGAGCGGGCCCTGGCCCTGATGCACGAGTACACGACCTCTGAGGCGCTTCGGCGCCACATGTACGCGGTCGAGATCGTCATGCGGGCCATGGCCGCGCGCTTCGGTGAAGACCCCGAGGCATGGGGGATCGTCGGGTTGCTCCACGATTTCGATTACGAGCGCTTTCCCAACGCCGAGCATTCGGCCACGGAAGAACATCCCAGCCAAGGCGTGTGGCTCCTCACCGAGCAGGGCCTCCCCGAGGCCTGGGGGCGCGCCATTCTGGGCCACGCCACGTACACCGGAGTCCCCCGGGACACCCCGATGGCCAAGGCCCTGTTCGCCGTTGATGAGCTCTGTGGGTTCCTCGTTGCGTGTGCGTTGGTGCGTCCGTCGCGGAGTCTCACCGACATGAAGGTCAAGAGCGTGAAGAAGAAGCTCAAGGACAAGGCATTCGCCAAGGGGGTGAACCGGGACGATGTCCACCGCGGATGCGAGGAGCTCGGGGTCGACCTGGACGAACACATCACCTTTGTGCTCGAGGCTCTACGGCCCCACGAGGGGCTCATTGGCCTAGGCCCCGCGTGATCACCCGTCGTCCGGAGCACGGCCGCCCCGGGGTCATCATGCAGCGGGTCATTCTGCGTGCCGCTGCCGCCAGACCGGTGCCCGGGAATGCGGTCGGTCTGTCGCTCGATGCCGCGGCCCTCGATGCCATGATCGAGACCGTCGAGCAAGCCACCCAATGGGTCCACTTCGAGAATTACATCATCCGTGACGATGAGACCGGCGAGCGGTTCGCCCGCGCCCTTGTGGGCGCCGCGGCGATCGGCGTGACCGTGCGGGTGCTGTACGATTGGCTTGGGTCGCGCCGCACGTCCGGGAGATATTGGGCTCGCCTTCGGGACGCTGGCATCGAAGTGCGGACATTCAATCCGCCCCGCGTGCTCGACGTGCTCGCCAATTTCTCCAGGAACCATCGCAAACTGGTCGTCGCCGACGGCGCCGCCGCCGTGGTAGGCGGGATGTGCATCGGCAATGAGTGGGCGGGCGACGCGGCGGAGGGCGTCCGCGCCTGGCGGGACACCGCGGTCCGCGTCGCGGGACCGGGAGCAGCGGCATTGGATCAGTCGTTCGCGGCCGTATGGCAGCTTGCCAAGGGGCAGATACCCGCCCAGCACCGGGCAACCGAGGTACCCGCGCGAGGCGACGCATCGGTCCAGGTCGTCGCGGGCGTGCCCGGGCGCGCCCGGGTCTTCCGCATCCTCGAATTGCTCGCCACCGGCAGTGTCGAGCGTCTCTGGATCACGGATGCCTATCTCGTTGCCCCGAGACGGTTGGCACGGGTATTCGTGGAAGCAGCCGAAGCGGGAGTCGACGTCCGCCTCTTGGTCCCGGGCACCAGCGACCTGCCCATCGTTCGGAACGTGAGTCGAGTCGGGTACCGGGATCTTCTCCGGGCCGGCGTCAGGATCTTCGAGTGGCAAGGACCCATGCTCCACGCCAAATCCGTCGTGGTGGATGGTCGCTGGGTCCGCATCGGCTCCAGCAACCTCAACCCGTCGAGCCTCCTGGGTAACTACGAGCTGGATCTCTTGATCGACGATGCGGTGTTCGCGGCTGCCATCGAGCAACAATTTCGGCGAGACATCGCTCGGAGCGTGGAGATTGTGCATGCGCCGTCGCGCCGGCGCCCACTCGAGCAGGTCTTGCCGGGTGTCCTAGCCCTCGAAGCCCCGGAAGTGCTGCCCGCCCGGCACCAGCGGACCCTCCTGGAGCGGAGACGCCAAGCCGTGGTCGCGCTCCGCACCGTCGCCAGCGCGGCGCGGCGCTCCCTCTTTGGGCCGCTCAGTCTCGGCCTGGTGCTCCTCGGGGTGTTGTTCTTCATCCTGCCCCGGGTCACGGGCTACGTTTTTGGGGGGCTGCTCCTCTGGCTCGCCCTCGGCGCCGGCTTCGAGGCCTTCCGGCGAAGGGCACGATGAGGCGGCCTCATTTCCTTCTCCGACCCGAGGCACGAATGCATCGTCGCTCTTCGCTCTTTCCCGGCACGGTTGCGCTTCTCCTCCTCGCGTCGACTCCCACGCACGCGCAGGAAGCCAATGATCTCCAGGCCACCGTCACTCAACGGCTCGAGGCCCTGCGGCAAGAGTTGATCGATGTTCGTCGCGACCTGCATCGGAACCCAGAACTGTCAGGAGAAGAGGAGCGGACAGCAGGCATCGTTGCAGATCGACTGTTGACGCTTGGCATCACCGTTCGAACGGGCGTCGGTGGGCACGGCGTCGTGGGCGTGCTACAAGGCGCACAGCCAGGACCGACGGTGGCGTTCCGTGCCGATATGGATGCCGTGGCCTCGCACGCTCATGATCCGGTCGAGTTTCGGTCGCTCAGGCCGGGCATTCGTCACATCTGTGGACATGACATTCACACCACCATCGGGCTGGCGCTCGCCGAAGGATTCGCTTCCGTGCGTGACCACCTTCGGGGATCCATCATGTTCATCTTTCAGCCCGCGGAGGAGCGCGCATCTGGCGCACGGGCTATGTTGGCCGATGATGTGTTCCGACATGGAAAGCCCGATGCCATTTTCGCGTATCACACGGCGCCGTTCGACGTCGGCACGTTGGCCACCGCGTCAGGAACCCTCATGGCATGGCGCGACCGGGTCACCGTCACGCTTTCTGGGCGTGGCGATGTCGAGCAGGCCGCAGACGAGGTCCGCAACCGCCTCCGCAACCTGGGGACCGTATCGCCACAGGATGCGGCCGCATCGACTCCGTACGAGGCCCTCTTCGTCCAGGTGGGGCACCCACGCCGGGTGAACCCCGGCACCGTCGCCGTCGCGGCGACGATCAGCACCGCCAACCGCCGGGCGCGGGACATGGTCGAAGCCCAGCTCGCACCGCTGGACGTCGACGACGTGACCATACAAGTCCGTTACGAAGAGAAGTGGGTCGCGGGTGTCACCAACGATCCGGAATTGGTCGTGCAAGCGCAGAGAAGCGTCGCGTCGGTGGTGGGTCCGGACGGGGTGAGACTGCTGAGCACCATCAACCCGGCGTTCAGTGAAGATTTCGGATCGTTCCAGCAGCAGGTGCCCGGCGTGATGTTCTTCCTCGGCGTCTCCAATCCCGCCGAGGGCTGGGTCGGCATGCCGCACGCGGCCGACTATGTCGCAGACGAGGAGAGCATCCTCATCGGCGCTCGCGCCATGAGCGCGGTGTTTCTGGATCTCTTGAACACCCCCTGATTGGCCCTGGGCCCGGGGTCCGTTCCGCACCTCAACATTCCCCACGATGAGAACGTAGGGGTAGTATGAGGGATGCCGAGCTCGCCATTCGCGGGTTCCCCGCGATGCTGACCCGGGATTCCCATCCGTCCCGCCGCGCGCACGAGACACCGAGGGAGGATCAGGCCCTCACCGCCCGGGCCCTCTCCGGCGACGCCGAGGCGTTCGGAACCCTCGTCGAGCGGTACGCGCCCACGGCACGGCGAATTGCCCGGACCATCTTGGGCAATCCCGAGGACGCCGACGACGCGGCCCAGGACGGATTCCTCTCGGCGTGGCGCAAGCTGGAGCAGTACGACCCTGCCCGGCCGTTTCGCCCCTGGTTGCTTCGGATCGTGGCCAACGCGGCCCGCGACCTCCGGAGGGGGCGGCGGGTCCGCGAGACGCAGGCGCTCGACCCCACGCTTGCCGCCGTCGAGCGGAGTCCGGCCGAGCGCGCGGACGAGGCCCTGCTCGCCGAGCGGCTGGCAGCGGCCCTGCAGGAGCTGCCCGAGCGGCAGCGGCTGGCGGTGGTGATGTTCGACGCGGAGGGGTATCCGCACGCCGAGATCGCGGAGATCATGGGCATCCCGGAGGGCACCGTCCGCTCCCTGGTATTCCACGGCCGGCGGACGCTGAGAGCGGCGTTGTCTCCCATCATGCGGGAGTGGCTATGAATGACGGGAACGAGTTTGGCCAGGCGCCTGACGAGCGGTTGGGATCGTTGCTTCGCGCCCACCTGACGGCCGGTGGCGACCGAACCTTTACCGCAGCCGTGATGGCCCGAGTGCGGCGTGAGCCGCAGCCACGCGTCTCGAGCTGGGACGTGCTGGCCGAGTGGGCTCCGCGCGGGTTGGCCGTCGCTGCCATGCTGGCCCTCGCCGTCGGGCTGGGCATCGTCGCTGCCCCCTCCGACTCTCCGGATCCCGCCGGCCAGGCAGCCGGCGCCGCGCGCTCGCCCGCGGAGCTCCTGACGGTGCTCGAACCGGTGAGCACCGAGCAAGTGATGACGGTTGTCTTTGAGGGAAACATTGGAGGGGGACGTGACTAGGTCAAAACTCGGCGCCATGGCGTTGCTCGTGGCGGCCTTTGTGCTCGGCGCATTGAGCGGCGGGGCGGTCATGGCGCTGGCCGATCGGGGCCCGCCTTCGCCGGGTACCCGGGGCGAACGATTGGGGTTCGTGGAGCGCCTCGAGCGTGACTTGGCTCTCTCGCCCTCGCAGCGCGAGGCGGTACAGGCGGTGGTCGAGCGCCACCGACCCAAGATGGACTCGTTGTGGAAAGAGGTCGCGCCTCGCTTCGACACCGCCCGGGCGGAGGTGCGTCAGGAAATCAACGATCTCTTGACCGCCGACCAGCGGCAGACATTTACCGAGCTCGAAGCCAGGCATAAGGCGCGACGGCGGGGCGCCAAAGGAAGACCCCGTGTTCCGTAGCCTGGTCCTCGCCGTTCTCTTGGGCGTTCAGACGGCTCCGCTCATTGGGCAGGACAGGTCGGTGAGCCTCGCGGACGCCATTCGCCTGGCGGAGCAGGTCCAGCCGTCGATCGTCCGGGCCAGGGGAGACATCCACAACGCCGGGGCGGAGCGCCGGGAAGCGATCGGCGCCTTTCTTCCCGACGTCACGGCTTCGAGCCGTGGGTCTTCGACGTTTTCGGAGGGGGTGACCCGCATCGACCCCAACACCGGCCTCCCTCTTGGGGGGAATAGCACAACGGGCAACGTGAGCTTCCAGCTGAGTGCCGGTGTCGATCTCTTCAGCGGTTTCCGCCGCACAGCCGACCTGCGGGCCGCGAACGCCGGCCAAGCCGCCGCGGATGCCAGCTACGTGGACGCCAAGTACGACGTGGCCCTGTCCACCACCCAGGAATTCTTCAACGTGCTTTCCGCAGCCGACCTGCGCCGCGTGCGGCAGGCAAGCGTGGCGCGGGCGGAGGAACAACTCAACATTGCCGTGGCCAAGCTCCGCACCGGTTCGGCGACGCGTTCCGATTCGCTGCGCGCCCTCGTGACCCTCGGCAACGCCCGGCTTCAGCTGGTGAACGCCGAGACCGACCAGGCTACCGCGGAAGCCAACCTGGCTCGTCTGATCGGAGTCGAAGGACGCGTGGCCGCGTTGGATGAGGACGCATTTCACCACGTCGGTGCCGCCTTGGATACGGCGGCCCTGCGCCTCGAGGCCCTGGAGCAATCGCCCCGGGTGGTGAGTGCCGCGGCCAATGCCCGAGCGGCCACCGCCTCCTACAGCGCGTCCAAGTCCGCCTACTGGCCCACCCTTCGGCTCGGCGGCAGCATCAGCTACAGCGGCAATAGCCAAGTCAACGACTACGAGTTATTCAACCAGCGCCAGGCCACGCTCACCCTCACTTGGCCCCTGTTCAATGGCTTCGCCCGGGAACGGAGTATCGCCGTTCAGGCCAGCGCCATGGACGCGGCTACCGCGGCCTCCAACGATACCCGGCGGGCGGTGGGCGCCGCGCTGACGCAGCGTTTCGCTGAAATCGACGCCGCGCTGTTACGGATCGAGATCACCGCCACCAGCGTCCTCGCGGCCGAAGAGGATCTCCGTGTGCAGCAGGAGCGGTACCGGCTCGGCGCCGCTACCATATTCGACGTGCTCACCTCGCAGGAGGCGCTCACCCAAGCGGAGGTAGACGTGGTCAACGCTCGCTTCGATTACTTGAGAGCCAAGGCCCAGATCGAGGCCTTGATGGGACGGTCCCTATGAGTCGCGCGCTGCTCGATACGGCCGAGCGCATGGCCATGCTGCCGGAAGACGTGCCCCGGGATGCCATCATCGTGACCCGCGGCCTGACCCGCGAATACGACATGGGCGGCGAGATTGTGCACGCCTTGCAGGGGGTGGATCTCGTCATCCAAAAGAATGAGTTCGTCGCCATCATGGGGCCGTCTGGGTCGGGCAAGTCCACCCTCATGAACATGATCGGGTGCCTGGACACCCCCACCGCCGGCGAGTACTGGCTGAACGGCCACCGGGTCTCCGATTTGGGCGACAACGAGTTGGCGCGGATCCGTAACAAAGAGATCGGGTTCGTGTTCCAGACCTTCAATCTGCTTCCCCGCGCCACCGCCCTCCACAACGTGGAGCTTCCGTTGGTCTACGCGGGCACCGGGAGCAAGGAGCGCCGGGCCCTCGCCGAGGAAGCCCTCAACCGGGTGGGGCTCGGCGACCGCATGGAACACCGGCCCAACGAGCTGTCTGGCGGCCAGCGCCAGCGGGTCGCTACCGCGCGGGCGCTGGTCAACCACCCCAGCATTCTGCTGGCCGACGAGCCGACGGGAAACCTCGACTCCGTGACCAGCGCGGAGATCATGGTCCTGTTCGAGGACCTGTTCAAGGAAGGCCAGACCATCATTCTCGTCACCCACGAGCGTGACATCGCGGCACATGCGTCCCGACAGGTGCATCTATTGGACGGACGGGTGGAACAGGATTTCAGGACGGAGCGAACCCAATAATGCACACCCGGAGATGGGTATTCGCAACGGGCATGCTCGCCCTGGCCACAGTCGCGTGCCGGGAAGAGGCGCCTCCCGTGGTCTACCAGGCACTGCCGGTCGTCGAACGAGACATCATCCTGTCCGCACAGGCGGCCGGCGTCGTCGAGCCGGATACCCTGGTCGAAGTCAAATCCAAGGCCGCGGGCGAGATCTTGGACCTCCGCGTCGAGACGGGCGACTTGGTGAATCGGGGGGCCTTGCTGGTGCGGATCGATCAGCGGACCCCCCGCAACAATCTGGCCCAAGCCGAAGCGGAGCTGGAGGTGGCTCTGGCGCAGCTGACCAACGCCGAAGCCCAGAAGCGACGCTCCGACGAATTGTTCAAGACCCAGTCCATTACCGAGACCGAGCATGAACAGGCCCTCTTGGATCATGCGAATGCCAAGGCCAACGTGGTGCGGGCCCAGGTAGCCGTCGAGAACGCCCGGATCCGCATGGAGGACACCGACGTGCGGGCGCCAATCACTGGGACGGTGATCGAAAAGAACGTCGAGCGCGGCCAGGTGATCTCATCGCCGGGATCCGATGTCGGCGGCGGCACGGTGCTGCTGCGCATGGCCGACCTGAACCTGGTCCAGGTGCGCACCCTGGTCGACGAAACCGATATCGGGAAGATCAAAGCCGACATGCGGGCCACCATCTCGGTCGCGGCCTATCCGACCCGGCCTTTCGAAGGCCGGGTGCTCAAGATCGAACCGCAAGCGATCACCCAGCAAAACGTCACCATGTTTCCGGTACTGGTCCGCATTCAGAACCAGGAACAGCTGCTCAAGCCAGGCATGAACGCCGAGGTCGAGATCCACATTGGCCGCCGCGAGGGCGTGTTGGCCGTCCCCAACGCCGCCCTCCGTACCCAACGCGATGTCGCGTCGGCCGCAGGAGTGCTCGGCCTGAGCATGGACGACGTGCGCGAGCAGCTGGCGGCCGCCGAGAGTCCAGCCACCGATTCCACCGTCCAGGCATCGCTGGCAGCGGCGCCCGGCAGCGATGAAGGGGATGCCCAACGGGAGACCATCACCCTCCCCAATGGAAGCACGGTTCCCTTGCCCGATGGGGTGACCCGGGTCCAGGTCGAGGCCATCTTCGCCAAGTTCAGAAGCGGCGAGCGCCCGAGCGCAGAGGAACGGGCCGTCCTCCAAAAGATCCGTGCGGCGGGGGGGGGCGGCGCACGCCGTGGGGGACGATCTCAGGGCAGCCAAGTGGAAGCGCAGATGGGGGGACAGTACATCGTCTTCACCCTGCGGGACGGGAGACCGGCGGCCGTCAACGTCGAGACCGGCCTGACCGATCTCGATTATAGCGAATTGCTCTCGGGGCTCTCGGCGTCGGACTCGGTGCTGGTGCTCCCGAGCGCGAGCCTGGTGCGCTCCCAGGAGCGGTTCCAGGAACGGATCAACCGCGTGACGGGCGGCGGCCTGCCGGGCGTCCGATCGTCCAACAACTCGCGACAGGGGAGCGGAAGGTAGGGCACCATGCTCTTTGGCGAAACCTTGCGGGTGGCGTTCCAGTCGATCCGAGCCAATCTGCTTCGGGCCATGCTGACCATGCTCGGCATCATCATCGGGGTGGCGGCCGTGATCACCATGGTCGCCCTCGGCACCGGCGCGCAGCGCGCCGTCGAAGAGCAGATTTCCAACCTCGGCTCTCAACTCCTGACCATCTACCCCGGCCAGATGTTCTCGCGCGGGATTGCGTCCGGCGACCGCGTCAGCCTCACCACCGAAGATGCCAGGGCGCTCAGCCGCGACGCGACGCTGTTGAGCGAGGTGGTGCCGGAGCTGCGGTCCTCACTTCAAGTGAAGCACGGCAACCGGAATCTCAACGTCAACGTGAACGGGACCACGCCGAACTACCGGGACGTCAACAACTTCTCCATCGAGTTCGGCAGGATGTTCACCGCAGGCGACGACGAAGCCCGGAAGCGCTACGCGGTACTCGGCGGGGCAATCCCCGAGATGTTGGAGACCAATGCCGCGGCCCTCCTCAACCAGACGATCATGATCCGCGCGATCCCGTTTGAGATCATTGGGGTGCTCCAAGAAAAGGGAGCCGAGGGCTCGTGGACCAACCCGGACGAGCAGATTCTCATCCCGCTCCAGACCGCCCAGTACCGGGTCTTTGGAACCGACCGCGTGCGCTCCCTCACCGTCAAAGTCGCCGACGGTGTCCCGCTCGAGCAGGGCATGGTGGACTTGGAACGGGTCCTTCGCAAGGAGCACAAGATCCCACCAGGCGCTGACAACGACTTCCAGGTGCGGAACCGTCAGCAGATTCTGGCCACGCAACAGCAAGCCACCCAAATCTTCACCTACCTCCTCGCCAGTATCGCCGCCGTCAGCTTGTTGGTGGGCGGCATCGGGATCATGAACATCATGCTGGTGTCGGTGACGGAGCGCACCCGCGAAATCGGGGTCCGGAAGGCCCTGGGTGCGACCCGCTTCAACATCTTGATGCAATTCGTGATCGAAGCCCTAGCGCTCTGCATGGTGGGTGGAGTCCTCGGCATTTTCTTGGGGGTCGGAGCCGCGATCGCCCTGGCCAACCTGGCTGGGTGGAACACCCTGGTGTCTCCGATGGCCGTGGGACTGGCCTTTGCCTTCAGCGCAGTCGTGGGGCTGTTCTTCGGCATCTGGCCGGCCCGACGGGCGTCGATGCTCGACCCCATCGTCGCGCTCCGCTACGAGTAGCCGCCAAGACTGCGAGTGTCGCTCCGGACCAACAGCGATCCCAACGCCAGCGGTGAGGCGTGCCGGAGGGCACCATCATGACCTCCCCCGCCCCCGCCACAACTGGGCTTGAGCGTCCCGTCATCATCCTGGGCGCGGAGCGCTCGGGGACCACGCTCCTCTACTCCATGCTGGCCAACCACCCCGATCTCTACTGGCTGTCCCGGCTCGACAATCGCTTCCCCCGGGCCACCCGGAGCATTTGCCTGTTGCGCCGGCTCGGGGCTCTGGGCGTCCGCCCGCGGCCCCATGGAGCGCTCACCGGGACCATCGCGCGCTCGGCCGGATTCAACCCGCCCTCCGAAGGCGTGTCCTACTGGCGCCTGATCTTCCGATGGGGCGACGAGGACGACTACCGGGTCGAGAACGACGCCTTCGATGAGACCTTTCTCACTTCCGACCTGCGAGATCGGATCCGCTCGGATCTCGGCCTCCGTATGCTCCTGCTCCGGAAATCGCGATTGCTCCTCAAGCAACCGGGATTTGCGCTGAAGATTCCGTTCTTCAGTGCCTTGTTCCCGGACGCCGTGTTCGTCCATAGCGTGCGCCAGCCGCTCACGAACTTGATGAGTCTCATTCGCGCCAAACAGCAGTCGGACGTCCGTTTCTGGGGCACCAAGATCCCGGGGTGGCAGGAGATGGTGGACGCGCCGGCCGAAGTGCAAGCCGCCCGGCAACTGGCGGTGGTCGCCAAGACCATTGCGGCGGATGTCCAACGGCTCCGGTTAGGTGAGACGCGATATGTCCAGGTGCGCTTCGAAGACCTCACCACCCACCCCGAGGCAGCGGTGCGGGCTGTGCTCGCGCGGTGCGGGCTGCCGGTCGATGAGGCGGCCGTCGCCCGCGCTGCGCTGGCACCCGAGCCGCGCACGGACCAGGACCAGCAGGATTCGACTCTCTCGTGGCCGGCCGAGGTGCATACCATCGTGCGCGAACTCCAGAGCGCGTATGGCTATGCGGATGGGTAACCGTCAGGATCGGCGCGCCAGTGGCTTGGCCCTGGCCACGGCGGGAACGGCAGCGCTGCTCGCTGCCAGGATTTGGCCCGCACCGGCCATGGCCGATCCGACGGGGGCGGCCCTCCCGGACGGCCTCCACCTGAGCGTCCCGTGGTTACACATCCTCGCCGCCCCACTGTTCACCCTCTGGGATGGCACCACCATGCTGAGCCTGTCCCGGCTCGAGGGGCTGGTCGTCGGGCTCGCAGTCTTGTACGTGCTCTGGGGCACCATCCGCGTCATCCGGCACAAGCACATCGTCCGCGAACTCGGCCTCGCCGCCGCGACCGTCGTAGGCTTTGCGGCGTTTGTCGTGGTCGGGGCCCTGTGGCACCGCCCCATGATCGCGCTCACGGGCGCGCCAGAGCACACGATCGTGGACTTCCATTCCCACACGAACGCCTCCCATGATGTCAACGGCTTGAGGGGCGGCTTCGATATCGAGGCCAGCCGCCGCTGGCATCAGCAGGCCGGCTTCGACGCCTTCTTCGTCACCGATCACAACACCACCGAGGCGCTGGCTGCGGAAATGCCACCGGGGAGGCCGTACGTGTGTCCGGGTGTGGAGATCAGCGCGTGGCGAGCACACATCCTGCTGCTCGGAGCGGGGCCAGCGGATGCGATCGATCGCCGACCGTACACCGATTCGCTTGCCGGGGTGCTGGCGCTGCTCCGGGATGCGTCCCAGCGGTTTGGGGCCTTGTCCATCGCCTCGATCCCAGAATACGAGCGCTACCATTGGGACAACCTCGACACGCTGCTCGCGGCGGGGCTTCACGGCTTCGAGATCGTCAATGCGTCACCCCAGGCAAACGAGCTGTCGCGGGCCCGGCGGGACATCGTTATCGACCTCGCGCGGCGTGCCAATCGGTTGGTGCTTGGCGTGAGCGACAGCCACGGCTGGGGGGCCACCAGCATGGTGTGGAACCTCGTCCCCGGGCCTCCTGCTGACGCTCCGTGCGCCGCCATACTCGATCACATGGCGGCCGCCGGGTTCGCGGCCGTCCAGGTGGTCGAGCGACACCGCTTGCGGGCGGACGCCGCATGGCCGTGGGTGCTCACCCCCATCGGCCTGGTTTGGGAGACATGGCGCGGGATGGGATGGATCCTTACCCTGGGGTGGTTGGGTTGGCTGTGGGGGGGCGTCCTCCTCGGCCACGGCCTTCGCCAGCGGCGAGAACTTGCCAAACGGCCCCACCCGGGTCAAACATAGGCCATGCGACGCAGCCACATTCTCGCATCGGGGTTTGCGGTGCCCCAGCGGGTCGTCACCAACGACGACCTCACGACGCTGATGGACACCTCAGACGAATGGATCCGCGCTCGCACCGGCATCGAGGAGCGGCGCTGGGTAAGCGAAGGAGAGACCAGCACAGCGCTGGCGGTGCATGCTTCCGCGGCCGCGCTCGCGCGGGCCCAGATCCCGGCTGCCGAGCTCGATGCCATTGTCTTCGCGACATCCACCCCGGATCATTTCTGCCCCGGCGGAGGCGTGCTCCTCCAGCATGCGCTCGGCTTGGGCACCATCCCCGCGATCGACATCCGCACCCAGTGCAGTGGGTTCGTCTATTCGCTGGCCGTGGCCGATGCCTGGATACGGACGGGCCTCTACGATCGCATTCTCGTGGTGGGTGCCGAGATCCAGTCGACGGGGATGGATGTCTCGACCGAGGGGCGCGACACCGCGGTGATCTTCGCGGACGGTGCCGGTGCCGTGGTGATGGGTCCGTCCCCGGCTGACGAGCGGGGCGTGCTCGCCTTCGACCTCCACGGCGAGGGCGAGCACGCCAAGAAGCTCTGGGTCGACAGCCCGGGCTCGCAGTATCACCCCCGCATCTCGGCGGACCACCTGGAACAGGGACGCCACCTCCTCCAAATGGAAGGACGCGAGGTCTTCCGCCACGCCGTGACTCGGATGCCCGAATCGGCCCGGGCGGCGCTCGAGAAGGCAGGCCTCTCCACCGGCGACCTCAGCCTCCTCATCCCGCACCAGGCCAACCTCCGGATCTCCGAAGCGGTGCAGAGATCGTTGGGTCTCCGGGATGACCAGGTGTACAACAACATCATGCACTACGGGAACACCACCGCCGCGACCATCCCGATCGCTCTCGACGAATGCCTTCGCAACGGGAGGATCAACCGCGAGGACATCGTGGTGCTCACGGCCTTTGGTTCGGGATTTCTTTGGGGAAGTGCCGTGATCAGGTGGTGAAGGGACAGGCTGAATCTTTTCCCAGAGATGTTTCGTACTGCAACACGACCTGATTCCCGTACACACAGGAGACCCTGATGTGGTTTCTCATTTCGGTCATCGCCACGTTTGCGGTTGGACTCATCGGTTTCAGCGCGGCGCGCGGCTTCGTGCGGCGGCGGCTCCGGTTTGTCGATGGCATCTACTCGCCGCTGGCTCCGGTCATCGCAGCGGTGCTCGGAGGCATCGCCGCGTGGCCCCTCGCCCTGCTGCCGTTCATCACTACAACGACCGCCGCCATCTTCGGAATTGGAACGGGGCTCGGGACGGCGAGCGCGGTGAAGGCGCTCAAACGCGGTGAAGCCTAACGCCGCGACCTGGCATCGACCCACCGGAGCACGGTATGTTCACGCTATGACGTCCATCGACTGTACCCGCTGCGGTCGCACCGGGAACCAAGTGGCTTTTCGTCCGTTCCAGAACGAGATCGGTCGGCGGGTCTTCGAAGAGATTTGCGCAACCTGCTGGAGCGAGTGGCTTCAGCACCAGCAGGCGCTGATCAACCACTACGCGCTCAACGTCCAGGACCCCCAGGCGAAGGCCTTCCTGTACCAGAATCTCGAGCAATATCTGTTTGCGGGGGAGAGCTCGTAGACCCGCGGTGGTCTAGCGTGACAGCTTTTCGACCGTCCCGGTGACAGTGACGCGTCGCTGGTTGCGCATGATCGTGAACCGGATGCCTTCATCGGTTTCGTAGGTCCCCAGAATGCGCAGAAGATGGCCGGGGCTCGTCGGCTTCCGCCCGTCGACCGCAAGGACCACGTCGCCCCCCCTGAGGCCGAGGGCCGATCTCGCGGGCGCGCTGATGACCAAGATGCCCTCCGTGGACCCGAAGTACTCCCCCAGATCCGGGTTGAGCGACGTGACCTCGAGTTCGAGAAGCGGCGGGAGCAACGGCACTCGGGGAAGTCCCTCTCGAAAAGCACGCAGGGCGTCCTGCCGGCGGCGAGCGGTCTCCATCAGGCCGGTATCGCCATCAACCGCAAAGCTGTCGGTTCCGAAGGCGTAGCCGCGACGGCCATCGGGCGATTGCCAGCTCCGGACGTAATACGGCGGTGGCTCGGTGACCAGCGTCACACGCATGGTCGAGCCGCCTCGCCGCAACTCCACCGCTACCGTATCGTTCGGCTGCAGGCGCGCCACCATCTCGATCAGCCGCAACCCAGACAGGGAGCTGTTGGCGCCTCCTGGTTCCGCCGGTGCCGTCAGCAGTGACTGGCCGTTGACCGTGGTGATGATGTCGCCACTTTGAATCCCCGCCTTGTCTGCAGGCCCATTGGGCGACACGGAGTGGATGAGCGCTCCGATCGAATCCGTGGCACCCGAGCGGGTATTGATGTTGACCCCAAGATACGCGCGCCGGAGACCGAGGAACTGCACATAGCCGCGGAAGAAGGAGTCGGCCTCGGCGGCTCGCTGGCGGGCACGCTCTAGACTGTGCCGCCCGGTCCGCTCCTGGCTTTGCGCGGGAGCCACACCCAGGGCGACTGCGGCAACGGCGAATAGAATCCGGATCATCGCGGTGTGGTGACCTAGAGTCCGACGTGGCTGGCCCGGGTCACGTGAACGTCGACGAGGGCATCCATCAGTCCTACGCGTTCGCGCCACAGCCGGAGCAGGTCATTGCTCGCCGCCGAGCTCGGCGTCGGCTCAAAGATCTGGAGCTCTTCGTCGAGCGCCGAGATGCGGTCCTCCAATTCGGCAACCACGCCGGCGGTATAGCCGTCTGTCACCCGGCGTTCGGGGGCATACTCGGCGAGGGCCCGCTCCAACAGCTGCGATTGCAGCATGGCGGCTTCGATCTCGGCCTGCGGGTCGTGTACCGCTTCCATCTCCAAAGGCGCCGGTCGAAGCAGCACGATCACGGCCACCGACGCGGCCAGGGCCACTCCTCCGACCGACCCCCACACCAGCCGGCGCCGGAGCTGGCGGGCGGCAACATGCCGCCGTACATCGGGCCAGCGGTCCCGCTCCGGCTTGAGGGCCGGCAGCGCCCGCAGCCGAGCGGTGCGCTGGTGCAGGCGATCGAGCTCCGACTGGCAGTGCGCGCAGCCCTCGAGGTGGGCTCGGGCCGCGGCGTGCCCCGGCTCGCTGGCCGGCTCCATGACCGCCAGCAACCGATCCATCGTGAGGTGCGGTGCGGTGGAGGCGGGACGGCTCATGCCTTGACCTCCTCACCCAACCACCGGCGCAGCCGCACATGGGCCCGCGCCAACTGCGACTTCGAAAAACTGGTGGTCTTCCCCATCATGTCGGCGATTTCCGCGTGGGTATACCCCTCAACGTCGTGGAGCCACACGACCGCCCGAGAGACGTCCGGCAAGCGGTCCAGGGCGGCTTCCAGATCCATTCGTAGCAGGTGATCGTCGCGCCGGTGAGCCGTGACTTCTTCGTGGAGCTCGTCGGTGTCCCGATACTTGTTCCGGCGAAGCTTCATGAGCGCCTTGCTGGATGCGATGGCGCGAATCCAGCCCCAGAGAGACCCGTCTCCTCGGTAGGTCCGGATGCTCCGGGCCACTTCGAGGAAGGTCTCCTGCAGCACGTCTTCGGCGTCCTCGACAGTGCGGCAGATCCGCCTGGCGAGATTGTACACCGGCACCTCAAAGGCGCGGTACAGCGCCTCGAGGGCGGAAGGATCGCCGCGTCGCGCCTTGGCGACCACGGAGTCCACATCCGCCACGGTGTAGGAATCCACCACGAGAGCCCTTGTCATCACTGTCCAGAAGGATGCCGAGCCTGCGGGGATGGTTGCAGCCCGACGGCCCGGCTCCGGCATCCCCCGTCCCCCGGGGGCCGGGAGACGATGTGTCCGGCGACGCTAACGTCTTCTATAGCAACATCTTACCTGCAGAGGCCGAGCCAGCGGCAGCTGGCCCACCCGCATGCTAGTTCACCACCAAGTTGAGCAGCCGGTTGGGGACGTAGATGCGTTTGCGAATCGTCTTGCCTTGGAGGTGGCGCTGGGTCGGGGGGGGGGG